>NZ_JARVSI010000001.1:0-304906 GCF_030209255.1 Pseudomonas sp. CFBP2511 | reverse complement strand
TGGGTGGTCACGGCGCGCTGGTGTGTGCCTTGCGCAATCCGGGTCGCTACAAATCGGTGTCGGCATTTTCGCCGATCAGCAATCCGATCGATTGCCCGTGGGGCCAGAAGGCATTCTCGCGTTATCTGGGCGAAGACCGCTCGCGCTGGCGTGAATGGGATGCCAGCGTGTTGATTGCCGAGGCTGCGGAAAAACTTCCGACGCTGGTTGATCAGGGTGATCGTGACGATTTTCTGCTCAATCAGCTCAAGCCAGAGGTTTTGGTTCAGGCCGCGAAGGCTGCGCATTATCCGCTCACACTGCGGATGCAGCCTGGCTATGACCACAGCTATTTCTTCATCGCCAGTTTCATCGAAGACCATCTGAGGCATCACGCTGCAGCCTTGAACAGCTAACGCGCGCCAAAGCAGGTAGAATCACGCCCTGACTTTTTTCAGGGCGTTTTTTTATGCGTATTGGCCATGGCTATGATGTGCACCGTTTCGCTGAAGGCGATTTCATTACCTTGGGCGGCGTGCGGATTGCACACGGGTTCGGCCTGCTGGCCCACTCCGATGGCGATGTCCTGCTGCATGCGCTGAGCGATGCGCTATTGGGCGCGGCAGCGCTGGGCGACATCGGCAAACACTTTCCCGACACAGACCCGCAATTCAAAGGCGCTGACAGCCGCGTATTGCTGCGTCATGTGCTCAAGCAGATCCACGGCAAAGGCTGGAAGGTCGGCAATGTCGACGCCACCATTGTCGCCCAGGCACCGAAAATGGCACCGCACATTGATGCCATGCGTGCGTTGATCGCCGAGGATCTGCTGGTGGAGCTGGATCAGGTGAACGTGAAAGCGACGACCACGGAAAAACTCGGCTTCACCGGCCGTGAAGAAGGCATTGCGGTGCATGCTGTCGCGTTGTTGCTGCGCGCATGAACGAACTCGAACTGCTGGGGCCGCGGGCGTACGGCGATGCACTGGGGCGTGCAGCCCTGAAGGCAACAGCCGAAGACTTTCAGGTTGACGAAGTACTCGACATCCCGCTGTCCGGCGATGGCGAGCACTTGTGGCTGTGGGTCGAAAAGCGCGGCCTGAACACCGAGGAAGCCGCTCGCAGGCTGGCACGTGCCGCGGGTGTTCAGTTGCGTACGGTCAGTTATGCCGGGTTGAAAGACCGCCAGGCGCTGACCCGTCAATGGTTCAGCATTCAGCTGCCGGGCAAGGCCGATCCGGACCTTTCGGCCGCGCAGGACGCTACGCTGCAGATTCTCAAGAGCGGGCGACACAAGCGCAAGTTGCAGCGCGGTGCCCACGCCGCCAATGGTTTCACGCTCAGGCTGACCCAACTGGAGGGTGACAAGGAGGCGTTGAATCAACGCCTTGAAACCATCGCCCTGCAGGGCATACCCAACTATTTCGGTGTGCAGCGTTTCGGCTATCAGGGCGGCAATCTGGGCGAGGCGCGCGATTACGCAGGCCGTAAGGCGCTGCCTGAACAACGTGCAGTGCGTTCGCGGCTGTTGTCCACCGCGCGCAGCTACCTGTTCAATCGTGTCTTGGCAGCGCGTGTTGCCGATGGCAGCTGGCAGAAGGCTCAGGTAGGCGATTTGCTGGCGTTCACTGACAGCCGCAGCTTTTTCCCGGCTGATGTTGATGAATGCAGCGACCCCCGACTGGCCATTCTCGACCTCCATCCCACCGGCCCGCAGTGGGGTGAAGGCCCATCGCCAGCTGGCGGTGCCACCGCAGCGCTGGAAAACGCCATCGCCAACGATGAGTCGGTGCTGCGCGACTGGCTGGTCAGGGCCGGCATGGAGCACGAACGTCGCATCCTGCGACTGCCCATTGGGCGGCTGACGTGGCATTATCCCGAGCCTGACATTCTGCAACTGGAATTCGTCCTTCCGCCCGGATGCTTTGCCACTGTTTTGGTGCGCGAACTCGTTGATCTGGTGCCGGTTGGGCAGACGGACAGCCCATGCGTATTCTGATATCAAATGATGACGGGGTGAACTCGCCCGGTCTCGCAGCGCTCTATGCGGCGCTGGCGGACTATACCGAGTGCGTGGTGATCGCGCCTGATCAAGACAAGAGTGGTGCCAGCAGTTCGCTGACACTTGATCGGCCGTTGCACCCGCAAACCCTGGCTAATGGCTTCATCAGTCTCAACGGTACGCCGACCGACTGCGTGCACCTGGGGATTCACGGGCTGCTGGAGCGAGAGCCCGGGATGGTGGTTTCAGGCATCAATCTGGGTGCCAATCTGGGCGACGATGTACTGTATTCCGGAACGGTCGCCGCAGCGCTTGAAGGGCGTTTTCTGCAGCGTCCCTCGTTTGCTTTTTCGTTTTTGTCCCGTCAGCCGGATAACCTGGCGACGGCGGCGCATTATGCGCGTTTGCTGGTCGAGGCCCACGAGCAATTCGACCTGCCACCCCGCACGGTACTGAACGTGAATATTCCGAACCTGCCGCTGGAGCATATCCGCGGCATTCAACTGACCCGATTGGGCCACCGTGCCCGCGCTGCGGCGCCGGTCAAGGTGGTCGATCCGCGGGGTCGCGCCGGTTACTGGATCGCTGCTGCCGGCGACGTCGAGGACGGCGGTGCCGGGACCGACTTTCATGCGGTCATGCAGGGTTATGTGTCGATCACCCCGTTGCAGCTGGATCGCACCTATCAGGACGGCTTCAGCAGCCTGAACAACTGGCTGGAGGGGCGGCGCTGATGTCTCGCGAGCAGGATGATCTACTACGACGCGGGATCGGGATGACCTCGCAGCGAACCCGCGAGCGCCTGATTCAGCGTCTGTGCGAAGAAGGCATCGCCAACCAGCGTGTGCTGGACGTTATCCGCAAGACGCCCCGGCACCTGTTTGTCGATGAAGCGCTGGCGCATCGCGCCTATGAAGACACTGCACTGCCAATCGGTCACAACCAGACCATTTCCCAGCCTTACATGGTTGCGCGGATGAGCGAGCTGCTGCTGGCAGCCGGGCCGCTCGACAAGGTCATGGAGATCGGCACCGGTTCCGGCTATCAGACCGCCGTGCTGTCGCAACTGGTGGAGCGGGTGTTTTCGGTCGAGCGCATCAAGGGCCTTCAGGACCGCGCCAAGGAACGGCTGGTCGAACTCAACCTGCGCAACGTGGTTTTCCGCTGGGGCGACGGCTGGGAGGGCTGGCCGGCGTTGGCGCCCTACAACGGCATCATCGTGACGGCAGTCGCGACCGATGTGCCGCAGGCGCTGCTCGATCAACTGGCCCCCGGAGGCCGGCTGGTCATACCGGTGGGGGCTGGCGAGGTTCAGCAACTGATGCTGATCATTCGTGAAGAAAACGGTTTTTCCCGGCATGTACTCGGCGCTGTGCGCTTCGTCCCGCTGCTCAATGGGCCGATTGCGTAAAGATTGTCTGCACCCGCGAGTGAATTCTGGCGTCAGTCCTCGGTCTACAGCGCGCGGCCCGAAATGTTAAATGGCCTGATGGCATCATTTCATGTAGCTGATTGATACATAACAACGTTTCAGCGCTTAATCACTGGCTGCCCGTCGCTATTACGGCACAATAGGCATCTTTTTGAATTCAGTCACCGGTAAAAGGGAGTGGCGGGTGAGTCTCACAGTCATTCAGCAGCTCAGGTCTTCAAGAAATTTTCAGCGTCTGGTGATTGGCATTGCTCTCAGTGTCCTTTTGGTCGGCTGCTCCAGCTCGCCCTCGGGCGGCGTTCGCGTGGTCGATCGCAACGGCAACACCGTAGCGCAACGTCCGACAGTGACCACCGGTCAGTATGTCGTCAGGCGCGGTGACACGCTCTTTTCGATTGCATTCCGTTACGGCTGGGACTGGAAAGCGCTGGCGGCGCGCAATCAGATCCCGGAGCCGTTTACCATCAAACCAGGTCAGACAATTCGCTTTGACGGACGCTCCTCTTCAACATCCGAGGTCGCTTCAGGGCCTTCCGGTACACGTCCGGTGACGACCACATCGACCAGCACGAGCAGCTCGGGCTCGGTCAAAACCACGGTTATTTCCAAGCCGATCACGGTTGTACCTGTGGTGATACCTCCCTCCGCGACCACCGGCACAGGCCCGGCGGGCAAGTCTCCTACGGGTTGGACCTGGCCTTCCAGTGGCATTTTGATAGGTAAATTTTCCTCAAACGGCAGTTTGAATAAAGGAATTGATATCGCTGGTGATTTGGGACAGCCTGTTTTGGCAGCGTCTGATGGTTCAGTTGTTTACGCCGGAAGTGGATTACGGGGCTACGGCGAATTGATCATCATCAAACACAGCGACACCTACGTCAGTGCCTACGGTCATAATCGCAGGTTGTTAGTACGGGAGGGGCAACAGGTCAAGGCAGGGCAGACGATTGCCGAGATGGGGTCAACAGGAACTGACCGGGTGAAACTGCATTTTGAGATTCGCCGCCAAGGGAAACCTGTAGATCCATTGGGATTCTTGCCACGCCGTTGATAGTTGCCAGCCTGTTCCTGACGTAAATAGGAACAGGCTCACGTGTTGCCATGGAACCAGGCGGCACTGGAGCTTGAGGTCGAACTCACCAAAGGACTAAAACAATGGCTCTTGGCAACGAAGCGCCGGAGTTTGACATCGATGATGAAGTGCTCCTTATGGAAGCCGGCATTGTCCTGAAGGAAGCGTCAAACGAGAAGCAGCCTGCTGCTGCCTCGGGACGCACCAAGGCCAAGCAATCAACGTCGCTCAAACAACACAAATACATTGATTACACGCGGGCGCTCGATGCTACCCAGCTGTACCTCAATGAAATCGGGTTTTCCCCTCTGCTGTCTCCGGAAGAAGAAGTGCATTTTGCGCGGTTGTCGCAAAGTGGAGATCCGGCCGGGCGCAAACGCATGATTGAGAGCAATCTGCGGCTGGTGGTTAAAATCGCCAGGCGTTACGTCAATCGTGGTCTTTCATTGCTGGATCTGATCGAAGAGGGCAACCTTGGCTTGATCCGCGCCGTTGAAAAGTTCGATCCCGAACGCGGCTTCCGCTTCTCTACTTACGCCACCTGGTGGATTCGTCAGACCATCGAGCGTGCGATCATGAATCAGACCCGGACCATCCGGTTGCCGATTCACGTGGTCAAAGAGCTGAACGTCTACTTGCGTGCAGCCAGAGAGCTGACCCAGAAGCTCGATCACGAGCCATCCCCTGAAGAGATCGCCAACCTGCTGGAAAAACCGGTAGGAGAGGTCAAGCGCATGCTGGGCCTTAACGAGCGCGTATCGTCGGTGGACGTATCTCTGGGACCTGACTCGGACAAGACCCTGCTCGACACCCTGACTGATGACCGTCCGACCGACCCCTGCGAGTTGCTGCAGGATGATGATCTGTCGCAGAGCATTGACCAGTGGCTATCCGAGCTCACCGAAAAGCAGCGTGAGGTCGTCATCCGCCGCTTCGGTTTGCGCGGGCACGAAAGCAGCACGCTTGAAGATGTAGGGCTTGAGATCGGTCTGACGCGCGAGCGTGTAAGGCAGATACAGGTTGAAGGGCTGAAACGCCTGCGTGAGATCCTCGAAAAGAACGGCCTGTCCAGCGAGTCACTCTTCCAGTAAACCTCCCACCGCGTAAACCCGAAGCCGATATAACACATGATGTGTATATCGGCTTTTTTGTATGTCTTTCGTCATTTCAATCGTTCGAGGCCATTTGCCCGGTGATGCCGTTGTTGCCGGCAGCACGGGGCGTGATCGGGTGGGCGGTGTGCAAACCTTGTAAGTCATCGCGCACGCGTGTTGTAAGTTATCTAGGTATCAAGGGTGAGACTTGTCGTCATGCAGTCGTTTTTTTATTGGCAAGCTCATGATTTAAAAGCATTTTTATTTTTCAGGCGTGCTACTGCAGAAATATTCTGGAGCGTTTCGGGTGTTGCTCTGTGAGGTTAAATCTCTACTATCGAAGCTGTGCCAACGGACAGGCACAGGCCATCAAGGATGACGGTCAGGACATCGCGGGAAGCGATTCATCAGGACGATGACAAGGGAATACAGGGATTAAGGACAAAATGTGGGCGGGTCATACCGCCCCTTTTTTTCGTCTATGCAAAAGTGAATTGTCTAGTCCTGAAATAGGTTTACACCTGTTTCACGCTCAAAACGCCCGATGCACCGCATCTGGCGTTTTGTATTTCAGGGATAAGTGTGGCCGCTCCCCATTGTAGATCTGCACCGATTCGTCAACCATTTTCACTGCATCTGCCAAGTCTTTAGGCCGATGGAGTAGAAACTCGGTCTTCAAAATCCCGTTTACTCGCTCGGCCATAGCGTTCTGATAACAGTCATAGCCATCAGTCATCGAGCACCGGACTCCATGCCTGGTATGCAGCTGCTGATAGAGATCGGAGCAGTACTGGGCGCCGCGATCTGAATGATGAATCAGCATCTGATCGGTTTTTCGCTCTCCTACCGCTTTTTCCAGTGCCTTCATCACCGATTGGGCATGCAGGCTCTCATGCACGTGATGGCCAACGATCTTACGTGAGTACGCATCTGTCACAAGGCTCACGTAGGCCACGCTTTCCTGCGTAGGCAGATAGGTTATGTCTGCAACCCAGACCTGTTCGGGTCCATTGGCCACGACTTGTTCTGGACCTGCTTTGAGCAGGTTGGGGTGGCGACGGAAGCGATGATGGCTATGAGTGGTCTTGTGATAAGCCCGTTTACGCGGAACCAGCTCGCGCGCACCACGAAGGATAGTAAACATACGATCTCTACCCACGCACAACGACGCAGGAGCTTCGACGCTCATCAAGTAGTGCAGCTTGCGCGTTCCCAACCTGGGCTGGCGACGCCGCTTTTCCAGGACGAAGTCCACCACCTCTTGGTCTTGGCAGACTCTCGCGTCAAAAGCGCGATTACGCTTGTAATACGCTTGGCGCGAAATACCCATGAACAGGCAAGCCCTGGTAATGCTCAGGTCTTGGATTTGCCCTTGCGAGAGGACTTGCCGGGTGGCTTTTTTACGACAGAAACGCCGTAGTCATTTTTCAGAACGTTGACGACGGCTTCAAAGAACTGAGCCTTCTGATTGCTCAGCTCCAGCTGTTCTTCAAGCTCTTTAATCCGCTGCTCGGGTGTCGGCGGGAGGGTTGGCTCGGTCATGGACCTGCTCCTCTGCTCTCGAATTGATGCGCCTTGGCTCCAATCCTGTCGACCGTGCTTTCGTAACCAGACCAGCACCGTCGACCGGCCTTGGATGCCATAGCGTCGTTGGGCTTCTTTATAACTCAACTCGCCTTTTTCAACCTGATCTACGACCGATAATTTAAAGGCTAGCGTGTAATCGCGCTGGCTGCGCCCTTTACCCGAATCCATTGAGTCCTCCTGAGGAAAGGTCAGAAGGTGTAAACCTTATTCAGGACGGGACAAATTTCAAAAAAAGGCCCTTGAAAGGGCCTTTTGTCTGTCTGGAGATCAGCGTTCCAGATGTTCGATCTTGCCTTTCTTGCCATCCCAGTCGGCAGCATCGGGCATACCGTCTTTCTTCTCGGTGATGTTGGGCCACACCTCGGCAAGTTCGGCGTTGAGCTCGATGAAGTTTTCCATACCGGCCGGGATCTCGTCTTCCGAGAAAATGGCGACGGCAGGGCATTCAGGCTCGCAGAGCGCGCAGTCGATGCATTCGTCCGGGTGAATCACCAGGAAGTTGGGGCCTTCGTAAAAGCAGTCCACCGGACAGACTTCTACGCAGTCGGTGTACTTGCACTTGATGCAGTTGTCGGTGACGACGAAGGTCATTTCTAATTTTCTCCTCAGGCGGCTGCGGCAGAGCCCTTCCAGACAGGGTTGCCAGGTTCGGGAGGTTTCCCGGCCCTATGAAAACACGTGCTTTTGGTGGGTGACCTTGAGGCAGTCGGACTGCGTCGCCTGCCACCTACCCTTGGTTCGCTGCGTTTTCACGCGGCTCGAAAAACAGCCCGGCCAGGCTAAAAGCCGAGAGCATCCCAAACCGCGCGGGATTCTAACAGTATGTAACGCCTCGCGTCACAGGCGAGTTTGCAATGTATAGAGCAAATCCAGCGCTTGTCGCGGGGTCATGTCGTCGACCTTGATCTTCGACAGTTCGTCGAGCACCGGGTGCGGCAGGCTTGCGAACATATCGGTCTGTTGCGGGATCGCAGGTTTGCCGGGTTTCGCGCGCGGTTGTTCGTGCGGCAGGCTGGTGGTTTCCAGGCGCTGCAAGTGCTCTTTGGCGCGCGTGATGACTTTCCCCGGAACGCCCGCAAGCTGCGCAACCGCCAGGCCGTAGCTCTGGCTGGCCGGCCCCGGCAGTACTCTGTGCAGGAACACGATTCGCTCGTTATGCTCGGTGGCATTGAGGTGCACGTTGTTCACCAGCGGCTCGCTTTCCGGCAAAACCGTCAGCTCGAAATAGTGCGTCGCGAACAGCGTGTAGGCACGCAGTTGCGCCAGGCATTCCGCCGCCGCCCAGGCCAGCGACAGACCGTCGAAGGTGCTGGTGCCGCGCCCGACTTCATCCATCAGCACCAGGCTTTTATCGGTGGCGTTGTGCAGGATGTTGGCTGTTTCGCTCATTTCCACCATGAACGTCGAGCGTCCGCCGGCCAGATCGTCACTGGAGCCGATGCGGGTGAAGATCCGGTCAACCAGCGACAGCTCGCAGCTGGCGGCGGGCACGAAGCTGCCTATATGGGCCAGCAGGACGATCAGCGCCGTCTGGCGCATGTAAGTGGATTTACCGCCCATGTTCGGGCCGGTGATGATCAGCATGCGCGTGCTGTCGTCCAGTGCCAGATCGTTGGCCACGAAAGGCGTGCTCAGCACCTGCTCGACGACAGGGTGGCGGCCCTGTTCGATGCGCATGCACGGCTCGGCGACGAAGCGCGGGCAGTTGAGGTCCAGATTCAGCGCGCGCTCTGCAAGGTTGCTCAGTACGTCCAGCTCGGCCAGTGCAGCCGCGGTGTCCTGCAGCGGCGCAAGGTGGCCGATCAGGTCTTCGAGCAACGTCTCGTAAAGCATCTTCTCGCGAGCCAGTGCGCGACTTTTTGCTGACAGCGCCTTGTCCTCGAACTCTTTGAGTTCCGGCGTAATAAAGCGCTCGGCCCCCTTGAGGGTCTGGCGGCGAATGTAGTCGGCGGGCGCCTGTTCGGCCTGTTTGCTCGGCAGCTCGATGAAGTAGCCATGCACGCGGTTGTAGCCGACTTTCAGATGGCTCAGTCCGGTCCGGGCTTTTTCCCGGGCTTCCAGATCAATCAGGAACTGACCGGCGTTTTCGCTCAGCGATTGCAGCTCGTCCAGCTCGGCGTCATAGCCGGTCTTCAGCACGCCGCCGTCACGAATCACGGCAGGCGGGTTATCGTTGATCGCGCGTTGCAGCAGGTCAGCCAGTTCCGGGTAGGTACTGGCGGTCTGTGCAAGTTGCTGCAAGTGCGGCGCATCAAGGTCAGTCATCGCCTGTTGCAACTCAGGCAGTGCACTCAGGGCGTCGCGCAGACGGGCAAGATCCCGTGGCCGAGCGTTGCGTAGACCGATCCGCGCCAGAATCCGCTCGATATCGCCTATTTCCTTGAGTTGCGGTTGCAGGTTCTCGAAGCGATAGCGTTCCAGAAAGCAAGTGATGGACGTCTGACGAGCCTGAAGAATGCTCAGGTCGCGCAGCGGACGATTCAGCCAGCGGGTCAGCAGTCGCGTGCCCATCGCGGTCTGGCAACGGTCCATGACCGATTGCAGCGTGTTATCGCGGCCACCGGACAGGTTGGTGTCCAGCTCCAGGTTGCGACGGCTGGCAGCATCAAGGATCACCGTGTCGTCGAGACGCTCGTGACGCAGGCTGCGCAAATGCGGCAGGGCAGTGCGCTGGGTTTCTTTGGCGTAACCGAGCAGGCAGCCGGCAGCGCCAATGGCCAGCGTCAGGGTTTCGCAGCCAAAGCCTTTCAGGTCTTGGGTTGAAAATTGCTGACACAGACTTTTATGGGCCGAATCACGCTCGAAATCCCATGGCGCGCGACGCCGTGCACCGCGACGTTTTTCAGCGGGCAAACCTTGCGGCCAGTCATCCGGGATCAACAGCTCGACCGGATTGATGCGCTCAAGCTCGGCCAGCAGGTTCTCCCAGCCTTTGATCTCCAGCACGCTGAAGTTGCCGCTGGTGATGTCCAGCACAGCCAGGCCGAACAGGCGTTCGTCACCGAGGACGGCAGCGATCAGGTTGTCTCGACGCTCATCCAGCAAGGCTTCATCGCTGATGGTGCCGGGCGTAATGATGCGTACGACCTGACGATCCACCGGGCCTTTGCTGGTGGCCGGGTCGCCGATCTGTTCGCAGATGACCACCGACTCGCCCAGCTTCACCAGCTTGGCCAGGTAGCCCTCGGCCGCGTGATAGGGAATCCCGCACATGGGGATGCTTTGCCCGGCCGACTGGCCGCGGGCGGTCAGGGTGATGTCCAGCAGCTTGGCGGCTTTCTTGGCGTCTTCGTAGAAGATTTCATAGAAATCGCCCATGCGATAAAACATCAGTTGATCCAGGTGCTGGTTTTTGAGTTTCCAGTACTGCTGCATCATGGGCGTATGTGCGGAGAGGTCGGAAATTGCTTTATTCATCAGTGGCTTAGGCAAGTTCTTGAGAAGAGTTGGGCAACCTTGAGGCATGACGGTTGATCCCTCTTTGAATCGAGGGGGCGTCTGCCGGGTCTGTGCGATGGGCGCAAGGTTATCACGCACGGCAGAGTGGTGCAGTGACGGCGTGGCTGCTGCTTATTGGTGACCAGGCGTTTCCTGGCAGCCATGAAGATCGATTTGCCGTATAGACTTTCCATCGCCGCCACTCGATAACCGAGTGGCAACTTATAAAAAGGGACTTTTATATGAAGAACTGTATGAAAAACAAGCGAGCAAGGGACTCTGTCAACGGGCGCTTTATCCCCTTGGACGAAGCCAGAAAAAGACCGAGAGAAACCACGGTGGAAACGGTCAAAAAGCCCGAGCGCAGGAAAAGCGACTGATTGGCCGGCCATTGCAGAGCCGCCGAACTGTGCTGGCGATCACTTTACAAACCTCGTGCATGAACAGGAGAACACTGTGGATCAGATAACCGGGCTTGCCGACACCCTGGGCAAGCTTCTCGACGCAATGAACGCTCAAGTGACCACTGCCGAATCCTGCACCGGCGGCGGTATCGCTGAGGCGATAACACGTATCGCCGGCAGTTCGGCGTGGTTCGAGGCAGGATACGTGACCTATTCCAATGCCCAGAAGACCAGGCAACTGGGTGTTTCAGAGGCGTTGTTCGCGCAGGTCGGCGCAGTCAGCCAGCCGGTCGTCGAAGCCATGGTCAGCGGCGCGCAACGTGAAAGTGGCGCGCGCTTCGCTGTGGCGGTCAGCGGCGTGGCGGGGCCTGGTGGCGGTTCGGTCGACAAGCCGGTCGGTACGGTGTGGCTGTGCTGGGGTGATGGTCATACGCTTGTCGCCCACTGTCGCCGGTTCGATGGCGACCGTGATCAGGTGCGTCGACAAACGGTCGAAGCCGCGCTGCAAGGGCTGATACAGCTTGCGCGTGGAGAAATGCCAAATCAGGGGTAGGCGCGCGCTCATCGCTGTGGAATAATACTGTCTACTTATACAGGTGTTGTGGCCATCAAGGCCCTAATTGAATTTGATTACGTGAGGACTTCAATGGACGACAACAAGAAGAAAGCCTTGGCTGCGGCCCTGGGTCAGATCGAGCGTCAGTTCGGTAAAGGTGCCGTGATGCGCATGGGCGACCATGATCGCCAGGCAATTCCTGCCATCTCTACCGGTTCGCTCGGTCTGGATATCGCACTCGGTATCGGCGGTCTGCCAAAAGGCCGGATCGTGGAAATCTACGGTCCTGAATCTTCCGGTAAAACTACGCTGACCCTGTCGGTCATCGCGCAAGCCCAGAAAATGGGCGCTACCTGTGCGTTCGTCGACGCCGAGCACGCACTTGATCCCGAATACGCCGGCAAGCTTGGCGTCAATGTCGACGACCTGCTGGTCTCGCAGCCGGACACCGGCGAGCAGGCGCTGGAAATCACCGACATGCTGGTGCGCTCCAACGCCATCGACGTCATCGTTGTCGACTCCGTTGCGGCGCTGGTGCCCAAGGCAGAGATCGAAGGCGAAATGGGTGACATGCACGTGGGTCTGCAGGCACGTCTGATGTCGCAGGCGCTGCGCAAGATCACCGGTAACATCAAGAACGCCAACTGCCTGGTTATCTTCATCAACCAGATCCGCATGAAGATCGGTGTCATGTTCGGCAGCCCGGAAACCACCACCGGTGGTAACGCGCTGAAGTTCTACGCTTCGGTACGTCTGGATATCCGTCGCACCGGTGCGGTGAAGGAAGGCGACGAAGTGGTCGGTAGCGAAACCCGCGTCAAGGTCGTGAAGAACAAAGTGGCTCCGCCGTTCCGTCAGGCCGAGTTCCAGATTCTCTACGGCAAGGGTATCTACCTCAACGGCGAAATCGTCGACCTGGCCGTTCTGCACGGTTTTGTCGAGAAGTCGGGTGCCTGGTACAGCTATCAGGGCAGCAAGATCGGTCAGGGTAAAGCCAACTCGGCCAAGTTCCTGGCAGATAACCCGGAAATCTGCAAAGCGCTCGAGAAGCAGATTCGCGATAAGCTGCTCACGCCTGGCGTCGACACCAAGGCTGTCGGTTCCCGTGAAGCTGTTGTTGCCGATGACGTGGCCGAAGCAGACGCTGATAGCTGATATCCATGCCTGCTGTGCTTGATACGCCTGTCGCCATAAGGCGAACCGCAATGGACCTGCTCGCACGCCGCGAGCACGGTCGAGTCGAGCTGACGCGCAAACTGCGTCAGCGCGGCGCCCCTCCTGAACTTATCGAAGCGGCTCTTGATCGACTGGTCGAAGAAGGGCTTCTGTCTGAATCCCGTTACCTTGAAAGCTTTGTTTCCTATCGGGCGCGCTCGGGCTATGGCCCTGCTCGTATCCGGGAAGAGCTTAACCAGCGTGGCTTGCAACGCGCTGACGTCGAACAGGCGCTCAAGGAATGCGGCGTGAACTGGCAGGAAAAACTTCATGAGGTCTGGCAACGCAAGTTTGCCGGAGAGCTGCCTGTCGATGCTCGTGAGCGCGCCAGGCAGGGGAGGTTCTTGAGTTATCGAGGCTATCCATTGGATATGATCGGCCGCTTGCTAAGCGGCCGTGGTGGGGATGACTGATAGTTCAGAGCGTCTGTTGTGGCGCTTGCTCCTGCGCGGCATCTCTTACTGCTGAGGCATCTGCCCAGTGTTCCTGCACGTTGATGTAGTCCACCAATTCACGAAGCCTGCCCTGATTGCGCCCTGTGAAGGTAAACGCAAGTCGCGTCAGGTGGCTGAATTGAGCCTCATCGTGCTCTTCACCCTGATAACCGTGCTGGTGGAAGTTTTCATTGATGCACAGGTCGGCGAACGCTGCCTGCATATGTTCAAGCGCCTGCTCACTGAGTGCATGATGCATGCGGATCACGAATTTATTCTTCAGCCAGCGGCTGGAGTGGAAGTTGCGGTAAAACTGGTTGATCTCTTCCACTGCCTCGTCGGGGCTATAAACCAGTCTCATCAGTTTCATGTCGGCTGGCAAAATGTAGTGGTTGTCCTGTAGCTGATTCTTGATGAAGTCCAGCGCGCCTTGCCAGAAGCTTCCGCCAGGGGTGTCCAGCAAAACGACAGGCACCAGCGGGCTTTTGCCCGTCTGTATCAGCGTCAATACTTCCAGCGCTTCATCCAGTGTCCCGAACCCGCCCGGGCAAAGCACCAGTGCGTCGGCTTCCTTGACGAAGAACAGCTTGCGAGTAAAGAAGAAGTGGAAAGGCAGCAGGTTTTCAGTGCCTTCCACGGTCGGATTGGCGTGCTGCTCGAATGGCAGCGTGATGTTGAAACCCAGGCTGTGTTTGAGACCGGCGCCCGCGTGGGCTGCTGCCATGATGCCGCCGCCTGCGCCAGTGATGACCATCATGTCGGACTGGGCCAGTTTTTCGCCCAGTTCTCTTGCCTGTGCGTAAAGCGGATGCTCCATGGGCGTACGGGCAGAGCCGAACACGGTGACTTTGCGGCGGCCCTTGAAGCGTTCCAGTACCCGAAAGGCTTTGTCCAGTTCGCGCAGGGTCTGCAGCGTAATCTTGACGTCCCAGCGGTTGCGGTTGTCTTGGGCCATACGCAGCACCGTGAGCATCATGTCTCGGTACAGCGGCAGATTTCGTGTGCCTGGGGCCACTTCGTTGATGTGCGCTTCAATCTTGCCGGTCAGGCCGAGACCGTTGCTTTGAAAGTGTCGGGATAGAACATCGTCAGGTACATAAGGCATTCGGGATTTCTCCTCCTGCAGAGTCAATGGCCCACTGGGCGCGTTGAATCGATCATGTGCCGGTTCGCAGAGAAAGGCTACCCGTTCTCGGTTCGTTTGCAGGCTTGATAAGTTTCAGAATGTCTATGGCCGGTTGGCCGAGCGCGCCTGGTGGTCAGGCGCGCGAGAAGGGCGCTGCGTATCGGTGCAGCTTACTTCTTGGCTTTTACAGTGCAATCTGAAGCCTGAAAGGTCTGGGTCGCGACCGGGCGATTGGTCTTGTACTCGATGAACTGAT
Source organism: Pseudomonas sp. CFBP2511 (assembly GCF_030209255.1). Classification (NCBI taxonomy): domain Bacteria; kingdom Pseudomonadati; phylum Pseudomonadota; class Gammaproteobacteria; order Pseudomonadales; family Pseudomonadaceae; genus Pseudomonas; species Pseudomonas sp. CFBP2511. The sequence goes on along the minus strand of NZ_JARVSI010000001.1, from coordinate 290,312 downwards.
ATTTGAGTACCGCGCCCTTGGTCATCAACTGGCGAAAGCCGTTGTTATGACAAACGCTGTTGCCCAACTGATTGCGCATCACGTCCGGGTTGGCACGCATCTGCTGCGCCTGGCCTTCACGCACGCTGAGGTGATTGATCAACTGGTTGCCGCTGACGGTGTAGCCCTGATCGAGAATGTCTTCGTTGATCGCTCTCGGCGTGCCGACACTGCTTTCCTTCGCGACTTTTTCCAGCATTTTGCTGAGTTCGAAGTCCTGTTTCGACGCCGCTTGGGCGCACAGTGGAGCAACGAGCAAAAGCGTGAGGGTAGGGACGATAAGGCGCAGCATTAAACTCTCCTGATTAAGTGGCTGGCCGTTGGACCAGCGACTTCAAAGTGCGTTCCGGGCAACCCGCCGATAACACGGGTTGCGGTGGCGCAGCAGTATAGAGCAGGAGTCTGCACAGAGCCTAGGCTCTGATAAACTGCGCACACTTTAACCCTGCCGAGTTTTTCTGGTGTCGATGTACTCCCTGTATTGGCGTGACCCGCAATGAGCCATGCCGTTTCCCGCCTGCGCGATGAGCGTATGGCCCGCAGCACCAAGCCGTTTATCGCGCGCGGCTCCCGCGCCCCGCGCTGCCCGCAATGCCGGGTCATCGACAGTTATTGCCTGTGCGCGTGGCGACCGACGGTGGCCGCCGAGTCGGGCATGTGCCTGCTGATGTACGACACCGAACCGATGAAGCCGACCAATACCGGCTGGCTGATCGCGGATGTCATCAAGGACACGTATGCCTTCGGCTGGTCGCGCGTTGAAATCGACGCGCACTTGCGGGCCTTGCTGGACGACCCGCAGTGGCAGCCGTACATCGTCTTTCCTGGCGAGTTTGTCGCCCAGGAACGTGTGGTCGCTGAGGTGGCGCGCGAAGACGGCAAGCGCCCGCTGTTCATCCTGCTAGATGCCACGTGGAACGAGGCGCGCAAGATGTTTCGAAAAAGCCCTTACCTGGAAAAATTTCCGGTGTTGAGCCTGGCGCCTGAGCAGATTTCGCGTTACCGCTTGCGTCGATCCAAGCGCGACGATCACTTCTGCACCGCTGAAGTTGCCGCCTTGTGTCTGGAGCTGGCAGGGGACGTGAGCGCCAGCGGCGTGCTGGATGCTTATCTGGACGTATTCAGCGCCCATTATCTGGGTGCAAAATTTCAACGGCCGATTGATCCGGATGACGTGGCGCACACTTATTTAAAAGCTTTCATTTAGAGGCTTTTCGCCGCGGGGCGGTGCGGGTCCACTCTTGCTGGGCTAATTGCCATCCCTGTTCACAGACAACCGCGCTTCGCGCTTGACCGTCATGGTGTTGCTGGGCATGCTTGGCGCCGCCTGGAAGCCGATTCATCTGGTCTGGCGTTGCACTGCTGCCGTCGTTGAATGACGATGAGCGCAGTGCGAGTTGCCAGCCTTGCTGTGCGGCCGGTTTTGCCGGCCACTCACTATAAAAACGGGATCACTACATGACCTACGACATCCTGATCGCTGATGATCATCCCCTGTTTCGCAGCGCGCTGCGTCAGGCGTTGACCATCGGTCTTGGGCCTGAAGCGCGACTGGTCGAGGCTGAAAGCATTGCCCAGCTGGAATCGCGTCTGGGCGAGAAAGCCGATTGGGATCTGGTTCTGCTGGACCTGAACATGCCGGGGGCGTATGGCTTCTCCGGGCTGGTCCTGCTGCGCGGTCAGTACCCGCAAATACCGGTGGTGATGGTTTCGGCTCAGGAAGAAGCGTCGATTGTGGTGCGTTCCAGGGAGTTCGGTGCCAGCGGGTTCATACCCAAGTCCAGCTCGCTGGAAGTCATTCAGCAGGCGGTGCGCACCGTGCTCGATGGCGATGTCTGGTGGCCACCGCAGGTCAACGAATTCGTCAGTGTGTCAGATGAGGCCAAAGCTGCCAGTGCGGGCCTTGCCAGCCTGACACCGCAGCAGTTTCGCGTACTGACCATGGTCTGTGAGGGCTTGCTGAACAAGCAGATCGCTTCCGAACTCAGTGTGTCCGAGGCCACTATCAAGGCACACGTCACCGCTATTTTCCGCAAGCTTGGCGTACGCACACGGACCCAGGCAGCCCTGTTGTTGCAACAGCTTGAATCCATTTCGTCCAGTTAAGGGCTATTCAGGTAACCAGGCTTCACGCTTTTTTGACCTTTATTGCCTTAGCTTTCCTCATCTTTTTAAACAGCAGTCTTTCTATGTCGCCCTTCAAAGGCCAAACCGGTCTGAAACGTATCCTCAATGCCGCAGGTTATTCCCTGGACGGCCTGTCCGCTGCCTTCAAAGGCGAAGCCGCATTCCGTCAGTTGGTACTGCTTAACGTGGTACTGATTCCGCTGTCGTTTTTCCTGCACGTCAGCAAGGCGGAGCACGCGTTGCTGGTTGCCGTGTGCCTGCTGGCGCTGATCGTGGAGTTGCTCAACTCCGCCGTCGAGGCGGCCATCGACCGCATTTCTCTGGACCTGCATCCGTTGTCCAAGAACGCCAAGGACATGGGCAGTGCGGCGCAGTTTATTGCGCTGAGCATGATCGGTCTGGTGTGGGCGATCGTTCTGCTGGGCTGATTCAGTACAGGCTCGGCAATACGATCTCGTCGCTGCGCTGTACGCCAGCGGTAAAGGCGCGGCACAGTTCAAGAAACTCGCGCATGGCAGAGGTCTGGTATTTCTGCTTGTGCCAGATGAAATAGAACTGACGCGACAGATCCAGCTCAGGCGTGGCCAGTTCGACCAGATTGCCGCGACGAAACGCATCGCGCAGCGCCAGTCTGGAAATGCAGCCAATGCCCAGTCCCGACTCGACCGCTCGCTTGATGGCTTCGGTGTGCTCCAGCTCCAGCCGCACATTCAGGCCGTTGCGATGATGACGCATGGCCTGATCGAACGTCAGGCGCGTGCCGGAGCCTTGTTCTCGCAGGATCCAGGCCTCGCGGGTCAGTTCTTCCAGTGTCACCTGCGCGCGCTTGGCCAGCGGATGCTGGGGCGCACAAAACACCACAAGCTCATCCTCGACCCAGGATTGCACTTCGATGTCCGGGTGACTGCAATCGCCTTCGATCAGGCCCAGGTCAATCTCGTAGTGAGCAACCTGCTGGACGATATGCGCTGTGTTCTGGACGTGCAGCTTGACCTGGCTTTCCGGGTGACGCTGCATGTAGCCGCCGATGAGCAGGGTCGCCAGGTAGTTGCCGATGGTCAGCGTGGCCCCCACGGCCAGCGAGCCAAAGCCTGATTTGCCATTGAGCAGGTCTTCGATTTCCTTGGCCTGATCCAGCAGCGCAACGGCCTGAGGCAACAGTTGCCTGCCGGTGGCGTTGAGGCTCAGCCGTTTACCGGCACGATCAAATAGCTGGCAGCTCGACTGGCGCTCCAGTTCGGTGATGGAGGTGCTGGCAGCCGACTGCGACAGCGAAAGCAGCACTGCCGCTTTGGAGACGCTTTCCTGTCGGGCTACGGCGACGAACACTTGAAGCTGGCGGAGAGTAAATCGCATATCTATATAACCGATAACCTATATCTTGATAATTCATTTAACAGATATTGTGTCTGCCACTAGAATGTCGCGCAATAGCGCAGTGCTTCTGCGCGCACTATTTTTTCAGGAGTCCTCACGTACATGAGCAACATGAACCACGAGCGTGTCCTCAGCGTCCACCATTGGAACGACACCCTCTTCAGTTTCAAGTGCACCCGCGACCCTGGTCTGCGTTTCGAGAACGGTCAATTCGTCATGATCGGTCTGCAGCAGCCCAATGGTCGTCCGCTCATGCGCGCTTACTCGATTGCCAGCCCGAACTGGGAAGAGCATCTGGAGTTCTTCAGCATCAAGGTGCCGGACGGCCCGCTGACCTCGCAGTTGCAGCACCTCAAGGAAGGCGACGAAATCATCATCAGCAAGAAGCCTACGGGTACGCTGGTGCTGGATGACCTCAAGCCGGGCAAGCATCTATACCTGCTGAGCACCGGTACAGGCCTCGCGCCGTTCATGAGCGTCATCCAGGACCCGGAAACCTACGAGCGTTTCGAGAAGGTCATCCTGTGCCACGGCGTGCGTTACGTGAACGAGGTCGCCTATCGCGAGTTCATCACCGAGCACCTGCCGCAGAACGAGTTCTTCGGTGAATCGCTGCGCGACAAGCTGATCTACTACCCGACTGTCACTCGCGAGCCGTTCGAGAACGAAGGCCGCCTGACCGATCTGATGCGCAGCGGCAAGCTGTTCAGCGACATCGGCCTGCCACCGATCAACCCTCAGGACGACCGCGCCATGCTGTGCGGCAGTCCGAGCATGCTCGACGAAACCAGCGAAGTACTGAACAGCTTCGGCCTGACTGTGTCTCCGCGCATGCGTGAGCCGGGCGATTATCTGATCGAGCGTGCATTCGTCGAGAAGTAAATCAGGCTGACAAGACCCGCCTTTTCCTTGACCGGATCAGGCGGGTTTTTAGTGCGCGGGATTTGTTGCAGACATCGTTTCAGGCGCGCAGCACTTCAAGCACACAAATAACGCCCGTTTGCGGGTAGTGCCAGCGCACATCCACATCCCAGAACCGGGCACCGTAGCGGCGTTCCGGCGCAGGCAGCTGATAAGCTGGACGCGGGTCCTGCGCCAGGCACTGTTCGATCAGCTCGACCAGCGGCTCACTCAGGCGTAATGCGTGTTCACGAGCCTGTAGAAGGGCGGCGTTCTGCCATTGCACCGGTATCAGGGCCGGCGCAGAACTGGCAATTTGGTTGGTCGCTTCGGCAATGACATCGGCGTAGGGCACGTAAGGCTTGATGTCGAGCACTGGCGTGCCATCCAGCAAATCGATGCCCGACAACCACAACCGGCCGGCTTCCACCTTGTCCAGCTTGACCACGGACTGGCCGATGCCATTGGGGCGATGCGTTGCCCGAGTGGCAAATACGCCCATCGATTGATTGCCGCCCAGGCGTGGCGGGCGCACCTTCAAACGCGGTTTGTCTTCCAGCGCCAGATGGAACAGAAACAGCAGCCAGACATGACTGACCTGTTCCAGCCCCTGTACGGCTTCACCCTGATCGAACGGCGCGACCAGCTCGAGCACTCCGCGAGCGGCCGGAGCCAGCTGTGGCTGGCGCGGGATGGCGAACTTCTCCTTGAAGCAGGAGCGCACGAAGCCGACAGGGGAGACGTTGTAACTCATGGTGTCAGCCGGTTCAGCCACGTACACGCAGGGTCAGACCCTTGAGGAAGTTGCGCAGCAGTTGATCGCCGCACGCGCGGTAGTTGGTGTGCCCGACCTTGCGAAACAGTGCGCTCAGCTCTGGCTTGGAAACCGGAAATTCTGCAGCTTTGAGGATGGCATGCATGTCGTCTTCTTTCAGTTCGAAAGCTACACGCAGTTTTTTCAGAACGATGTTGTTGGTGATCGGTAGATCGATCGGCTGCGGCGGACGGCTTTCGTCCTTGCCGCGCTTGAAGTACACCAGCCCATCAAGGAAATGCGCCATGATTTCATCGCTGCAATCCAGATAGCCTTCTTCTTCCTCTTTCTTCATGAAGGCGATGACATCGCTTTTGGATACTTCAAAACCGGTCAGGCCGATGATCTCGACAATCTTGCTGTCGCTGATATCGAGCATGTAGCGCACGCTGCGCAGTACGTCGTTGTTCATCATGAGGCGTGTTTCCTGATAAGTCGTATGGCGGCGCATGACGGCGATCATGCGCGCTGAAAATAGGTGAGGGTGGCGAAGGCGTTAAAACTTTTCCTTGGTCGTCATGTAGCGCCACTGGCCTTCGGGCAGTTTACCCATGGACACGCCGCCGATGCGGATGCGGCGAATGGCGACGATTTTCAGGCCGACGGCCTCACATAAAAGGGCGATGATGCCGGGCTGCGGGTTTTTCATCGCAAAACGCAGGCGGTTCTCGTTCTGCCAGCTGGCCTTCACGGCGGGCAGTTCCTTGCCCTTGTAGGTCAGGCCGTGGTTGAGACGGTTCAGGCCGTGAGCGACCATCTCGCCCGAGATTTCCACCACGTATTCCTGTTCGATTTTGCTGCGGTCGTCGGTGAGCTTGCGCAGGATTTTCCAGTCCTGGCTGAACACCATCAGCCCGCTGGCATTGGCTTGCAGGCTCGAAATCGCCTCAAGGCGCATGAAATGGCCCTTGAGCGGACGCTTGCTGTAGCTATGCTCTGCAGAAAGGGTGCCCGGGGTAATCATCTGCAAGGCGCTTTCGGCGCTGGCCGAGGCAGGCTTGTGCAGAATGATGGTGACCGATTCCGGCGAATCGGCCTTGGCCTCCGGGCTCAGTTCGATTTTCTGGGTGCTGACCTTGAAGTGCGGCTCGTCGATAACCACGCCATCCACTGTGACCCAGCCACCCTCGATAAACAGTTCGGCCTCCCGGCGGGAGCAACCGACCAGCTCGATAAGGCGTTTGGAAAGGCGAATGGGGTCTGTCATGACAAAAAAGCCGCTTACTGATGAGAAAGAAGCCATTGTAACCGCCAAAGCCCGGTTAATCGCGGCAACATTGCATTTGCTCTGCAATCGACATCATGGCGGGCTGATCAGGCGCATTCTGAGCATGGGGTAAGGCTGGCCAAGACCATCGACTTCAGAGCGGCTGACAACCTCAAACCCGTGCTTGCAATAAAAGCCCAAGGCTCTGGGGTTCTGCTCGTTCACGTCCAGTTCGGTAATGCCGAAGTGGCCGACAGCATGTTGCAACAGCTGTGTGCCCAAGCCCTGATGGCGGTACTCCGGAGCGACGAAGAGCATGTCCAGCCGGCCACGGTTGACGCCGGCAAAGCCTGCGATGCTCTGCTTATCGGTACGCAGGCAGAACAACGTGACGCTGTCCAGGTACTGGGTGAGCAAACCCTTGAGCCGGATAACGTAAGCGTCCGGCATAAAGTCGTGGGTGGCGCGTACCGAGCGCTCCCACACTTCAGCCAGTTCCGGATAATCCTTTATGTCCGGTGCACACAACTGCATAGCGCGTCCTCTTTTCATACCAGTCGTCGATAGACACCATCGGCCGACAAAAAAGCCCTGCCGTGTGAAGGGCAGGGCTTTTTGATAACGCGTGGCCGATGTCAGAGCATCTCGGCCCACAGGTCATATTCGTCGGCGTCGGTGACGCGACACATGATCTTGTCGCCCGGCTGGACGGTACTGCCGTCTTCAAGGCCGATGAACACGTTGCCATCGATTTCCGGCGCGTCGAAGAAACAACGGCCTACCGCGCCGCGATCATCGACTTCGTCGATCAGCACTTCGATTTCCTTGCCGATCTTCATCTGCAGGCGGGCGGCGCTGATGGCCTGTTGATGAGCCATGAAGCGATCCCAGCGATCCTGTTTGACGTCATCCGGCACAATGGCGGCGTCCAGCAGGTTGGCAGGAGCACCTTCTACCGGCGAGTACTGGAAGCAGCCGACGCGATCCAGCTGAGCTTCGGTCAGCCAGTCCAGCAGGTACTGGAAGTCCTCTTCGGTTTCACCAGGGAAGCCGACGATGAACGTCGAACGGATGATCAGATCAGGGCACTGCTCGCGCCAGTTCTTGATACGCGCCAGGGTCTTGTCTTCGAAGGCCGGGCGCTTCATCAGCTTAAGGATTTTCGGGCTGGCGTGCTGGAACGGGATGTCCAGGTACGGCAGAATCTTGCCTGCCGCCATCAGCGGGATCAGCTCATCGACGTGCGGGTACGGGTAGACATAGTGCAAACGAACCCAGACCCCCATCGAGCCCAGAGCCTGACACAGCTCGGTCATGCGGGTCTTGACCGGCTGACCGTCCCAGAAACCGGTGCGGTATTTGACATCGACGCCGTAGGCGCTGGTGTCCTGAGAGATCACCAGCAACTCCTTCACGCCGGATTTGACCAGACGCTTGGCCTCGTCCAGCACATCGCCAACCGGACGGCTCACCAGCTTGCCGCGCATCGACGGGATGATGCAGAAGCTGCAACTGTGGTTGCAGCCTTCGGAAATCTTCAGGTACGCGTAATGGCGCGGGGTCAGCTTGACGCCTTGCGGTGGCACCAGGTCGATCAGCGGGTTGTGATCCTTGCGGGGCGGCACGACATCGTGCACGGCATTGACCACCTGCTCGTACTGCTGCGGGCCGGTCACCGACAGCACACTCGGGTGTACGGCGCGAATCACGCTTGCATCGACGCCCATGCAGCCGGTGACGATGACCTTGCCGTTTTCCTTGATCGCTTCGCCGATCACTTCCAGCGACTCGGCCTTGGCCGTGTCGATGAAGCCGCAGGTATTGACCACAACCACGTCGGCGTCCTCGTAGGTCGCAACGACTTCGTAACCTTCCATGCGCAGTTGGGTCAGGATGCGTTCGGAGTCAACGAGCGCCTTGGGGCAACCCAGAGAAACGAATCCGACCTTGGGGGCGGATGGCGTGGTGACGGTGGACATGGCAAACCTCGGCGTGAAGGGCACCTGAACGCAACGCGCAGGCACTGACTGGGCGCTCGTTGCGCCTCTGATCAAAAAGTGCGCAATTCTAGCGGTGAGTGGCCGGGATGACCAGCGTTTGGGTGAGAATAACGATGAGTGTTGTGTGGGGGAGGGCATCAAACGTGACTGAGCTGAGCAAATTATAATGCACCACTCAGCAACGTGTTCAAGGCGATGCCGGGTACTGGAGAGGGGGGTGTGACAATGTCTATGTTGATATCGGGTAAGCCGGTTCCCATGAATTTGTCAGTCCAAAGCCCGCAATTGCGGACTTTGATTCATATGCCGTTTACCTCGCGGACACTCCGTCAGCCCCGCGGCTCACGCATCGGACACCCATTATGCTGGCTGCGAAACCCGGCCGAGTGCTCATAAGCAGGCTTGCGCACACGCATGACTCCGCCCAGCGGGCGGTGTGCTTCCAGGCCTTGCCATGGGCTGAAGGCCATCGCTTCGTCGATTTCCTGAACGCTTTGCTCCGACCACGACGACTGGCGTGGCACATCGATCCGAGCGACGGCCACGTAAGGGCTGAGGTCTTCCGGCCAGACGGCTGAGGCGTCTTCGATGGGCATTTTTTCAAGGTCTGTTGCCAGCTGGATACGGACCTCCCAGCTGGCATCGTTTTCGAGGAAGAACGTTTTGACCGCTTCACGCAAGCCGTCAGGATTATCCTTCAGGTCCACAGCCTTGTCGGTCAACGCAACCAGCTCTGCCGAGATGGGAACGATGCTCAGTTTTGCGTAGTAAGGCCCGTACAGAAAAGGCACGACCGTGTAGTACGTTTCGCCGAGGATATGGGTAATCGGATGCCCGCCCAGACTTTTCAGCGTGCCGCTTTCACCCCCCACCGACTCGATCACAGACTCGATGCCCCGAAGTACGGCGGAGAGCGCCTTCTTCATGCCCGGTGCCTTGTCGGTCGTTTTGGCCAGCAGCTTCAAGGTCTTCAAGAAGGCCTTGGGGTCCTTGGCGGTGAATGCCTTGGCGTTCTGCATGACAAAATCCTGCGTAGACGCCTCGGCACTGCCCGGCAATCGCGGTCCTTCGACACCGAAGATTTTGACCGCCAGGCCGCGGGGCGTCGATACCTTGTCATCAAGGATGTCTCCGGGATTGGTCGAGAAGCGCATGACGACTGGCAGGTTGCCGGGTGTCGCAAACGCGCCTTGAGCCAGGGGCTCGGGCAGCTCGCCGTACACCTGTATATGCCCGTGCAGCAGGCCGTGAGCTTTTGCGTGCACACTGCGTATGGCGTGGCCGGTGTCCTGAAACGTGGTTTCAAGGATGGCGTGCATCGCTTCCACCAGCTCTTTACTGGTTTGCGCTTCATCGTCAGGGATCACTTCAAATGAGGGCTGGAAGTGCAATGGCTGAACAGTCAGTTCGTTGGTCATCAGAGCATCTCGGTCAGGAAAGAATCAGGGCGCCTGAGCGTCGATGCGGTTCTTGAGTGACCCTATGAGCGACAGGCCTGACTAGTGACTGGCCGGTTTTGCGGTCGTTCCAAAAGAAACGTCGCGCCGCGATGGCGCGTCAAGGGCGTCGTAACAAGACCATCACACGCAAGATCTGCGTTTCACCAAGAATTACAACCGGTGCTGCGTTATGCTTCGCGCCATCGTGGTCGGGCGTGTCAACGTCTGGCTGAATCTGAATTGTTACGTGTTGTGATGTTCTCAGTGTGTTGAACCTCATGTCTGGTTTCCGGGAGTAGTGGATGAGTCAAACAAACAGTCATGCCCAGGCCGGAGGCACTGCGAAGCCCATCGGGTTGTTGATTGCAGCAGTGGGGGTGGTTTACGGCGACATCGGCACCAGCCCGCTGTACACCCTCAAAGAGGTGTTTCAGGGCGGATACGGCGTAGAAGTCACGCATGACGCGATACTTGGGGTTTTGTCACTGATCTTCTGGTCGCTGATCTGGGTGGTTTCGTTCAAGTACATGGCGTTTGTTCTGCGTGCCGATAACCAGGGTGAGGGCGGCATCATGGCGCTGATGGCGCTGGCGCGCAGGGCGTCGGCCAAACACCCCAAACTGCAAATGATGATGGTGGTGTTCGGCCTGTTCGGTGCTGCACTGTTCTATGGCGACAGCATGATCACCCCGGCGGTGTCGGTTCTGTCGGCGATGGAAGGGCTGGAACTGGCGTTCGATGGCCTTGATCACTGGATCGTGCCCATGGCACTGGTCGTGCTGGTGGGGCTGTTTCTGATTCAGCGCCACGGCACGGCGCGCATCGGCGTGCTGTTCGGGCCGGTGATGGTCGTCTGGTTTTTGGTGCTGGGCGCGCTGGGCGTTTACGGCATCATGCAGTCGCCGGAAGTGCTGAAAGCGGTCAATCCGGCATGGGGTCTGAATTTCTTCATTATCCATCCAGGGATCGGCGTTGCCATTCTGGGCGCTGTGGTCTTGGCGCTGACCGGCGCCGAGGCGCTGTACGCCGACATGGGCCACTTCGGTCGCAAGCCCATCTCGCGTGCCTGGTTCATCCTCGTATTGCCCGCGCTGTTGCTCAACTATTTTGGTCAGGGCGCGCTGGTGCTGGGTAATCCGGAAACAGTGCGTAACCCGTTCTACCTGCTGGCGCCGAGCTGGGCGCTGCTGCCACTGATCGGCCTGTCGACCATGGCGACCATTATTGCCTCCCAGGCGGTCATTTCCGGCGCGTTCTCGATGACGCTGCAGGCCATCCAGCTGGGCTACATTCCACGGATGCATATCCAGCACACCTCCAGCGACGCGCAGGGCCAGATCTATATCGGTGCCGTGAACTGGGCGTTGATGGTGGGTGTGATCATGCTGGTGATCGGTTTCGAGTCTTCCGGCGCGCTGGCCTCGGCCTATGGCGTGGCGGTAACCGGGACCATGCTCTGCACCACGATTCTGGTCTCGACGGTCATGCTGATGCTCTGGAAATGGCCGCCGTTGCTGGCCGTTCCGCTGTTGATCTGCCTTTTGCTGGTAGACGGCCTGTTCTTTGCGGCCAACGTGCCGAAGATCTTTCAGGGCGGTGCCTTTCCGGTGCTGGCAGGCGCGGTGTTGTTCATCCTCATGACCACCTGGAAGCGTGGCAAGCAATTGCTGGCCGAGCGGATCGACGAAGGCGGGCTGCCGCTGCCAATCTTCATTGGCAGCATTCGCGTGCAGCCGCCGCATCGCGTGCAGGGTACGGCGGTGTTCCTGACCGCGCGTTCGGACGCTGTGCCTCATGCGTTGCTGCACAACATGCTGCATAACCAGGTGCTGCATGAGCAAGTGGTGCTGTTGACGGTGGTGTATGAAGACACACCTCGCGTGCCTTCTGCGCAGCGCTTTGAAGTGGAGTCGTATGGCGAAGGCTTCTATCGGGTGATCCTGCACTTCGGCTTTATCGACGAGCCTGATGTACCTGCTGCGTTGGCGCTGTGTCATCTGGCCGAGCTGGACTTCAGTCCGATGCGCACCACCTACTTCCTCAGTCGCGAAACCGTCATCCCGTCCAAGATGGATGGCATGGCGCGCTGGCGTGAAGCGCTGTTCGCCTTCATGCTCAAGAACGCCAACGGCAACCTGCGCTTCTTCAAGCTGCCGTTCAACCGCGTGATCGAGCTGGGTACGCAGGTCGAGATGTAACCCGCTGCTGTACAGCCGTCAGTGCAGACAAAAAAATCCCGGCGACCTTACGGTGCCGGGATTTTTTATGCCTGCAGACTTCGATAGGCGATGCTTACTGAGCGGCAACCTTGCCCTGACGCTTGTTGATGGCATCGATCAGGCGCTTGGCCAGTGCCGGGTAGTCTTCATCAAAGTGATGACCACCGGGCAACTGAACGGCCTCGCCGACTGCGGTGGTGTCGGTACAACCGCTGTCTTTCTTCTCTTCGATGCCATACACACAGAACACCTTGGCGGCCGGCAGTCTGGCCATTTCCTGCCCGGTGGTGGCTTCCTTGCCTGCGTTGCCAAGCCAGCCGTCTACGTGAATCTCGAAGCTGCCGGTGCGCGCGAAGGCGAGCAGAATGATCGCATCGACCCGGTTCTGATCATCCGCTGCAAGGCGATTGTAGATGGCAGGCATGACATCGGCACCGAACGAATAGCCCGCCAGAATGAAGCGCTTGGTGCCCCACTTCTGCCGGTAGTGGTTCATCAGGTCGGTGAGGTCGGCAGCGGTCTGTTCCGGCGTCTTGTGTTCCCAGTAATAGCGCAGCACGTCGATGCCCACGACCGGATAACCCATCTTGGCCATGTCGCCTGCGACGACCTTGTCCAGGTCGCGCCAGCCACCGTCACCGGACATGAACAGCGTCACGGTGTCGGAAGGCTGGCTTGCCGGCACTTCGACGGTCGGGATGCCCAGGCCGCCGCTGTCGTTTTCACCAAGCAGCAGGTGACGCAGCTCGCTGTTGAGGACCTGCGGCAGCGGAATGTCGTAGTCGCTGATGCTGGTTTCGGCATTGGTCTGATCGCGCACGAACGCTGCACTCGGATCATCCGGTGCGTCGTTCCAGGCGGCCAGCCAGTGCCCGTGTGCAGCTTTTTGTGGCAGCGGCACGTCACAGATTTGTGGCGGCTTCTCGTCCTCCTCCAGAACAGGCGGAGGATTGGAAACATGTTCAAGCGCAAAGCCGACGGAGATGGCCTGCGCTTTGTCGTCAGTTTGTTCCGCCAGCCAGCGCCACGCCAGCGTTGCGCCAGGGCCTATGCCGCCGACAACCTTCGCTGGGCCGTCGAGCTTCTGCAGGGCAGCCTGAAAGGTTTTCTGTTGCAGTACGCAGTCGTCCTTGGGCAACACCACCTGAATGATACGTGCCGAAGCATCTTTACTGATCGCCAGCAATTGCTTGTCAGTGAGCATTTCTTCGGCGGTGACTGCCAGTGCAATGCGGGTCTTGATGGTGGTGGCCGGTGTCACGCTGGTCAGCGGCGCACCGCCTTCCAGGTCCAGGTGTTCCAGCGATGCGGGTGGAGCGGGGCGCGTCCAGATCCATACGCCCGAAGCTACGATAAAAAGAACAATTGCCAGGGCTGCGAGCAAAAGGCGCCAGGAGCGTCGAATCATCAGCGTTTCACCAATCCAGTCAGGCCGCCCGCAATCAGGGCGGCGGTGTCAGCCAGTGCCACAAGCGGATCAAGTCCGGCAGGCACGGCCATATATCGAGGTTCCCAATCGGGCTGGAACTTGTCCTTGAAGCGGCGCAGCCCCTGGAAGTTGTACAACTGTTCGCCGCGTCGGAAGATCATCGACCCCAAACGCTGAGTGATCGGCGCGCCGCGTCGCGGTTGCAGGCCGGAGAGCGGCACCATCCCCAGGCTGAAGCGTGCGTAGCCCTGGGCTTTGTAATGCAGAATCAGACCGACCATCATGAACTCCATGGTCAGTTTCGGAGCGTCCGGGTGCGAGCGCATCAGGTCTAGGCTGGCCAGTTCCGGGCTGGTGGTTTCCAGCAGGTTGGAAAAGGCTACCGGCTTGCCCTGAAAGTGCACGATGGCAATGCGGAAATACTTGAGGTACTCAGGGCTGAAGCGGCCCAGCGAGAAGCCTTTTTCGCGCACGTTCTTACCGGTCAGCCAGGCATCGGAAATGACTTTCAGCTCGTCGATGGGCGCTTGGCCCGGCTCGTATATTTCCAGCGAAAGCCCATCACGCCCACCACGGTTCCAGGTGTAGCGCAGGTCTTTCATCTCCTTGCCCTTGGCTTCGATGTCGAAGCGTCGCAAATCCACACGCGCTTCTTCGCCAAGCTTGATCGCCGTCAGCCCGATGTCCATATAAAACGGCAGGTTTTCCGCGCGTACCTGGTAGAACACCGGGCGAGCATGGTGCACGTCGCACAGGTCGCGGAACTGCCAGATCAGCTCTGCACGCTGTTGGGTCGGACCGATCGGATCGTACAGCGCCACCAGACTGCGCCCGCGATGCGAGTACATCAGAAACGCGTTGCCGGTCGGGTGAAACAGAATGGCCTTGTCGCCGGTCAGAACCAGCCCACCATCGGGCTGGCTGGAGGCCTTGAGAATTTCGGCGGCCTTGTCCAGGTCGGCGGCATCGGGCAGCTTGATCACCGGCCTTGCGGTGCGCAGCAGCCAGGTCAGCGAGACCACGACCAACAATACCGCACTGCCCAACGCCGAACGCAGCCCGCGCGGCGCGTCCGCATCAAGGGTGAATTGCCACCACAGTTGATGGCTGTAGGGCACGTCCTGATAAGCGAACAGCAGCAGCCAGATAGACGCACCGACCACGCAGATGCTGGCAATCAGGTAGAGCGGCGAGAACGGCAACTCCAGCAGGCGACTTGGACGGTAGAACGAACGACGGAAGGTCAGCAGCAGGCAGGCGGTCAGCAGCAGCATGCTGGCCTCTTCCCAGTCGAAGCCCTTGAGTATCGACAGCACTGCACCTACCAGCAGCAAAATGGACGTCAGCATCCAGGCGGCAGACAGTCGACGACGCAGGCCCTGGGCAAGCAGCAGGCACAGCACGCCGACCAGGCTGGCACCAAAGTGCGAAGCGTCGATCAGCCGATGCGGAATCATGAAGCCGACGTTTTCCAGCCGGGTATCGATTTCAGGGGTGGCACCAGAGAAGAGCAGCACCACCCCCGACAAGAAAACCAGTAGGGCCAGAATGGGCGCCGCCAACCCCGAGGCAACGCGCATGGCTTGCTTGGTCGGCAGCAGGCGCTGGGCTTCGGTAAACAGCAGGGTCAGACAGGCCAGCAGCAGTGGCAGCACTACGTAGATCAGGCGGTACAGTAGCAGCGCAGCGGCGAGAGGGGCAGCCCCCAGTTCGTTGGCAAACGCTGCGAGCAGAATGGCCTCGAACACGCCAACGCCGCCAGGCACATGACTGAGTACGCCTGCCGCGAGTGCCAGCAGGTAAATGAGGATGAACGCGCCGAGAGGTGGCGCATGCGGCAGCAACAGGTACAGCACCATCGCGGCGGCGGCGACGTCGAGCGCGGTGATCACCAGCTGGATCAGGGTCAGCTTCAGGTTCGGAAGGCGCAGGGTGCGGCGACCCAGGCGGACCAGAATATTGTGCGCAATGTTCTGTTCCGGCAAGCGACGACGATAGACGAAGGCCGCCAGCAGCAGGCTGCCGATCAATACGGCTGTGGCAACGACGGCCAGCACTTCTACCGGAAGCTTGAGCGCCAGTGAGGCACCGGACAGGTTGCTCAGCGTTGCCAATGCAGCGAGTGGTGGTAACGCGCAGCCGAGTGAAAGGCTGGCAAATACGGTCATGCGGGCGATTTCGATTGCCCCCACGCCGTAGCGTGAGTACAGGCGATAGCGCACCGATCCACCGGAGAGCATCGACAGGCCTACCGCGTTACCGATGGCAAACGAGGTAAAGCCGCCGAGTATCAGCGTTTTTGTCGGCAGGTCGACGTTGGCGTAGCGACTGGCGGACAGTTCATAGCCCATGAGAATGACATAGCCAATGACTGCCGCCAGCAGCGCTCCGCCCAGAGCGGGCAGGGGGACCGCGAACAACGAGTCGTGCAGCGCATACCAGTCCATTTCAACCAGCATGTGGCGGCAGGCAATCAGGGCAAGACCGAACAACAGCAGCATCACCGCCAGCCCGATAGGCTGTCGGTATTTGCTCAGCAGCTCCCGCCAGTTCAGGCGCGGTGCGGAGCCTTGTTGTTCTGCATCAACTGTTTCATTGGAATCGGACATTTTGTCGCGCATCAATCACTCCTTGGATCGTGCGCGACAGGATGGAGGTATACAGCCAAGTTACCAATCCCTACGCAGAAAATATTTCAGGATGTTAGCGCGTCAACGCCTAACGAGCGAATAGCGAATCGAGCCGGTTGAAGCTGTTCAGCTACGGTTCAGTCGTGATCAGCTTAGTAACAAGCCTATCGGCAGCGCATGCTAAAACTGTCGTCAATGAAAGCATTACGTTACAGATGTGATGATAGGGTTTCAAAGGGCTTTGGAAATAGTCTTTTTTGTCAGACAGTTAGCAGTTGCGTGGAGTGTTTTTCCAGCGCAAACAAAAAAGGCCACTCTTTCGAGTAGCCTTCTTTGATGTTTGGTTGCGGGAGCCGGATTTGAACCGACGACCTTCGGGTTATGAGCCCGACGAGCTACCAGACTGCTCCATCCCGCGTCTGTGTGGCGGCATTCTACAGCCGAACGCGAAAGTGTCAACCCTTAATCTCGAAAGGAGGTAAATGAGTGGTGATGCGTGTTTTTCTCCACAGGGAGTTTTCGTCGCGAACCGGAGAAGCAAGCGTGAGCGAAGCACTTTTCAGGCGCGCACAAAAAAGGCCACTCTTTCGAGTAGCCTTTTTTGATGTTTGGTTGCGGGAGCCGGATTTGAACCGACGACCTTCGGGTTATGAGCCCGACGAGCTACCAGACTGCTCCATCCCGCGTCTGTGTGTCGGCATTCTACAGAGAGATAGCGGGGTGTCAATGGCTAGTTTTAAAAAAGTGCTTTTTCTTCAATCGCTTAGCGAGGCAGATCAACCGTTTGGTCCAGCACTGGTGCAGTTATGACGGGATTGTCGGGCCATAAAGGTCGCGCTTGTGGCCGGCTACGCGATTTTTCCGCTGCCTTTTGCATCATGGGGTGTTACTTGTTGATACGGGTGAGATACTGCGCAGCCATTGATTGCAAAATCCCATCAGGTCATGACGCAGCGCAAAATCATCCACATCGACTGTGACTGCTTTTATGCAGCCATCGAAATGCGTGACGAGCCCGAACTCGCCGGCAAGCCGCTGGCGGTGGGCGGCTCTGCGGAACGGCGCGGGGTGATTGCTACCTGTAACTATGAAGCGCGTGCGTATGGGGTGCGCTCGGCCATGTCGTCTCGCCATGCGCTCAAGCTCTGCCCGGACCTGACCATCGTCAAGCCGCGCATGGAGGCTTATAAAGAAGCCTCGCGGGAAATTCACAGCATCTTTCGTGATTACACCGACCTGATCGAGCCTTTGTCGCTGGATGAGGCGTTTCTGGACGTATCTGACACCCATCACTTTTCCGGCAGCGCCACGCGCATCGCCCAGGACATTCGGCGTCGGGTCTCGAATCAGTTGCACATCACGGTTTCGGCGGGCGTGGCCCCCAACAAGTTTTTGGCCAAAATCGCCAGCGACTGGAAAAAGCCCAACGGTTTGTTCGTGATTACGCCGGATCAGGTCGAGGATTTCGTTGCTTCGTTACCGGTGACCAAGCTGCACGGCGTCGGAAAGGTGACTGCCGACAAGCTGGGTCGGCTGGGAATCGTCGACTGTGCGGACCTGCGCAGCCGTAGCAAGCTCGCGCTGGTACGCGAATTCGGCAGCTTCGGCGAGCGTCTCTGGAGTCTGGCGCACGGGATAGATGACCGGCCGGTGCAAAACGACAGTCGACGTCAGTCAGTCAGTGTTGAAAATACTTACGACACAGATTTACCCGATCTGGCCGCCTGCCTGGAAAAGCTCCCCGCCTTGCTGGAAACCCTGGGTACGCGCATGGACAGAATGGAAGGGCAGTACCGGCCCGGCAAACCGTTCGTCAAAGTGAAGTTTCATGACTTCACACAGACCACGCTTGAACAGTCCGGGGCAGGCAGGGATCTGGGTAGCTATGAGCAGTTGTTGACGCAGGCGTTTGCCCGGGGGGGCAAGCCGGTTCGGTTGCTGGGCATCGGCGTGCGTCTGCACGACCTGCGCGCCGCTCATGAGCAGTTGGAGTTGTTTTCAACGTAATGGAGGACTGCGGTTGCATCCCGCAGCCGCTCGCATTACTCGCTTTGGGCGGGAACCGCGACCAGTCGGCCAGCGTCCCTGGCAAGTGATTTGAGAAACTCGCCCTGCAACTGCGGATCGTTGCGCGTGAGTTCGATCAGGCTTTGCTCAAGCTCGCTCGCTTCCTCTTCCAGGCCCATGTCAGAGAGGCGTTTGACTCGATGCACCCACTGGCTGACCTCGTCATCTTCCAGGTCGTCGTAGATCAGCGCATGCGCCTCCAGCAATTTACCGCGCAGAGAATGGCTGATCGGCAAGCTGGCATTGGCGTGTGCGCTGTCCTGATCATCTTCGACATTGATGTAAATGCGCGTGATGCGGCTCAGGTCCTGTTCGGCAAACGGACTGTCCAGCAGATTCAGGCGCAACACGCCGTTGCGGTCAGTGCTCATTTCATGCGTTTGGTTGCCGGCCTTGACCATCACCGGGCGCTCATTCCATGGCAGCGTGGAGTTCTCGATTCGCTTGTCCTTCTGGACCTCATCGATACTCGCAAGATTCTGCTGGGCGCGACCATGGGAAGGGGCGTTCATGAATGGATTCAGGCCAGCCACTCCATAGTGAATCCAGTCCTTGGTCATGCTTTCCGGCAAGTTGCCCAGTGCAAACACGTTGACCACATTCGCGCCGACGCCAGCGACGACTGCAACCGCGCCAAGCGGGATCTCGTAGATTTCCCGCCACGGCTGATAAGGGGTGTAGCGGTCATAGTGACGCGTCACCTCGAAATCGGTGACTTCGAATGACTTGTGTTCGTGAATCCGCACACGCCGTTGCGGCAACTCCAGCGTTTTGGGTTCGCCAATGTCGACTTGCAGCGTGTGTTCGAGCAGTTTGCGCTCGACGCGCTCTTCGTGCTCACTGCGTTGCGATAACTGGTTGGCACAGCCGCCGACGAGAAAAGTGCCGCACAGAACGGCGCTGCCGAGGCTTAAGGTGCTTCGTTTGAGCATGGGATCTCTGATGCGGATGGGGTAAGTGATGAGCGGCGCACCTGTAAGGCAGGTGCGCCTTGTGGCTCAGCGTTTCACTCGGCCCTGAATGAACGACAGCACATCCGCGACGGCAATGGCTTGCGGTTGCGACTCGGTACGGCTCTTGTATTCCAGATTGCCTTCGGCCAGGCCACGATCACTGACCACGATGCGATGCGGAATACCGATCAGTTCCATGTCGGCGAACTTGATGCCCGGGCTGGTCTTCTTGTCGCGGTCATCAAGCAGCACTTCAAAGCCGGCGGCGGTCAGCTCGGCATACAGTTTGTCTGTCGCTTCACGGACGGCGTCGGTTTCGTAACGCAGTGGAATCAGCGCGATCTGGAAAGGTGCCAGTGTGTCGTTCCAGATAATGCCGTTTTCGTCACTGTTCTGTTCGATGGCGGCGGCAACCACTCGAGAAACGCCGATACCGTAGCAACCCATGGCCAGATTGACCGGTTTGCCGTTTTCACCCAGTACCTGACACTTCATCGCTTCGCTGTATTTGGTGCCCAGCTGAAAGATGTGGCCCACTTCGATACCGCGTTTGATTTCCAGCGTGCCCTGGCCATCCGGGCTTGGATCGCCGGCAACCACGTTACGCAGGTCAGCAACGGTCGGCACCGGCAAGTCGCGCTCCCAGTTGACGCCGAAATAATGTTTGTCGTCGATGTTGGCGCCGACGGCGAAGTCGCTCATCAGCTCGACCGAACGGTCGATGATGCACGGCAGCGGCAGATTCAATGGGCCGAGCGAGCCTGCGCCTGCGCCGATGGCGTCACGCAGTTCTGCTTCGGACGCCATCACCAGCGGGCTGGCGACCAGTTCTTGCTGGCTGGCCTTGATTTCGTTGAGTTCGTGATCGCCACGAATGATCAGCGCGATCAGCTTGCCTTCTTCGGCAGCGTGCACAACCAGCGTCTTTACTGTCTTTTCGATTGGCAAACCGAAGCCTTCGACCAGTTGCGCGATGGTCTTGGCATTCGGTGTGTCGACCAGGCGCAGCTCTTCAGTAGCGGCCGCACGCGCTTTTTCGCGAGGCACTGCCTCGGCTTTTTCGATATTGGCGGCGTAATCGGAGCCGTTGCTGAACACGATATCGTCTTCGCCGGATTCGGCCAGGACGTGGAACTCGTGCGAGCCTGCGCCACCGATCGAACCGTTGTCAGCCTCGACCGGGCGGAACTTCAGGCCCAGGCGACTGAATACGTTGCTGTACGCCAGGTGCATGCGGTCGTATGTGACCTGCAACGAAGCGTTGTCGGCGTGGAACGAGTAGGCGTCTTTCATGACGAACTCGCGGCCGCGCATCAGGCCGAAGCGCGGGCGGATCTCGTCACGGAATTTGGTCTGGATCTGGTACATGTTGATAGGCAGCTGTTTATAGCTGTTGAGCTCATTGCGGGCCAGATCGGTGATGACTTCTTCGTGGGTCGGGCCCAGGCAGAATTCGCGGTTGTGGCGGTCGACCAGGCGCATCAGCTCCGGGCCGTATTGCTCCCAGCGACCGGATTCCTGCCACAGCTCTGCAGGCTGAATGCCGGGCATCAGAATTTCAAGTGCGCCGGCAGCGTTCATTTCTTCACGAACGATCGCTTCGACCTTGCGCAGCACGCGCAGGCCCATGGGCAGCCAGGTGTAGAGGCCGGACGCCAGTTTACGGATCATGCCGGCACGCAGCATCAGCTGATGGCTGACCACGACCGCATCGGAAGGGGTTTCTTTCTGTGTGGCGAGCAAAAATTGACTGGTGCGCATGGTAGGCCGTTGTCGGTTGCTGAGACTGGAAATGACCTTGCATTGTACGGAGGTGTTCCGGTCGCGTACAGGGCAGGGCGGGCATGCAGATGGCGGGAGGGTATTTCAGGTCTTGATGAAAATGAAAAAGCCCGGCATGCGCCGGGCTTCGTCTATTAACGAGTGCTGAGTTGCGATTACAGGATCGAGATCGGGTAATCGACAATCAGGCGGAACTCGTTGACGTCGCCGTCTGACTGAGCATCATTGCCGCGGTGCCAGGCTTGACGCATGCGGAAGGACAGATCTTTCGCCGGGCCAGCCTGAACTACATATTTAGCTTCAAGGTTGGTTTCGTGGTGTTTGCCGTCTGCGCCGTACATGTTGGCGTACAGGCTGGAGGCATCCACTTTGGTACCGTCAATATTGTCACCATTGAGGTAGCGAGTCATAAAGCTCAGGCCAGGAACGCCATAAGGAGTCATGTTCAGGTCATAGCGAATCTGCCACGACTTTTCGCCCGGGCCGTTGAAGTCAGAGTACTGAACGGAGTTGGCCAGGAAGATAGAGTCGCCACCACGATTATTGTCGCCGATGCCGATGTAGTCGAATGGAGTGTCACCGTCGACCTTCTGATACGCGACAGTAACGGTGTGCGCTGCCAAGAAGGAATAGGCTGCCGAAGCTGAATACGTAGTGTTGTTGATCGAGCCAGCTTTGGAGCTACCCTCGTCAAGTGTGCGATAAAGGTTGACGTCAAACGCCAAGGACTGGTCATTGCCCAGAGGCAGCGCGTAGTTCACGTTGCCGTAGTACTGATCCCAGATATCTTCGAGCTTGGCTGCGTAAAAAGCTACGCCCAGGCCGTCGGTTATTGCGTATTTACCGCCCAGGAAATCCGCACTATTAGCTTTCAGGCCATTAAAACCATTGGCGTAGGTTGCCCAGATGCTACCGTTGTGGCTGGTGTCATCCTGGCTTGTGCCTGAGTAAAAATGTCCAGCTTCAAGGTCAAGACCGGCAATCTCGCTGCTCTGCAGGCTCAGGCCGCTAGCGGTCTGAGGCAGTATGCGCGAACCGCCAACTGCGAATACAGGGCTGGTCGGCTGCATGTCGCCCACTTTCAGCTCTGTCTTCGAAACGCGGAATTTCACAGCACCGCCAAATTTACCTTGTGTTGCTTCGTTGTCGCCATTGGAGTCGGTAACCAGGTTGCCCGAGCCCGAATACTTGTCTGGACCCCAGAGTCTGAGGGCGCCGTAACCGAAGGCCTCTGCGGCGACACCTATAGTGCCTTGGGTGTAGCCAGTGCTGAAGTTGGCCCAGATGCCCTGAGTCCAGTCTTTGTCACTACGGCCGCCCGGAGCGGGATTATTCTTTCTGTCACGGTTGTAGTAGTAATTGCGCAACTTCAGGTCAAGCGTGCTGCCTTCGACGAAACCCTTGGCCTCAGCCTGATCGCTGACGAAAGGTGCCGCTGTTGCCAGTTGGGTGCTGGCTGCCGTAACGGCCAGTGCGATTGCGCTCCACTTCATCACTCTCATCGTGATTGCTCCTTTGGTTTTTAGAAGATTTTTGCCGTCCACCTGTTTTTTTATCTGGGCGGCTCTTTCTATTTTTGGTCGGCGGAATCTATATCACGCTGACGCTGGTTGCTATAGGTACAGCTCTATCCTTTCAGATTCTTTACGACAGGGTGTTCGGCACGTCGTGTGAAGCAGGCACAGTGCCTTTACTCAAGTGTGTCCGGATCTCGTCGCTACGTTCTGTGCCTGATCAGATCGACTCAAGCCCAGACCACCGAAACGTCTCCCAGGGTCGTACGCCTTTTCCCTTGATCTTTTCATCCCTGTTTTCCGCCAGGGATGCTTTGATCATGTGGGTGATAAAGCAACAAGCGTGCACAAAGTTCCTGGAAATGAAAAAATTTTGTGAAAAATCAGAATTCGCATTGCGTTTTGATCATAGGTAATTGATTTATATAGATATATTAATTTTGTAAAAATAGCGATAGCTTTTCATCGGTGCATCTATGCGTGGTTTTTTCACCCCAAAGCGTTACCTGAGGCCCTGCCAATTGAGTAGAAAAAGAACCCGCAGTGTTGCTGTTGCAACAGCGGTGTGTTGTTTTGGTGCAGTGATTGCCCGCTTCGCTTGAACCTGGAGCACGGTCCGGGCGACGCCTATGGTGAGGGAAGGGTTGTTTCATTTTCGTGTACCAGAGTCAGGCGGTTGTCAGGCGGCAGGTCTGCATGTGGTGGCTTGCCCCGTATTCATCGGCATGGGTACCCGGTTACGGCGTCAAATCGGTGCGATTCGAATTCTGTGGGTCGCATTCTGGTGCGCGGACACGCCAGCAGGTGAAGCGTGGCAAGAACCCTAGTATTCTGCGTGGCATCTCGCATCACCCTGTTACCCACAGGGCAGGTACATTCACCTGGCCGTCAGGAGTTTTTTATCGTGTTCGTTCTGGATTCTCGTCTTCAACAAGACACCTTGCCCATCGGCGACTTCCCGCTGTGCCGCCTGTTGCTCTCCAACGATACACATTACCCATGGTTCATTCTGGTGCCGCGTCGGGCTGATATCACCGAGGTGTTCCAACTGAGCGCCGCGGATCAACTGCAGCTCTGGCAGGAAACGACTGCGCTGTCGAAGGTGCTGAAGGAGGTCTTCGTTGCGGATAAAATCAACGTTGCTGCACTGGGCAACGTGGTCAGCCAGCTTCATATGCACGTCATTGCGCGCAAGCGTGACGACATTGCGTGGCCTGCGCCCGTCTGGGGCAAGCATGCGGCGGTTGCCTATTCCGATGAGCAATTTGCAGAGATCTGCCGGCAGCTCAAGCCTGCACTGACCAATGATTTTCGATTTGAGGGAGAGCGGCCATGAACCTTGAAGAGCGAGTCATGGAGCTGGAAAGTCGTATGGCCTTTCAGGACGACACGATTCAGGCACTCAATGATGTGCTGGTAAAGCAGCGGCGCGAGTTTGATCATCTGCAGCAGCAGATGGCGGCGATGATCAAGCGCCAGGAGGAAATGGGCAGCCAGTTCGATACGTTCGAGGAAGATGCACCGCCACCTCACTATTGATCTGTCTGCATAAAAAAACCGCGACGTCCGTTGGGATGTCGCGGTTTTTTAATGCCTGAAGCAAATTATTGATTCAGGCAATCAGCGGCGGGGCAGGGCAGCGATGACATCTTCAGCCTGCAGGCCCTTGTCGCGGTTCATGACAGAGAACTCGACGCGTTGGCCCTCGACCAGCACGCGGTGACCTTCACCGCGAATGGCTCGAAAATGCACAAAAATATCGTCGCCCGAATCCCGGGAGATAAAGCCGAAGCCTTTGGATGTGTTGAACCACTTTACGGTGCCAGTATCGCGATTTCCCATGTCGTGACTTTGAGTGGCGGGCGAAGGGGAGTAGGACCTGTAAAAGCTGACACCCAGATGCAGGGCGACGGCCACAATGGCGATGGCAAGGCTCACCATGACTGCAGGTTGACCGGCAATTATCTGTAATGGAACAAGCAATGTCAGCGTTTGCGCGACTACCGCAATGACAAGCAGGGCGCTGACCAGATTTTGCAGATTGTGTCGTGGGCCTCGATTCCAGTAAGGGATCACCGGAGCGAGTATCAGGTTAAGCAACCCAAGAAAGGCGAGGCAAAGCGCGTCAGGGTTTTGCAGGTAGGGAGACACGGCTTCGCTGCGCAGACTGGGTATGAAAGAAAGCAGCAGGGCTGCTGCTCCCGTTACCAGATGGACGATTTTCAACATTTTAAAAAGCTCACATGCAAGAAGGATTACAAGAAATAGCGGGTAACGCCCGGTACGCTTCTGAACAAGATGAGGCGTGATGCACGAGCGGTGGGCCAGCCTATGCGCCGATGCTGAATGGCAACTCATTGGCGACACGCCGTGTATTTAACAGCAAACACCGATGCTACTCAAATCAGCAATCAATAACGCCCCCTGAGCAAGCCCTGCATGGGCAGCAAGACGCTGTAGTGCGCCTCTACAAGTACCGGCGCAGAGAGCTCGAGTCGGGTTTGGTGATGTTTCCCCTCTATGTGTCTGAAAGGTCCGCTGATAACGACCCCTGCTACGGCGTCGAACCGGTGGAAGAATTTCTGGCTGGCCCTTTACGGACGGCGTGGGCTGCACGGAAAGCTGCACCATTCGGGTTCTCTTGATAGAGTAGCGGTCGTTACTGATTTTCAATCCTCACTAAAAGGGCATGAAACATGGCAATCGATATTGGTATCAGTGAAGAGGATCGCAAATCGATCGTGGACGGTCTTTCGCATCTGCTGTCGGATACTTATGTGCTTTACCTCAAGACTCATAACTTTCACTGGAATGTCAGCGGGCCGATGTTTCGCACGCTGCACCTGATGTTTGAAGAGCAATACAACGAACTGGCGCTGGCGGTTGACTCTATCGCCGAGCGTATTCGCGCGCTGGGCTTCCCGGCACCCGGCACTTACTCGACGTATGCTCGCCTGTCTTCCATCAAGGAAGAAGAAGGCGTGCCAAGTGCCGAAGATATGATCAAAAGTCTGGTTCAAGGTCAAGAAGCCGTTGTCCGCACTGCTCGTAGTATCTTTCCTCTTTTGGATAAGGTTAGTGACGAGCCGACCGCTGATCTGTTGACCCAGCGCATGCAGGTTCATGAAAAGACTGCCTGGATGCTCCGCTCGATGCTTGAGTCGAAGTAACCGCTATGGCGAGTGGCTTTCAGTGCCGCTCGCCTGCTCTGTATCTCCGCTTTTACCTGCCGCCTTGCAGCCAGCACTTGTCTGGCTGTTACTACGTTTTCGGTTCAAGGGCGCTGCGCTGTAGGCCCCAGACCTTGGCGTGCTCTGCCTGCCGCTAATTTCGTGGGCTTTCAACGTCTATTCATTAGCCCTTCAAAGTTAAACGATATTCCGCTGCGTGCTGTAGCCATGTCCTACAGTTACAGAGTGTAGGGGCGGCTGGATATATAGTCTTGAATCCTGTTTTATACATCGAAGCATTTATTTGTTTTTTAATATTTCTTCTGGTGTTTTGAATTTAATGATTCGAGGTGGTTGTCATGATATTACGAGGTGTTGAACGAGAGGTTAAAGCTTTACCGCGGGAGGTGGAAATACGCCATGATCCTTTTGTCGAGGATTTCAATATGACGCTGGCGCAGCCTCACTCGAAATCGGTTCGGCTCAACGGTCTGGCAACGTGCCTGCGGCTAGAGAACGTCTATTGGAATATTCTTACAGGCATCGCAACTTCCAATGAATGTTCCGTCAATGCGGTATTGTCCTACATCGATAGGGAGGTTCACTTGCGCTACGGCGGGGTCAAAAATTTCAGTGGCCTGATTCGTGTTGTCTGCGTTGCGCATCTGTTGAAAGGCGATCGCCTGGAAAATTCCCACGCCTAGCTCGACCTTGTCCTCATTTCTGCGGGTCCGCTTCGGCGGGCCTGCTTCCCTCCACAGTAGCACTGCCGGGCTGTGGGGGGCGCTCACGAACTTATCCGGACGGGATAGGTTCGTTCGGCTGCACGCTGGCAATTAACTCTATATAATCCTCCGTCTTGCTAGCGGGCGTGACTCTGCATGGGCCAAGGCTGGTTTGAACCTTGTGCCGGTGTCTTGTGCCACCGAGCGCAAGCCAGGAGCGAAAGCGCCACCGAATTCGAATTACGAGAAGTGAAAACACCATCATGATGCGCAGCCATTATTGCGGCCAACTGAACGAGAGTCTGGAAGGCCAGGAAATTACCCTTTGCGGATGGGTCCACCGTCGTCGTGACCACGGGGGCGTTATCTTCCTTGATATCCGCGACCGTGAAGGCATGGCTCAGGTAGTGTTCGACCCCGATCGTGCAGACAGCTTCGCTGCCGCCGACCGTGTGCGCAGCGAGTACGTGGTCAAGGTCGTCGGCAAGGTCCGCGCCCGTCCTGCCGGTGCCGTCAACGCCAACATGGCATCCGGTGCCATCGAAGTGCTGGGCTACGAGCTCGAAGTACTGAACGAGTCCGAAACTCCGCCGTTCCCGCTGAACGAATATTCCGATGTCGGCGAAGAAACGCGCCTGCGTTATCGCTTCATCGATCTGCGTCGTCCGGAAATGGCTGAAAAGCTGCGTCTGCGCTCGCGTATCACCACCAGCATTCGTCGTTATCTGGATGAAAACGGCTTTCTCGATGTCGAGACGCCGATCCTGACCCGTGCCACGCCGGAAGGTGCTCGCGACTACCTGGTTCCAAGCCGCACACACCCGGGCAGCTTCTTCGCGCTGCCGCAATCGCCTCAGTTGTTCAAGCAACTGCTGATGGTGGCCGGCTTCGACCGCTACTACCAGATCGCCAAGTGCTTCCGCGACGAAGACCTGCGTGCTGACCGTCAACCGGAATTCACTCAGATCGACATCGAGACCAGCTTCCTCAACGAGGAAGACATCATTGGTCTGACCGAGAAGATGGTTCGCCAGTTGTTCAAGGAAGTTCTGGACGTTGAGTTCGGTGACTTCCCGCACATGACCTTCGAAGAAGCCATGCGTCGCTACGGTTCCGACAAGCCGGACCTGCGCAACCCGCTGGAACTGGTAGACGTCGCCGATCAGCTAAATGCCGTGGAATTCAAGGTGTTCAGCGGTCCGGCCAACGATCCGAAAGGGCGTGTTGCCGCACTGCGTGTACCGGGCGCTGCCAGCATGGCGCGCAGCCAGATCGACGACTACACCAAGTTCGTCAGCATCTACGGCGCCAAAGGCCTGGCCTACATCAAGGTCAACGAGCGTGCGAAAGGGCCTGAGGGCTTGCAGTCGCCGATCGTCAAGTTCATCCCTGAAGAAAACCTCAACGTCATCCTTGATCGCGTGGGCGCGGTCGATGGCGATATCGTTTTCTTCGGTGCGGACAAATTCAAGGTCGTCAGCGAAGCTCTGGGCGCGCTGCGGATCAAGATCGGTAACGACCTCAAGCTGCACACCTGCGAGTGGGCGCCGATGTGGGTCGTCGACTTCCCGATGTTCGAAGAAAACGACGACGGCAGCTTCTCGGCGTTGCACCACCCCTTCACTGCACCCAAGTGCACGCCTGAAGAGCTGGAAGCCAACCCTGCCACGGCGCTTTCCCGTGCTTACGACATGGTCCTCAACGGCACCGAGCTGGGTGGCGGTTCGATCCGTATCCACCGCAAGGAAATGCAACAGGCGGTATTCCGTCTGCTGGGCATCGCCGAAGACGAGCAGCAGGAGAAGTTCGGCTTCCTGCTCGATGCCTTGAAGTACGGTGCACCGCCGCACGGTGGCCTGGCATTCGGTCTCGACCGTCTGGTCATGCTGATGACCGGCGCGCAATCGATTCGTGAAGTCATCGCCTTCCCGAAAACCCAGAGCGCGGCCGATGTCATGACCCAGGCGCCTGGCGTTGTCGATGCCAAAGCGTTGCGCGAGTTGCACATCCGTCTGCGCGAGCAGCCAAAAGCCGAGTGATGCCGGACAGGGCGTATCGTCGATACGCCCTGTATTACCCTTATTGAGTGAAGCTTTTTGCCTGGTTGTTCGGGGCGAAAGGTGAAGGTGTTTCAAAAGAATCTGGAGCGGAAAATGGCAGGTCATTCTAAGTGGGCGAACATCAAGCACCGCAAAGAGCGTCAGGATGCCAAAAAAGGCAAGATTTTCACCAAGTGGATTCGTGAGCTGACCGTTGCTGCGCGTCAGGGCGGTGGCGATCCGGGTTCCAATCCGCGTCTGCGTCTGGCGCTGGACAAGGCGCTTGGTGCGAACATGACCCGTGACACCATTGATCGCGCCGTGGCGCGTGGCGTGGGTGCATCAGATGGCGACGATGTCGAAGAGCTGGGTTACGAGGGCTACGGCCCGGGCGGCGTAGCGGTCATGGTCGAAACCATGACCGACAACCGCAACCGCACCGCGGCGGCGGTTCGCCATGCGTTCACCAAGTGCGGGGGTAATCTTGGCACCGACGGCTCTGTTGCCTACTTGTTCGATCGCAAGGGCCAGATTTCCTTTGCTGCTGGCGTTGACGAGGATTCCCTTATCGAGGCCGCCATGGAGGCCGATGCCGACGATGTCGTGACCAACGACGACGGCTCGATCGACGTGTTCACATCGTTCTCCGGGTTCTACGCGGTGCGTAACGCTTTGGAGGCGGCCGGTTTCAAGGCTGCAGATGCAGAAATCGTCATGTTACCGACCACCAGTGCTGTGCTCGATCTGGAAACCGCTGAAAAAGTCCTCAAGCTGATCGACATGCTTGAAGACCTGGATGACGTGCAGAACGTGTATTCAAATGCGGAAATTCCTGATGAAGTCATGGAGCAACTGGGCTGATCGCCGACAGGTAACACCGTGTCAGAAGCCGGGGGAACGACGCTGTGCACATCACGCAGCTATCGGCCTCCGGCTTCTGCCTTTATGCTGCACCTATTGTTTTGCGTGACCTTCTCAAGCTGCAGGCGTTATGACTCTTATTCTTGGTATCGACCCCGGTTCGCGAATCACCGGCTATGGCGTGGTGCGTGACACCGGGCGTGGCTGCGTTTACGTGGCCTCGGGGTGTATTCGCACCGGCAGCGGCGAGCTGCATGAGCGTTTGCAAATCGTCTATCGTGGTGTGCGTGAGGTCATCAAGACCTACGGGCCCGTGACGATGGGCATCGAAAAGGTATTCATGGCGCGCAATGCCGATTCGGCGCTCAAGCTGGGGCAGGCGAGGGGGGCGGCTATCGTCGCAGGGGCCGAAGAGGCACTGGAAATCGCCGAGTACACAGCCACTCAGGTCAAACAGGCGGTGGCCGGGACGGGCGGGGCCAATAAAGAGCAGGTAATGATGATGGTCATGCATCTGCTCAAACTGACCCAGAAGCCGCAAATCGATGCGTCCGATGCCCTCGCCATCGCGTTGTGTCACGCACACACGCGTTCCAGTCTGATTCCCCACGGGCTGGGCACGGCGCGCAGTCGTGGCGGTCGGTTAAGGCTCTGATTGCATCATTCGCACGCATATTTTTACTTGCAGGCCGGTTACTCCTGTGATGATTGTATTCAACTTCTTCTTCGCGCAAGCGACAGGCAACACGAAAGGATCTGAAACGTGATTGGACGTTTACGCGGCGCCATTGCCGAAAAACAGCCTCCGCACCTGGTGTTGGATGTCAACGGCGTTGGCTATGAGCTGGAAGTGCCGATGACGACGCTGTACAGGCTGCCGCATGTCGGCGAGACCGTGACCTTGCACACCCATCTGGTGGTTCGCGAGGACGCGCATCTGCTGTATGGCTTCTATGAAAAACGCGAGCGTGAGCTGTTTCGTGAGCTGATCCGTCTGAACGGCGTCGGGCCGAAGCTGGCGCTGGCATTGATGTCCGGTCTGGAAGTCGATGAGCTGGTGCGCTGCGTTCAGGCTCAGGATACGTCCGCGCTGACCCGTATCCCCGGTGTCGGCAAGAAGACTGCCGAACGTCTGCTGGTCGAGCTCAAGGATCGTTTCAAGGCCTGGGAGAGCTTGCCAGGCACTTTTACACTGGTTTCCAATGGTCCGAATCACGCAGATCCCGTGGCCTCGGCCGAGTCCGATGCGGTCAGTGCGCTGATTTCGCTGGGCTACAAACCTCAGGAGGCGAGCAAGGCCGTCTCCGCGATCAAGGAAAAAGACTTGAGCAGTGCAGATCTGATTCGCCGTGCGTTGAAGGGGATGGGTTAAGTGATAGATGCCGACCGCCTGATAACCGCCGTTGGCGGCCGTGATCGTGATGAACAGCTGGATCGTGCGATTCGCCCGCTCAGCCTTGCGGACTATATCGGCCAGCCCACCGTGCGCGAGCAGATGGAGCTGTTCATCCAGGCTGCCCGAGGCCGCAGCGAGGCGCTGGACCACACGCTGATCTTCGGCCCGCCCGGTCTGGGCAAGACGACCCTGGCCAATATCATCGCCCAGGAAATGGGCGTGTCGATCAAGAGCACCTCCGGCCCGGTGCTGGAGCGGCCCGGTGATCTGGCGGCAATCCTGACCAACCTTGAACCGAACGACGTGCTGTTTATCGACGAGATTCATCGGTTATCACCGATTGTCGAGGAAGTGCTGTATCCGGCGATGGAGGACTTCCAGCTCGACATCATGATTGGCGAAGGCCCTGCAGCACGCTCGATCAAGCTTGATCTACCACCGTTTACGCTGGTTGGCGCAACCACCCGCGCGGGCATGCTGACCAACCCGCTGCGCGACCGCTTCGGGATTGTGCAGCGTCTGGAGTTCTACAATATTGCCGATCTTTCGACGATCGTGGCTCGTTCGGCAGGCATTTTGGGGCTGGTCATCGAGCCCGCAGGTGCGTTCGAGATCGCCAGACGCGCCCGTGGTACGCCGCGTATAGCCAACCGTTTGTTGCGCCGCGTGCGGGACTTCGCCCAGGTGCGTGGCAATGGTCAGATCACCCGGCAGACAGCCGACAAGGCGCTTAACCTGCTGGATGTCGACGAGCACGGCTTTGATCATCAGGACAGGCGTCTGCTGCTGACCATGATCGAGAAGTTTGACGGCGGGCCTGTCGGTGTCGACAGCCTCGCGGCCGCGATCAGTGAAGAGCGTCACACAATTGAAGACGTACTGGAGCCCTATTTGATCCAGCAAGGCTATATCATGCGCACACCTCGCGGGCGCGTGGTCACCCGTCATGCGTATCTGCATTTCGGGCTGAACATTCCGACGAGGATGGGCGAGATGCCGGTCGCAGCTGAATTTGTCGACGATGCCGCGGATTTATAGCAATGGTTTGCAATTTATTTGCAGTCGGCGTGGTCACATTGCCAGTTCTGCTGCCATTACCGCTCACCGAGTGGCAAATCGTTGAAAAACAGTTGCCTGACCCGATTGGCAACCCGAGGAGTAAGCACTAGAGTATGCGCGCGCAAAACGGGGTTCAGTCGTTCGCACATCGCTGTCGCGTTTATTACGAGGACACCGATGCAGGCGGCATCGTCTACTACGTCAATTATCTGAAATTCATGGAGCGGGCTCGTACCGAGCGGCTACGGGAATTGGGTTTTGCCCAATCCGAACTGGCGCAGGAAAACCTTTTATTTGTCGTGCACTCCAGTGAGGCCCGTTATCACAAGCCTGCGCGGCTGGATGACGAGTTGCTCGTCAGTGCACAAGTAACCGAATTGAACCGTGTCAGCCTGCGCTTTCAACAGCAGATCAGGCGGGCGTCGGATGCAACACTGCTCTGTGAAGGGCAGTTTCTGGTGGCGTGTGTACGCGCCGATAGTTTCAAACCCCGGGCCATTCCCGAAGCTCTGCGAGCGGCCTTTGCCGACCAGGGCGGCGCGGGCATACATTCAGAGCAGGAGATAAAGCGTGGAAGCTAACGTCGTCGACCATTCCTCCATGTGGAGTTTGGTCAGCAATGCCAGCATTGTTGTTCAGTTGGTCATGCTGATTCTGGTGGCCGCTTCGGTCACCTCGTGGATCGTGATTTTTCAGCGCAGCAACATGCTGCGTGCAGGTCGGCGTGCACTGGACAGCTTCGAAGAGCGTTTCTGGTCGGGTATCGACCTGTCCAAGCTGTACCGTCAGGCAGGTAGCAATCCTGATCCTGATTCGGGCGTCGAGCAGATTTTCCGTGCCGGTTTCAAGGAATTCTCCCGCCTGCGTCAGCAGTCCGGCGTTGATCCTGATGCGGTCATGGAAGGTGTGGCGCGTGCCATGCGTGTAGCCATTTCCCGCGAGGAAGAAAAGCTCGAAGCAGGCCTGCCGTACCTGGCAACCGTAGGTTCTACCAGCCCTTATGTCGGTCTGTTCGGTACGGTCTGGGGGATCATGAACTCCTTCCGCGGCCTGGCAACTGCCCAGCAGGCAACATTGGCCACCGTGGCGCCAGGTATTGCCGAAGCACTGATTGCAACGGCCATCGGCCTGTTCGCAGCCATCCCGGCCGTTATTGCCTACAACCGTTTCGCCGCGCGCAGTGAGACCTTGATCAGCCGTTACTACACGTTCGCTGACGAGTTCCAGGCCATCCTGCACCGTAAAGTGCACACCAGCGAAGAGTGAGCAGGTAATTCCCCATGGCTTTAATCGCTCGAGATCGTCGCAGAAAACGCAAGCCGGTCGCTGAAATGAACGTAGTGCCCTACATCGACGTGATGCTGGTGCTGCTCGTGATTTTCATGGTGACGGCTCCCATGATCAACCAGGGCGTGAAAGTCGATTTGCCCAAGGTCTCCAGCGAGGCTTTGCCGCA
Source organism: Pseudomonas sp. CFBP2511 (assembly GCF_030209255.1). Classification (NCBI taxonomy): domain Bacteria; kingdom Pseudomonadati; phylum Pseudomonadota; class Gammaproteobacteria; order Pseudomonadales; family Pseudomonadaceae; genus Pseudomonas; species Pseudomonas sp. CFBP2511. The sequence continues at coordinate 257,109 of NZ_JARVSI010000001.1, read as the reverse complement.
AGACAACAACAATCAGGTCCTGACCATTTCGATCAAGGCTGACAAGACCTATTACTGGAACCTTGGCAGCGAAGTCGATACCGACAAGCAGATGGACAAGGCAATGACCCTGCCGCAACTGACCGCTGCAGTGACCAAGATCGTCGCTGCCGGTCGTGACGCAGGCAAGCAGACGCAGGTTTTCATTCGTGGTGACAAGACCGTTGATTACGGCTCGGTCATGGGCACGATGGGCGGGCTGCAGAAGGCTGGGGTCGGGAATGTTGGTTTGATTACCGAGGCACCCTGATGCAGCCGATTCGAGAGCCGTCCGCCTCGGAAAGCTTCTTCTGGCCCAGTGTCTGGGCAGTGGCATTGCATATCCTGATTTTCGGCATGCTGTTCGTCAGTTTTGCCATGACTCCGGATCTGCCCGAAGCCAAGCCTATCGTTCAGGCAACGCTCTATCAGCTCAAGTCCAAGAGCCAGGCCACTACCCAGACCAACCAGAAGATTGCCGGTGAGGCGAAGAAAACTGCTGCGCGACAGACTGAAGTCGAACAGCTGGAGCAGAAAAAGATCGAGCAGCTCAAACAGGAAGCTGTAAAAGCTGCGGAACAAAAGAAAGAAGAGTCGGCTCAAAAAGCCGAAGAGCAGAAAGCCGCCGACGAGGCCAAGAAAGCCGAGCAGAAGGCAGAAGAGGCCAAAAAGGCTGATGATGCAAAGAAAGCTGACGAAGCCAAGAAGGTCGCTGACGCTAAAAAGGTTGAAGAAAAACAATTGGCTGATATAGCCAAGAAGAAGGCCGAAGACGAGGCGAAGAAAAAAGCCGAAGAAGACGCCAAGAAAGCTGCTGCCGAGGAAGCCAAGAAACAGGCTGCTGATGAGGCCAAGAAAAAGGCCGCAGAAGACGCCAAGAAAAAGGCTGCCGAGGACGCGAAGAAAAAAGCCGCTGCCGATTCTGCCAAGAAGGCGCAGGAAGCAGCTCGTAAATCCGCTGAAGACAAGAAGGCGCAGGCACTGGCCGATTTGCTGTCCGACAAACCGGAACGGCAACAGGCTTTGGCTGACGAACGTGGCGATGAGACGGCTGGCAGTTTCGATGATCTGATTCGTGTTCGGGCGTCCGAGGGCTGGAGTCGTCCACCATCGGCACGTAACAACATGTCGGTAACGTTGCAGATCGGAATGTTGCCGGACGGTACGATTGCTTCCGTATCGATTGCCAAGTCCAGTGGAGACGGGCCGTTTGACAGCTCTGCAGTTGCAGCGGTGAAGAACATTGGACGTTTGACAGAAATGCAGGGTTTGAAGCCGGCTGACTTCGCTCCCTATCGTTCATTCAAGATGACATTCACACCTGGAGATCTAGCCTTGTGATCAACCTTTTTCGAGGACTGCTCGTCGTTCTCTGTTTCGCCTCCGCAATGGTGGCGGCAGAAGAAAAGAACATTCTGGTCACCAGCGGCAGTGACCGCGCGGCTCCAATCGCGGTCGTGCCATTCGGTTGGCAGGGCGGTAACGTGCTGCCGGAAGACATGGCTGAGATCGTCAGCAATGACCTGCGCAACTCCGGTTATTACGCGCCGATTCCAAAGCAGAACATGATCAGCTTGCCGACCCAGGCCAGCGAAGTCATTTTCCGTGACTGGAAAGCGCTGGGTGCACAGTACGTCATGGTCGGCAACATCACGCCGGCTGGTGGACGTCTGCAGATTCAGTACGCGTTGTTCAACGTGGCCACTGAACAGCAGGTCCTGACCGGTAACGTGTCCGGCACCAACGATCAACTGCGGGACATGGCGCATTACATTGCCGACCAGTCGTTCGAGAAGCTCACCGGTATCAAAGGTGCATTCTCTACTCGCATGCTGTACGTGACTGCCGAGCGTTTTTCGGAGAACAACACGCGTTACACGCTGCAGCGTTCGGATTACGACGGTGCTCGTGCGGTAACCCTGTTGCAATCCCGTGAGCCGATCCTGTCGCCGCGTTTCGCGCCAGACGGCAAACGTATTGCCTACGTGTCGTTTGAACAGAAGCGTCCACGCATCTTTGTTCAGCATATCGATACCGGCCGTCGCGAGCAGATCACCAACTTCGAAGGCCTGAACGGCGCACCTGCGTGGTCGCCGGATGGCAGCAAGCTGGCGTTCGTACTGTCCAAGGACGGTAACCCGGAAATCTACGTCATCAATCTGGCTTCGCGTCAGTTGAGCCGCGTAACCAATGATTCTTCGATTGATACTGAACCTTTCTTCGGCAAGGACGGGTCTACGCTATACTTCACGTCGGACCGTGGCGGGAAGCCACAGATCTACAAGACAAACATTAATGGCGGCGGTGCCGAACGTGTAACGTTCGTGGGTAACTACAACGCCAACCCGAAATTGTCAGCCGATGAAAAGACGCTGGTAATGATTCACCGGCAGGACGGCTTCACTAATTTCAAGGTGGCAGTGCAGGATTTGGCCCGCGGTAGCGTAAAAATCCTCACAGATAGCAACCTTGATGAGTCGCCTACTGTTGCGCCCAACGGCACCATGGTAATCTACGCCACCCGCCAGCAGGGCCGGGGAGTCTTGATGCTCGTGTCCATCAATGGACGCGTAAGGCTCCCGCTTCCTACCGCTCAAGGCGAAGTCAGAGAACCTTCCTGGTCCCCTTACCTGAACTGACGCGGCGCTACACGATTTGCTTAACACACTGGGGTTCATTAGGAGTTTCAAGATGGAAATGCTGAAGTTTGGTAAATTTGCTGCGCTGGCTCTGGCCATGGCTGTAGCTGTAGGTTGCTCGTCCAAAGGCGGCGACAATGCCGGTGCAGGCGGTGCTGTTGATCCTAACGCTGGTTACGGCGCCAACACTGGTGCAGTTGACGGCTCCCTGAGCGAAGAAGCTGCTCTGCGCGCAATCACCACCTTCTACTTCGAATACGACAGTTCGGACCTGAAGCCAGAAGCCATGCGCTCCCTGGACGTGCACGCCAAAGACCTGAAAGCTAACGGCGCTCGCGTTGTTCTGGAAGGCAACACCGACGAACGTGGTACTCGCGAGTACAACATGGCACTGGGCGAGCGTCGTGCGAAAGCCGTTCAACGCTACCTGGTTCTGCAAGGTGTTTCCCCAGCTCAGCTGGAACTGGTTTCCTACGGCGAAGAGCGTCCAGTTGCTACCGGCAACGACGAGCAGTCCTGGGCTCAAAACCGTCGCGTCGAACTGCGTAAGTAATTTGACATGCGAACGTGCCGACGTGCTCTAACCGTTTTGGCCCTCGCCCTTCCGCTTTCAGCGTTGGGTGCGGCACCTGTGGTCGATAACAATTCTGGCTCTGGCAGCAGCAGTTATCCGCCAGCGGGTTATGGCACGTCCGGCGCCTATGCCGGGGGAGGGGTTACGGCCCCTGCCTCGGCACAAGGTCAGCTGTTCATGCAATTGCAGCAAATGCAGGACGAAATCGCGCGTTTGCGCGGTGTTGTCGAGGTCCAGCAAAACGACATCCAGCGCATGAAGCAAGAAGCTCTGGAGCGTTATCAGGAACTCGATCAACGCATAGCCAGTGGCGCATCCGCTCCGGCTACCAATAATTCTCAACCTTCTGGTGGCGCTATCGACGCCAGTGGGACGCCTTCGGCCTCAGCGGCTCAGCAGGCACCGGCAGCAGGCACGGAGCCTCCTGATCCGGCGAAGGAAAAGCTGTATTACGAAGCGGCCTTCGATTTGATCAAGGCAAAGGATTTCGACAAGGCCAGTCAGGCCTTCACCGCTTTCCTGCGCAAATACCCCAACAGTTCATACGCGGGCAATGCCCAGTATTGGCTGGGCGAAGTGAATCTGGCCAAAGGCGACCTTCAGGGTGCCGGTCAGGCGTTCGCCAAAGTCAGCCAGCAGTACCCCAAGCATGCCAAGGTGCCTGACTCGCTGTACAAGCTGGCTGATGTCGAGCGTCGTCTGGGTCATACCGACAAGGTCAAAGGCATACTGCAGCAGGTTGTCGCCCAGTATCCGGGCACTTCAGCTGCACAGTTGGCGCAACGGGATCTTCAGCGCCTCTGATGTTCTGACCCGCTGATCAAGAAAGCCGCGCTAGTCGCGGCTTTTTTCGTTAGAATCTCGCACCCGAAATTCCGGTACACCTTACGCTTTTCCGGATTCTGCGATTGCAGGGTTCCTTGAAGTGCCTGACGGAGGCGGACGGCCTGTTTAGCTGTTACGCCCGTGGCTGATATGCAAGAAACATTACGCATCACCGAAATCTTTCACTCGTTGCAGGGTGAAACCCGTACGGCTGGCCTGCCCACCGTATTTGTCCGCCTGACCGGCTGCCCATTGCGCTGTCAGTATTGCGACAGTGCCTACGCGTTCAGTGGCGGCACCATTCAGACGCTGGATGACATCGTCGGGCAAGTCGCGTCCTATCGTCCTCGCTATGTCTGCGTGACCGGTGGCGAACCGCTCGCCCAGCCCAACGCCATTCCATTGCTCAAGCGTCTTTGTGATGCGGGCTATGAAGTGTCGCTGGAGACCAGTGGCGCATTGGATATCTCGGCAGTGGACCCTCGTGTCAGCCGCGTCGTCGATCTCAAGACCCCGGGGTCGAAGGAAGTCGCACGCAACCGCTACGAAAACATGGCGTTGCTGACGCCGAACGATCAGGTCAAGTTCGTGATTTGCTCGCGCGAGGATTATGACTGGGCGGTTTCCAAGCTGATCCAGTACGGCCTCGATCGCCGTGCCGGCGAAGTGCTGTTCTCTGCCAGCCATCACGAGCTTAAAGGCCGCGACCTGGCAGACTGGATAGTGGCCGACAATCTGCCGGTACGCCTGCAGATGCAACTGCATAAAATTCTTTGGGATGACGAGCCGGGGCGCTGACATGAGTGAATTGACCAATACCGAAAAAAGAGCTGTGATCCTGCTGTCCGGCGGGCTCGACTCCGCGACCGTGGTCGCCATGGCCCGCGCAGAAGGTTACGCCTGCTACACCATGAGCTTCGACTACGGCCAGCGTCATCGCGCCGAGCTGGATGCCGCAGCCCGCGTTGCCCGCGATCTGGGTGCGGTCGAACACAAGGTTATCGGCCTGAACCTCAACGGCATTGGCGGCTCGGCACTGACCGACAGCTCCATCGCCGTGCCTGAGTCGCCCTCTGAGGGCATTCCGGTAACCTACGTACCGGCACGCAACACCGTGTTCCTGTCGCTGGCGCTGGGCTGGGCAGAAGTGCTCGGTGCGCGGGATATCTTCATCGGCGTCAATGCGGTGGATTACTCAGGCTACCCTGATTGCCGTCCCGAGTTCGTCGAGTCTTTCGAGCGCATGGCCAACCTGGCGACCAAGGCTGGAGTGGAAGGGCAGGGCTTCACAATCAGGGCGCCGCTGCAGAACCTGAGCAAGTCGGACATCGTTAAGGCGGGCACTGCTTTGGGTGTCGACTACGCACTGACGGTTTCCTGCTATCAGGCTGACGATCAGGGCCGCGCCTGTGGCAAATGCGACAGCTGCCGCCTGCGCGCAGAGGGCTTCACAGCCGCCGGCATGGCAGACCCGACACGTTATTTTTAAAGTTTTTCAAAAAAGGTGTTGAATTACTGATAAAAATCAGTAATATACGCGCCACACAACAGAGGGTCGTTAGCTCAGTTGGTAGAGCAGTTGGCTTTTAACCAATTGGTCGTAGGTTCGAATCCCACACGACCCACCATTTCAAAAATCTGGAAGGCCCATGAAAATGAGGATTTCCGGGTTTTTTTTTGCTTTGCGGATTGTGTTTCAGGATCGCTGCCTGAGCCGTCGTCCAGGGTTGAGGCAACAATCTGTAAAGCAGATCGCAAGCCTTCAAGGTTGAACGCAAGCAGTACCGTTTGAGTGCAATGTGCTTCCGGTCAAGCCGCCGTCTGTCGCGAAACATAGTGCCGGCAAGTGGTGATCTAAAATTGCAGCGCGGAGAGTTTTCCTGGCGTCAGCGCACACACCCTTCGGCTCAGGCGATTTTAACAATATTGTTTGCTGGCCCGGACGCTGCACCTTACATGTATAGGAGGAGTTTCTATGAAGCTATCTGAGATCAGTACGTTTATTGCTCAATGGCCCTCGTTAGGCTTGGAACCCCCTAGCGCGTGGCTTGTAGCTCAAGACTGCGAAAATCAGGTTTTAGCATTGCAGGCGGGCCTTGGCGCGGGTTATCGGCGTCACGGCAACTGTGTCGTCCATGAGAGTGCGATTGTCGAGGAAGGAGCAGTGCTGAAAGGCGCGATTATCATCGGCGAAGGTTCATTTGTGGCGTCGGGAGCTTACCTGCGTGGAGGCGTCTATCTTGGCAGCAATTGCATCGTTGGCCCAAGCTGCGAAATAAAAAGCAGCTTCATGCTTAGTGGAAGCAAACTGGCGCACTTCAACTTTGTTGGCGACTCGTTAATCGGTGAGGGCGTGAATATTGAAGCAGGTGCAATCATTGCCAATTACCGTAACGAACTGGATGGCGCAGATATCAAAATCCTTCATGACGGCGATGTCATCGTGACGGGAGTGAAAAAGTTCGGTGCTTTGGTCGGTGACGGCTGCAAAATTGGGGCAAACGCCGTCATCGCTCCGGGCGCGTTACTACGGCCAAATACCCACGTTCCACGTCTGGGGTTGATTGACCAGTTCGCCTACGATTAATTTTAGGGCTTGCGTTCTCAGGCCAGGAGTGAGGCTTGGCTGATATCTCTCAAGAGCGCAATAGTTCGTTCTTCCCCAAGACACACCTCCGACGTAGTTGGGATTGTCCGCCCAGGCAATCCCAACTACCTAGTCCAGAAGTCCGCTTCCTCGCCTGTTTTTGCCTTGCCTGACCTTCGCCCGCCGACTTTTTGTACAGAGCCTAAGTATGGATACAAGATGACATAGTGGCCCGAGCGTCAGATCAGTAAATCTAGCAAGGACTCGTAGATTCGACGAGTACCTACTGCAGAAACAAAGTTTGAAAACTCGATCCGCCCATGGCGGTCCAGTGCCAAATGACGCCGAGTGCCGCTCCAGTAGTTTAGATGGCCAGTTGCGATCGCCTTGGCAGTGCCGATTGCTAGTGTTTAAATCGGGTACCTAATGTCCTTGGCGCACAAAAATCGACTACGGAAAATTCGATATGAGCGGAGTTATATAGCTCTAACTTTCGCCGGGCTAACGGCTGTGATCTTGGCATCCAAAACGATTTTTATTATCATAAAATTGCTAGGTGCTGCCTACCTTATCTACTTGGCGTACAAGTTATGGGTCGGCGATGTGAGTGCAATGGCTCAAAAGGGTGGTGAGTCAGAAGGAAGAATACCAACGCTAATGCGTCGAGAATTTCTTTTGGCAATTGGAAACCCTAAAGCGATATTGATATTTACTGCATTCCTGCCTCAATTTGTCGTACCTGATGAGGATGTACTCACGCAATTTATTATTCTTGGAGCTATATTCTTAGCTCTCGAATGGGTCGCTATTGCAATTTATGCATATTTGGGGCTGCATCTTCAGCGGTGGCTTGCGGGAGCCAAGGCAAAAAAGATATTTAATCGAGTTTGCGGTTCGCTTCTTGGTGGGGCCGGTTTATCTTTGCTCGTTGCTGGACATGCGGTAAGTGCTCCATAAACCCCATCCTGTCAAAAACGGGCAGTGCGTTTAGGAACGCAAATGAAGCGTGCAGTTCCACGGCAACAGGGCTTCGTAATCTTCAACTGAGGTCGCCAGTGGCAGCCGTTCTAATGCCTGGCGTAGTCACGCATAGGGTTTTTGGTCGTTGGCTTTAGCCGTCTCGACCAAGCTGCTCGCTGACTTCTTCGCCAAGGGTGTGTTTGCGGCAGCCACAAAGGCATGTCAGTTCATGCTACTCATAGTCCTTCCGCCACCAGCTAATAAACAGAGCTGCCCCACATCAGATAGCCAGGGAACCGATTCGCTTCTAAAACCACTCAATCCGCATCTTTTGATTAGGGTGCTGAAAATATGACAAACGTCTCTGGACACATTGGAAAATACCCGAGCCTCGCTAACGTTCAGGCTGGGTCTTCGGCGTCGGTCGAAAACCAGATGCCTGATCCTGCTCAGCACAGCGATGGTCGGTGGAAACAGCTTCCGACTCAGCTATCGTCTATTGCATTGTCGAGATTTGATCAAGGTATTTGCACGAATAATCACGGCATAAGCCAGCGTGCAATGTGCTTTGGCCTTTCGTTGAGCTGGATCAATATGATTCATGCAGGGAAAGACCATGCAACACCCTATGCGTCGGCAGAAAGAATGAGATTTTTGGGGTCATTCGAGGGTGTGGTGCACGCTCGTACTATTCATAACTTTTATCGAACTGAACATAAGTTTCTGTTGGAGCACTCGTCCTCAAATCCCGGTGTGTCGACTGGCGCCATGGCTGGTACGGAAAGCTTGTTGCAAGCGGCTGAGATTAAAGGGCTAAAACTTCGGCCCGTGTTGGAGGATAAGTCAAACTCTGGGCTGCCATTTCTAATTGCCTGTAAGCAATCAGGCAGGCAGATCGTTACTGATGAAGCGGCGCTGAATTCCTTATGTGAGGCAATTGTAGAGAATCGCAAAGGGGTATTGGTCATATACAGTGAAGAAATTGCTCATGCTTTGGGTTTCTCTGTGTCACCCGACGGCAAAAGCGCAACCTTGTTTGATCCCAATCTAGGAGAGTTTCATACGCACTCTAAGGCGTTGGCGGACACTATCGAAAATATATCATCAGCAGACGGGCTGACTTTAGTCGGCGTTCAGATATTCGCTTCAAAAATGCGCTGATCTGAGGTCTCCAGATTTGTATTCGTAGGGTGTTTTTATTGTTCGGGCAAGGATGTTCGCAACTGAGCAGCCGTCTGCGGAGGACTTCAATTCCCCCGCAGCCTTGGCTGAAAAGAATACCCCTTAAAACGGAGCCCCAGGCACCACCGATTTCATCGGCACAAACGCTGCCGTGCAATCGACCGGCGTGCCCTCTCCAGGACTGCCGGACACCGTGACGTCATCCTTTATCGAAGGCACCAGCTTGTTGGCAAAACTCACCGGCCCTGGCCCCAGAATGAAGTGGGTCGCCGTAAGACCGGTGAGGTTGGGCTGGGTGCCATCGAAAACAACGTTATCCAGCGTAATGGAAATCGGCCGTTTCTGACCGTTGTCGTTGTAGCCGACAAAAGTCATCTTGCCGCCGCCGAATCTCGGGCTGCCCAGGTAGTGGAAGCCTTTGACGGTGATACCGCTGAAGTCAGGGTACGAGGTTCCGCTGGCGCTGCCATACTGAGTGTCGAACACCAGCGGGAATTTGACGTTACGCATGCACACGTTCTCGTAGCTGACGCCGTCTACGGTTCCGCCGTTTTTGGCTCCCGACTTTATTCTGAGCCCAATGCCGTCCTGGCTGTCTGCGCCGTCCGCTGCCAGGTCCACAACGCTGACGTTATGTACGCCGCCGTTGGTTTCACTGCCGATGGACAAGCCGTGCCCATAGTAGAAATGGTTGTGCGCAAACATCAGGTCGCGGCTGCCGGAGGTCCGGCTGGACTTTATCGCTACATTGTCGTCGCCGGTGCTGATGTAGGAGTAGGCCAGCAGTACCTTGTTCGATTGGCCTGGGTCGAAGCCGTCTGTGTTCTTCACGGTTTCCGGGGTGAAGCAGGTGCCAGGGGTCTTCTGGTCGGGCGTCGAGCCGGTAGGGCAGTGGTAGCCTTCAACCGTGTAGACCCGGCTTGGAGTCAGAATCTTGATCCCCCAGACGGTCACGCCTGTTACGCCGTCAGTCACAATGTTGAAGTCCGGGGCGTTTTGCAGTGTCACTCCCTGGATAACGAAGTCCGCTCCGCCGCTGACCTGGATGAGACGCGGTTTTTGCTGATAAACGTTGGACAGGGTCTTCTGGTAGACGAGGTCCCACCAGCTGCGCTGGTTGGCATTTGCCCCGGAGGTGAGCAGGCTGCCACCTCGACCGTCTATCACGCCTTTTCCGATCACGCCGCTGGCGCGGGTATTTTTTGCTGAAATCAGCGCGCTGCAGGCGTCCTGATTGGCGACCGTTGTTACGCCGCAGGTGCCTTTGCCGTTGTCGTAGTCTTTGGGGTTGCGTGACGCGAAGAGCGTAACGCCGTCGTCGATCCACAGCGTCACGCCGGATTTAAGCTGCAGGGCTCCGCTGAGGAATGCCGAGTTGTCGCCAGTGCCTTTGACCAGTTGGACGGCTTGCCCGGCTGCGCAGCCATTGATTGCGCTCTGAATTCTGTCCTGGTCAGGTCTGGAGTCGAGCGCCGCACTGTCGACGCTGTCCAGCGAGCCATCCTTGGGGGCCAACGTGGCCGGTAGTTGCTTGCAGACCTGCGGGCTGGCGGGCTCGTTTATCGTGCCCCAGGGCGTTACCACCGCAGCCTCGCCAGCGGCCTGTACGGGCGCGGCGATCATCAGCGAAGCGGTCAGAGAGGTCATTGCCCAGGAGGTTTTTCGGAAAACGGAGTTGGAGAAGTGTGCGGCGCCTGACATCAAGAATCCCTGTGAAATTGAGTAGTTTTATTTGGAGCACGAAAGATAGTTTACGAATGTGTCAAAGTGAAATTTATTACTGATTGTTGCCAAATATTATTTTGAAATGAGCCTGCGTATTCTGAGCAGTCAAGTGCTCAAGAACGCTTCTCATCAGCATCCGGGAAGCCAGAAACTGCTGTTAAATCAGTTTTTTAGCGTTAGAATCGGCGCGCCGTCAGATGTCAGTCTGATCTCTACTGAACATTTGCAACCTGCTTGATCGCAGGCAGTAGCGCCTAAACAGCGCGATGCATGCGTAAAGCTGGATTGGCCATCTCAGATGAGGTTTCCGGCTTTTTTATGGCCTGTCTTTATCGGGTGTAAACTTGCCTCTCGCGCTCAAGCGCCTTCAGGTATCGCGAACATGACACAGATTTCCGAACGCTTTCTGGTGCAGGCGCACCTTGATGCCAAGCAGCCCAAGGCGCTGAGCCCCGAAGAGCAAGCGCACTACCGTGCCGCGATTGCTGCCGAGCTCAAGAAGCAGGATGCGGTCATGGTCGCTCATTACTATTGCGACCCGGTGATTCAGGCGCTCGCCGAAGAAACCGGCGGCTGCGTGGCTGACTCCCTGGAAATGGCGCGCTTCAGCAACAATCACCCGGCCAGCACCGTACTGGTCGCTGGCGTGCGTTTCATGGGCGAGACCGCCAAGATCCTCAACCCGGAAAAACGCGTGTTCATGCCGACGCTGGAAGCCACCTGCTCGCTTGATGTGGGTTGCCCGGTCGATGAGTTTTCCGCGTTTTGCGATCAGCATCCAGAACGTACCGTGGTGGTCTACGCCAACACCTCGGCGGCAGTAAAGGCCCGTGCCGACTGGGTGGTGACCTCAGGCTGCGCACTGGAAATCGTCGAAAGCCTGATGGACAACGGCGAAAAGATCATCTGGGCGCCTGACAAACACCTCGGTCGCTACATTCAGCGCGAAACCGGCGCCGACATGCTGTTGTGGGACGGTGCCTGCATCGTCCACGAAGAGTTCAAATCCAAGCAGCTGGAAGACATGAAAGCCCTGTACCCCGAGGCTGCGATTCTGGTTCATCCAGAGTCTCCGGAAGCGGTCATCGAGCTGGCTGACGTGGTCGGCTCCACCAGTCAGATGATTGCAGCCGCCCAGCGTCTGCCGAACAAGATGTTTATTGTGGCCACGGATCGAGGCATCTTCTACAAGATGCAGCAGCTGTGCCCGGACAAGATATTCATTGAGGCGCCTACGGCCGGTAACGGCGCGGCGTGCCGCAGTTGCGCACATTGCCCGTGGATGGCGATGAATACGCTTGAGCGCACCTTGCAGTGCCTGCGCGAGGGCAGCAACGAGATCTTCGTTGAGCCTGCGCTGATTCCCAATGCAGTGCGCCCGTTGCAACGCATGCTGGACTTCACGCAGGCCGCTCGCTTACGTCAGGCGGGCAATGCCTGACCGCTGCAGCGAGAAATGCAACGAAAAAGCCCGACTGACGTGTCGGGCTTTTTCATTCTGGTGACGGTAAGGCCGTTTTAACGGAGCTCGCTCATGAACTATCAGTTCATCATGTCCTTTACCATGCGCTCCTGCTCGATCAAATCCTTTTGCCGGGCATCGATGCGCGAGGCCAGCTGGAAGTTGTTGGCGGCCCGGCGTTTGGCGAAGTCCAGTTGCTGGATCGCCTGACGGAAGTCGCCGACCAGCGCGAAGTACTCGGCACGGGCCTGATGCAGGCCGACCGTGTTGCCGTTCAGGCCACGGGTTTCTGCCACCACGTACCAGATGTCCGGATCATCGGGACGGGTCTTGAGCAACGCTTCAAGGCTTTTTTCGGCTTCGGCGGTACGGTTCTGTTTGAGCAGCACATCAATACGCACATCGTTGAGCGGGTAACTGGTCGGGTACAGCGTCAACATGCGATCGACCCGTTGCTGTGCATCCGCCAGCCGGTTGTTGGTGATGTCCAGGTCGATTTGCGTCAGGTTGTAAGTGATGTCGTTCGGCGATTTTTCCAGCAGAGGCTTTAGGCTTTCCCGTGCTTCATTGAGCTGTCCACCCTTGATCTGCGCGATGGCCAGACCGTAGCGCGCGGGCTCGGATTTCGGATTTTCAACCAATTGTGCACGGAAGCGCTTGGCGGCAATGCCTGGCGTTTCTTCATAGACAAGCGCCACCCGCGCGCGCATCAGTTGGTACAGCACGCTGTCTTCCTTGCCGCCCGGTTTGGCCTGCTCGGCGCGGTTGCGCGTGTCGGCGATACGCGATTCGCTGACCGGGTGAGTCAACAGAAACTCCGGAGGCCTGGCGTCGAATCGGTACTGGCGCATGAGACGCTCGAACATGGTCGGCATATTGCGCGGGTCATAGCCGGCTTTTTCCAGGTTGAGAATGCCGATGCGGTCAGCTTCCTGCTCGTTCTGACGCGAGAACCGGCGCTGCTCCTGAATCGCAGCCGCCTGTGAGCCGGCGATGGTCGCGATACCGGCATCACCGGCACCCGCAGCCGCCATGACAATACCCGCCAGCATCGCCGCCATTACGGGCACCTGCATGCGCTGCTGGGCTTCTATGCCTCTGGCGAAGTGGCGCTGGGACAAGTGAGCCAGTTCGTGAGCCAGAACCGATGCGTATTCCCCCTCGGTCTGAGCGTTGAGAAACAGGCCGCCGTTGACGCCGATGATCCCGCCAGGTGCTGCGAAGGCGTTGAGCTGCGGGCTATTGATGAGGATAAATTCAAGTCGCCGGTCCTGAACCTGGCTGGTTTCGGCCAGACGATAGACCGATGTCTCGACGTAGTCCTTGAGTTGCGGGTCCGACAGTTGCCCGACCTGACCACGCAGTAAACCCAGCCATGCACGGCCCAGGCGGTGTTCCTGCTCCGGGGAAACAATCGATGAGCTGGAGTCGCCCAGTGACGGAAGATCGTCAGCGATGCCGTGTGTGGCGAACAGGCAGGCGAGGGTGAGCAGTGTAGGACGCAAAAAATTCATGCACGAAGCTCTGGTCAGAAGAACCTGTACTGTAGCTGGCCCAATGGCGTGCTGACCAGAGTGAGGTATTCTTGCTGCCTTGTCCGCTTTGCCTTTTCGGACCTGCTTTGTAATTCGATGTGTCCGCCTGGAGAGAAACGATGTCTGACGCTGTACTGCGCCCCGAGGCCTGTGACGCCGAACTGGATGCCAGCGGGCTCAACTGCCCGCTGCCCCTGCTGAAGGCCAAGATGGAACTCAATCGTCTGGCCAGCGGTGCGGTGCTGAAGGTGATCTCGACCGATGCCGGGTCGCAACGGGATTTTCGAACCTTTGCCAGGCTCGCCGGCCATGAACTGTTGCATGAAGAAGCCGAGGCCGGCATTTACCGCTACTGGCTTCGCAAGGCCTGATCTACCGCCGTTTTTTCCGAAAAGGATGTTTGATGTTCAATGTGCTTCGCAATTGGGTGCAACGCTATTTCTCTGACGAGGAGGCGGTGGTACTGGCGGTCTTGCTGTTTGTGGCGTTTACCCTCGTCCTGACACTGGGCGGGATGCTCGCTCCGGTGCTGGCCGGGCTGGTTCTGGCTTTTTTGATGCACGGGCTGGTCGGTCTTCTGGAGCGCCTGCGGATGCCCGAGGTGGCCGCAGTCGGCGTGGTGTTCACGTTGTTCATCGGCGCGCTGCTGGTGTTTCTGCTGGTGCTGGTGCCGTTGCTCTGGCATCAGTTGATCACGCTGTTCAACGAGGCCCCGGGCATGCTTGCCAAATGGCAGTCGGTGCTGCTGTTGCTGCCCGAGCGCTACCCGCATCTGGTTTCCGACGAGCAAGTGCTGCTGGCAATCGAAGTCGCCCGTGGCGAGGTCGGCAAGATCGGCCAGCTGGCACTGACGTTCTCGATCTCCAGCCTGCCGTTGCTGGTCAACCTGATGATCTATCTGGTGCTGGTGCCGATTCTGGTGTTCTTCTTCCTCAAGGATCGCCATGTGATCGGTCGCTGGGCGCGTGGCTATCTGCCTCGCGAGCGTGCGTTGCTCAATCGGGTGGCGGACGAGATGAAGCGCCAGATTGCCAATTACATTCGCGGCAAGGTCATCGAGATCTTCATCTGTGGCGGCGTGACCTACATCGCCTTCGTGGCGCTCGGGCTCAATTACGCCGCGCTGCTGGCAATGCTGGTGGGCATCTCGGTGGTGGTGCCTTATGTCGGCGCGGTGGTGGTCACGGTGCCGGTGGCGCTGATCGGTCTATTCCAGTGGGGCTGGAGCGATCAATTCATCTACCTGATGATCGCTCACGGTGTCATTCAGGCGCTGGATGGCAACGTTCTGGTGCCGCTGCTGTTTTCCGAAGCCGTCAATCTGCACCCGGTCGCGATCATCTGCGCCGTCTTGCTGTTCGGCGGGCTGTGGGGCTTCTGGGGGATCTTCTTTGCGATTCCGCTGGCGACCCTGTTCAAGGCCGTGCTGGATGCCTGGCCACGCAATGAGCCCACCGTAGCGCCGCTGCTTTAGCGCGTTGCTGCGAATAGCAGGGCGCAATCGCTGCGGCACCTTGCGTGCCGCAGCCGGTATCGGTCATCAGCCTTTGTTAAGGGCTTGGGCCTTGGCCAGCACATCAGCGACATGGCCGGGCACTTTCACGCCGCGCCATTCCTCACGCAACACGCCTTCCTTGTCGATCAGGAACGTGCTGCGATCAACGCCCAGGTATTCCTTGCCATAAAGCTTTTTCAGCTTGATCACGTCGAACAGCTGGCAAAGCGCTTCTTCCTTGTCCGAAATCAGCTCGAACGGAAATGACTGCTTGGCCTTGAAGTTCTCGTGGGTTTTCAGGCTGTCGCGGGAAACGCCCAGTACCACAGTGTTGGCTGCCTGGAATTGAGCGATGTGATCGCGAAAGTCCTGACCCTGCGTGGTGCAGCCGGGCGTGTTGTCCTTGGGGTAGAAATAAATCACGACCTGCTGACCCTTGAGCGCAGACAGCTCTACCGTCTGCCCGCTGGTAGCAGGCGCCTGAAAATCGGGAACCGGTTGATCTACTGTAACGGCCATGAGGATTCCTTACATGGGGGCTTGTGGGCGCCACGGTTCGATCAGCGCATCAAGATTCAGCGCATCGGCAAAATCGAGGAACTGATCACGCAGCCAGCTGATTTGCGTACCGGCGGGCAGTGTTACCGTGAACGTTGCATTGAGCATGGTGCCGCCGGTCTGCGGGGCCTGATAGGTATCGCAGATCAGGTTTTCCAGCTCGACATTGTGGTCGATAAAGAACTGGCACAGCTCGTTGATGATGTCCGGGCGGTAGGCCGAACTGACATACGCCACGTAGGGCAGGGCCTCGGGGCGGCTTTCCAGCGTGGCACTGCGCACCACGCTGGTGGTGAAGGCGTGCTTCTTGGAGAGGCTCGACAGGCCGGTTTCAAGACGCGCCAGCGCGTCCCAGCTACCCGATACCTGCAGAATCAGTGCACTGCACTCACCATGACGGGTCAGGCGAGAGGTGACGACCGAGCAGCGGTTTTCATGGCTGGCGCGGCACAGGACGTTGGTCAGCTCCATGGGGTTGGCGCCAAGGGCACTGATGACAAGGAATTGTTCGCGAACTGTGGGGGTGGACGACATGCAGCATTCCTAGACGATGAGCGGTCGGTACTTTTTCGGACTTGCGGGGCTGTTTCGCCAATCGGCGGAGCGAGATAGCTGCCCGGGTCCCGGAGCGTCTGGCTTGCATGGACATGCCATGACTGGGCTGGAGTGCACTGGGGCGGGGCTTCTGGCGACAAATTCGACCGATTGAGCGAGGTGCGCAGGTGACCAGTACCGATCAAAGCACGAAGGGTAGCGAAAACCATCGCTCAGGGGAATGCTCAGAGCGCGGTACTTCGCTTGTACAAGGTTGATAGCGCCAGTACCATTACCGCTCTCTTTTTCCGGCAGGAGCGGTTGCATGATTGCGGGCAGTATGGTGGCACTGGTCACACCAATGGATGCACAAGGTCGTCTGGACTGGGACAGCCTGAGCAAACTGGTTGACTTCCACTTGCAAGAGGGCACCAACGCCATTGTTGCCGTCGGCACCACAGGTGAATCGGCGACGCTGGATGTGAGCGAACACATCGAAGTCATCCGCCGTGTGGTTGCTCAGGTTGCAGGACGTATTCCGGTCATCGCCGGTACAGGCGCCAATTCGACGCGCGAAGCCGTCGAGCTGACCACCAACGCCAAGACCGCTGGCGCTGATGCGTGCCTGCTGGTAACGCCTTATTACAACAAGCCGACGCAGGAAGGCCTGTTCCAACATTTCAGCCACATCGCCAATGCCGTAGACATCCCGCAGATCCTCTACAACGTGCCGGGCCGTACGGCCTGCGACATGCTGCCAGAGACTGTTGCGCGTCTGTCCAGGGTCAAGAACATCATCGGCATCAAGGAAGCCACCGGCAACCTGCAGCGCGCCAAGGACATTCTGGCCAGCGTCAGCAGCGATTTTCTGTTGTACTCCGGTGATGACGCGACGGCTGTCGAACTGATGCTGTTGGGCGGCAAGGGCAATATTTCCGTCACGGCCAACGTTGCACCACGCGCCATGAGCGATCTGTGCGCAGCGGCCATGCGTGGCGACGCCGAGACTGCACGGGCGATTCACCAGACGCTCATGCCGCTCAACAACACCCTGTTCATCGAATCCAACCCTATCCCCGTGAAATGGGCCTTGCATGAGATGGGTTTGATGCCAGACGGTATCCGTCTGCCGCTTACCTGGCTCAGCGAAGCCTGTCACGAACCGCTGCGTCAGGCCATGCGCCAGTCCGGCGTCCTGGTTTAATTGAGGAAGTATCACGCAATGAAGCGATTGGCCGGACTATCCGCACTTGCTCTTATTATCTCCAGCACCAGCGGTTGCGGTTGGCTCTGGGGTGAAGATGGCTACTTCCGTGATCGCGGTAGCGATTACCTTCAGGCAACCCAGACCCCTCCCATGCAGGTGCCTGCCGATGTTTCCGGCGTCAAGCGCCTGGATCCGTTGTTGCCGATCCCGCGTAACGTGGCTGACAGCACCCAGAAAGACGGTGAATACACCGTTCCTCGTCCTCTGCCGCTGGCCTCGACGTCCGAGTCGAGTGATTTCAGCTTGCAGAAGAGCGGTGATTCGCACTGGATTCTGGCCCAGCGCCAGCCAGCCGAAGTCTGGCCGGTGGCCCACCAGTATTTTGAAGACAATGGTTTTCGCATCGCTGAAGAGCGTCCGCAGACGGGCGAATTCAGCTCTTCGTGGCAGCGTCTTGATGAGCTATCCGCCTCGGTGGCCAAGCGTCTGAGCGCGGCGGGTGTCGCGGCCGACGCAGAAACCCGTGTGCGGGTTCGCATCGAGCCAGGCGTGCAGCGCAACACCAGCGAAGTTTACGTGGTCAGCGTCGAGCGTCCTGCCGGCAGCACGGCCGATGTGGCGTTCCCGACACGCACCACCAACCTGGGTCTCGATGCAGCACTGACCGATGACCTGCTGGCCAGCATGGGCCGCAACGCCGAGAAGGGCGGTTCGATTTCCCTGCTTGCAGCGCGTGACTACGATACCCCGAGCCGTGTTGCCTTGAGCGAAGACGGCAGCGGCAACCCGGTCTTGAACCTCGGTGCCGATCTGGACCGTGCGTGGTCGAGCGTCGGCCGTGCGCTGGATCAGGGCGACTGGCGTGTCGAGGACATCAACCGCAGCCTGGGCCTGTACTACATCAACCTGGCTGAAAAAGCCAAAACGCCTGAGAACGAGCCTGGTTTCTTCGGTCGCATGTTCGGCAGCAAGTCGAGCAAGGAAGAGATCGATGCCCGCGCCGAGCGTTATCAGGTGCGCCTGAGTAAGGTCGGTGACAACGTTCAGGTGACCGTCGAGAAGAACATCAACACTGTTGCACCTGCGGATATCGCTCGTCGGGTGTTGAGCGTTATTCAAGATAACCTGGGTTAAGTGCGTTTCGCAGTTCTCGGCAGCGGCAGCCGTGGCAACGGCACGCTGGTCGCAAGCAACGATACGTATGTATTGGTCGATTGCGGTTTCTCCCTGCGGGAAACCGAGCGGCGTCTGGCTCGTCTGGGTGTCGCGGCAAGCCAGCTGAGTGCCATTCTGGTGACCCACGAACATGCCGATCATGTGCATGGCGTGGGTTTGCTGTCGCGGCGCTACAATGTGCCGGTCTACCTCAGTAGCGGCACCTTGCGCGGAATGCGCAAGCCGGTGGAAGTTGCCGGTTTGCTGGCAGGCGGGGAGAGCTTGCAGATCGGCGCACTGGACATCGACGTGGTGTCTGTTGCGCATGATGCACTTGAACCGACGCAGTTCGTCTTCAGTGACGGCTCGCGCCGCTTCGGCCTGCTGACCGACCTCGGCTCTTACTGCTCCAACATATTACAGCGTTATCAAGGCCTGGATGCCTTGATGATCGAGGCCAATCACTGCCGCGACATGCTTGCCCGAGGCCAGTACCCGGTCTTTCTCAAGCAGCGCGTGGGCTGTGAAACCGGTCATTTGAACAACCATCAGGCCGCTAGTCTGGTGAGCGAACTGGGATGGCAGGACCTTCAGCACCTGGTGCTGGCGCATCTCAGCAGCAAGAACAACCTGCCGCACCTGGCCCGGCAATGTTTTGTCGACACCCTTGGGTGCGACCCGGACTGGCTGCAACTGGCCGATCAAGATTCAGGGCTCGATTGGCGACATATCGCCTAGCCCAACTACTTAGCAAGCGGAGCCCATCATGGAAAAACGTGAAGAACTCTACCGCGGCAAAGCCAAATCGGTTTACAAGACCGACGACGCTGACCGCTTGATCCTGCTGTTCCGTAACGACACCTCGGCGTTCGACGGCAAGCGTATCGAACAGCTGGACCGCAAAGGCACCGTGAACAACAAGTTCAACGCCTTCATCATGCAAAAGCTTGAAGAGGCGGGTATCCCGACCCAATTCGACAAGCTGCTGGGCGACAACGAATGCCTGGTCAAGAAGCTGGACATGATCCCGGTCGAATGCGTCGTGCGTAACTACGCCGCTGGCAGCCTGGTCAAGCGCCTGGGCATCGAAGAGGGTACCAAACTTAATCCGTACACCTTCGAACTGTTCCTTAAGGACGACGCCAAAGGCGACCCGTTCATCAACGAATCCCACGTTGTGGCATTCGGCTGGGGCACTGCCGAGCAACTGGTTCGCATGAAAGAGTTGTCGATCAAGGTCAACGAAGTCCTGACCAAACTGTTCGACGACGCTGGCCTGCTGCTGGTCGACTTCAAACTCGAGTTCGGCGTATTCCACGGCGAAATCGTCCTCGGCGACGAATTCAGCCCCGACGGCTGCCGCCTCTGGGACAAAGACACCCGCAAGAAAATGGACAAGGACCGCTTCCGCCAGGGTCTGGGCGACGTTATCGAGGCTTACGAAGAAGTCGCAAACCGTCTGGGCGTACCGCTGTAACCCGAAAAACCACGCAAGCGCTTGATAGCACAAAAAAAATCAGCGGAAGGGCTTCGCCTTCCGCGCCGATGCTGTTATTATTCGCGCCGTTGGAGAGATGCCAGAGTGGCCGAATGGGACGGATTCGAAATCCGTTGTACCTTCACCGGTACCTAGGGTTCGAATCCCTATCTCTCCGCCATCATTCAGAAGCCTCGTAAATTTTTGATTTACGGGGCTTTTTTGTGTATATCTCTTTTTCGATTCTACTACCCTTTTCTACTACTTAGCCTGCCCCGGTAGACAGGACAGGCCATGCATTCGCATCCCCCGGAAAATTCAGCGGCAGAGACGAAGATCATCTCTCTCCAAAAGTTCAATTTTCTTTGATGTCTTGTTGACAGCATGGCCTCCTTATCCATATTCTTGTGGCAGCAGGTGCATTCACCTGTTCCCGCTCTTTAAAGTCATATATTCAAGGAAATCGATGCCTAACTTGGCGACCCCTTGGGGTCATGACCGGCGCCTCGGTAGCCTCCGTACGCGGGGTGGTGTGTTCTGCGCTCCTCCGATTACGCGCTGCGACCGTTGTCTGGCGTAAAAGTTAAGAGTCCATTTGAGTCAATACAAATATTCCTTGAGATGCTTAATCCAATTGGTCTGGCCGTGACGACAGAATTCTCTGTCTTCACAACAAGAGGGTTTCGCAATGTTCGATGTTAAAATTGAAATACATATGGCTGGTAGAAAGAAGAGCATTCCCGTAGTAGCTAGAGATAGCACATCGGGGAAAAGAATTGGCTCAAATGCAGCTTTCAGATTGACCGTGATGGCTTTCTTAGGCTGGGTTGGTCGCAAATTTATCTCCTTCTTGGGAGACGATAGCAACTAACTGACTCTTAATCTTTGCTTTGATAACTACGGAAAGGTCAAGCTAGTGGCGAAGGACAAGCCTTATTATCCTCATGCATCCATCGGTTCTGTGGCCATGTTGGCTAAGACGCTGGGTGTGCATCCAAAGCTGCTTAATGATCTGGCGGGACGGGCGACCGATTCATATACTCATTTTGTCATTAGGACGAAAGGAGATAAGGAGCGGAACGTCTATGAACCAAAGTATGAGCTTAAGAAGCTTCAAAAGAGAATAAACTCAAGACTCTTTGAAAAGGTCCATTACCCTTTCTATCTACAAGGTGGGGTCAGAGACGAGGATCATCCTCGCGACTATATCGAGAATAGTCGAATTCATGCCGGCTCAAAATCTTTAATTAGTCTAGATATTCGAAATTTCTACGATAATATTCCTTATGAAAGCGTTGTAAGTATTTTCAAGTATTTTTTTAATTTTCCCGATGAAGTTAGTGATCTCTTGTCTAAGATAGTTACTAGAGATGGAAAAGTTCCACAAGGTGCGTGCACGTCTAGCTACGTAGCTAATCTAATATTTCACAATTCTGAGTATAACTTTGTTTCAAGGCTGAGAAATCAAGGTGTTACATACTCCCGTCTTCTGGATGATGTGACGCTATCGTCAAGTAGGTTACTTTCTCAGGATGAAGTCAGTGGCTACATAAAATATGTCGCCGGGCTGTTTAGTGAACATAAGTTACGCATTAAAAAAAGTAAGACGAAGATCGAGCGGTCTGACGATTTATCGGCTGAATATACTGTCACAGGTGTATGGGTAGGGCACGGTGTCCCAAAAATTCGGCGTGCTGAGAGAGATTTGATTCGGCACTCCGTCTATATCTGTGAGCGAGAGTATCAGAAGGACAGGTTTCGGGATGAATATCACGAGCTTTGGAATAAAGTTTCAGGACAGGTTGCTAAACTAACGAGGCTTGAGCATTCTCAAGCTTTAAAGTTGCGTGCCCGGATGAGAGATATACTTCCCCTCTATGACGGTAAGGCAACAGCCGCAATTATTCGTGAAGCGGATTTGCTATTAAAGCGGCCTAAAACGAGTCATGTAAAAGTTTCTGTGGTTAACGCTTATCGGAGATTGATTAATAGGCTTGGAATCCTGACAAGGACCAACAAAACGCTGGCAAGGGGTCTTAGGCGTCAGTTGAAGACCAAATTTTCCGACGTTCCATCAAAGGTATTGATGTGGGAGTGAATATGACGGATGACCAGCTAGTTGATACCGGTTTTGTTAATTCTTATGATTCTTTTAAAGGTTTTGGGTTTATACGCAGAGAAAAGGGACGCGACGTGTTTTTCTTCTACGATGATGTTGAAGATGTTGTTAATGGTATAGCGATGGGTGATGTTGTTCGGTTTGAGGTGCATGAGGAGCCCAAGGGGCCAAGGGCGTATAAAGTTGTACGCACTGGCTGAGTGATGGTGTGTCGTCGCTGACTAACGGGCGAGACTTGGCTCTACGCACCAACATTTCCGTGAATCAATTTATTCGACGCTTCACGCAGATAAGGTGTAAATATCACCACCACTGTCCATGTGTGCAAATCCTGATTTTCCCTGTTTTGGGAATCTGAGTTCCGCCCAATCTCAAGTGGTTGCGGCGAGGAAATTCGTCCGGATATTGAGGAGGCATACCCAACGCGTACCGGCGAACACACGGACTTGCGAATATCTCTCTCAGAAATCCCTGGGAGCCCCTGTAGTCGCGTCTGAGGGACTTTGTGAGTTTGGTAGTGCTGCGCCAGCACTTTTGATATGTCGTTGCTTATCAGCTCCTTGCAGTGTAAGCGCCTCATGAACCCCACATTCCAAGCTAGCAATTGAAGCCTGATACGGTGCTCCCGATTCTTTTCAGGAGCCAGCTCCCCATGATGCGACCCGACGCCAAAGTCGAAAAAGTGTACCTCTACCCCAAGACGGTGGACTTTCGAAAGTCCATCGACGGCCTTGCTACGCTGGTTGAGCTAGACATTAAAGTTGCCGTGTTCGACCCCGTGCTCTTTGTTTTTCTGAATCGCCACCATAACCGGTTGAAAATACTTTACTGGGAGCGCAACGGCTTCTGTATTTGGCTCAAGCGTTTGAAGTCCGAGCATTTCAAAACTGCTCCGCACACGCTGTCCTTTGGTTCCGCCTCTCAAGAAATTTGACAACAGGGCATTTCCTAACCACGATGGTATTTCAGGTGAAGGAAATATTCTCTCGTTCGTTAATTAATTCTTCTTGCTGCGATTTTTAGGAGGTTGCATTGCTTGATATTCAAGGGATCCAAGCGGACGAGCGAGGGAAGCTATTGCTCAAATGGCGCACCACACTTGGCTGGAGTGCTGCATACGTAGCTAAATTATTTAGCGTGACGACACGGACCATTTCTGCCATCGAAAGCGGAGCACAGCCCATGCCGGATGCTCGGTGGCGTTTGTTGGTGCACGAGGTGCTTGCGGCAATTTCGGGTAGCTCGGAATTGATTGTGGTGGTGAATGAGACCCAGGCACTTATTGACGTGGTGTCGAGTGAATCCTACTCAGGGTGTGTAGTTAGCGATGATGGTAGGACCGGCTTGATCGCTTCCCACTACATCAATCGAGCGACCGGTATGCCCGACGTTCACCGCCAGTTGTTCAGTGTTGCACTGAACAAGCATGTTCTGGAGGCGACGAAGCGCTGGGACGAGCGGCGCTTAGAGAGCGTTGGGTCCTCGTTCACTATCTATCATTGGCTTCAGCGTCGCGTGCTCATGAATGAATTGGCCAATCCGAAGCTAACTCAGCTCAAGGCGGAGGTCACCAAAGCTCAAGCTGATGCAGTGGCCGCTAGCCAAGAGAGCGAAGAGGTGCGCAAAGCTCTTCTGCAAAAAGTAGATTTCGCCATCGCCAATCTTATGGAGGAGGCTGCCAGGCTGACCAAGGGCTAGTGCATCTTCCAGCATCGCCCGTTAGCAGGTGCCCACGAAGATCCACTTGAGCGAGAATCCGACCCCGGCTTCTATTAGGGTCTGTCTCGGCAATATTTGAGACGTTGCGTATGAACACCCACAGCTTGCTCACACACCTGCAATCCCGATTGCCTGACCTATTGGCTGTCTACCTGTTCGGCAGTCAGGCGACCGGTCATGCCAACTCCGAAAGCGACCTGGATCTTGCCGTGCTTGTGCAAGGCACTCTCGATCCTGTGGCGCTGTGGCGCTGTGGCGCTGTGGCGCTGTGGCGGTTGGCGGGGGAAATCGCAGACATCGTTCGTTTGCCTGTGGACCTGATCGATCTGCGCACCGCCTCGACCGTGATGCAATATCAGATCATCACCACAGGCCGCCGTCTTTGGTTTAAAGATGAGTCTGCGGGAGTCTTCGAGGCGTTTGTGCTCAGCGAAAAAACTTCACTTGACTGCGCAAGGGCAGGTTTGCTCGAAGATATACAGAAAAATGGAGTCGTTCATGGTCGATGATGTGCTCATTAATAAGGCAGCCTCCATTCTTTGTCCGTCGTTAAAAGGACAGAATGAGGTCATAATTCTGTCCTGTCAACACGGCTGAACTGCCGGATTGCCACCTCAAACGCCTGAAAAAAGTCAAAATGATCAAGCCCTCATCATCCATTCCAAACTATTCACCCCTCCCGGTTTCCCTTTCGCCCGATCTGATCTATACCTTGGGTTCAACGTTTTGTGAGGCGAGGAGCTATCAGATGTCGGACGTAGATCAAGTACAAAAGGCGCAACCTTCTCCCAGCCAGAGCCATGATGACGTGATTGCCCAGTTCAAGTGGCAGGGCAAGCAGATTGACTGGTTGCTGCAGTGGCTGGTCAAGTTTGTGGCGAACACCAAGGTGGAGTTGGGGGTAACGCTGTCGGTGGGCGGGAATCTGGTGTCCGGGCATCTGATTTCTCATGACACCTATTTTGAACAGCTGGCAGACGACATTTCCGCGCCGTTCAGCTCGTTTGGCAACGGCACTGACGCGACCATGAAGGAGATGATTCTGTCCTTCAAACCGGGAGAGTCGTCGGAAGACACGCCGGCGTTCCACTTCATCCACCTGAAGGACTGCCGCACCTACTCCACAGACGGCAACCCGATCTGTGACGCAGGCGTGCTGTGGCGCGGTCGGATCTCGGCGGTTGATGGCTTTACCATCGGGCTTATTGCCGAAAAAGCAGACGCGTCCTGACGTCTCGAAGCCCTGACATTCGTCGGGGCTTTTTCATCACGTCTCATTACCCCTTGTCGAGGAGCCGTTGGCATGTGCCGGCGGTATAACGCTGTGCTGGCGATAGCATCACTTAGCCACTCTCTACGCGACAAAATGTCGCAAGCGGCCGTCAGGCGAGTAATATGTGCCCCCTGACCTCACCGCCGAATGGTTTTCGGCATGGCCTGATAGAGAACTGGCGACAAGAAAAAATAACAAGAACTGAGCCAGGCTGCCCGCCCCGGTCGACGTAAAGAATTAATGAGAAGACGAAAAAGGCGATTAGAGAAAATGACCACCACTTCGCGACCGTTGTACATTTCCTACGCAGGACCCTCACTGCTGGAAATGCCCCTGCTGAACAAAGGCAGTGCCTTTACCCCGCAAGAGCGGATCGAATTCAACCTGATCGGGCTGCTGCCGCAGAACGTAGAGACGATCGAAGAGCAAGTTACCCGGGTCTACAGCCAGTACAAACAGTGCGCGAGCGACCTGGACAAGCATATTTACCTGCGTTCGATTCAGGACAATAACGAAACCCTGTTCTTCCGCCTGCTGGACTCGCATCTGGACGAGATGCTGCCGATCATTTACACCCCGACGGTGGGGCAGGCGTGCCAGGAGTTCTCCAAGATCTACCGTACGCATCGCGGCTTGTTCATTTCTTACCCTGAGCGTGACCGCATCGATGACATTTTGCGCAGCGCCACCAAGGACCGGATCAAGATCATTGTCGTGACCGACAGCGAGCGAATTCTCGGTCTGGGTGATCAGGGCATTGGTGGCATGGGCATCCCCATTGGCAAGTTGTCGCTGTACACCGCCTGCGGTGGTATCAGCCCGGCCTATACGCTGCCGATCGTGCTGGATGTCGGCACCAATAACCGCGAGCTTCTGGACGACCCGATGTACATGGGCTGGCGCCACGAGCGCGTGTCGGGCAAGGAATACGAAGACTTCATCGCGTTGTTCATCGATGCGGTGCAGCGTCGCTGGCCGGACGTGCTGTTGCAGTTTGAAGACTTCGCCCAGTCCAACGCCATGCCATTGCTTGAGAAGTATCGGGACGAGCTGTGCTGCTTCAACGATGACATCCAGGGCACCGCGTCGGTCGCAGTGGGCACATTGTTGGCGGCCTGCAAGGCCAAGAATGAAACGCTTGGCCAACAGAAAGTGGTGTTTGTCGGGGCCGGTTCGGCGGGGTGCGGGATTGCTGAGCACATCATCGCTGCGATGCGCATTGAAGGCCTGAGCGAAAGCGAAGCGCGCAAACGTATTTTCATGGTGGATCGTTTCGGTCTGCTGACTGAAGGCATGGGCAACCTGCTGGACTTCCAGCAACGTCTGGCGCAGAAATCCGCCGATGTCGCTGGCTGGACGGCAGGCACTGAGACCTTCCCGCAGTTGCTCGACGTGGTGACGCATGCCGGTGCCACCGTCTTGATCGGCGTGTCCGGCCAGCGCGGTCTGTTCACCGAGCAGGTTGTTCGCGAGCTGTACAAGCATTGCG
Organism: Pseudomonas sp. CFBP2511; assembly: GCF_030209255.1. Lineage (NCBI taxonomy): Bacteria > Pseudomonadati > Pseudomonadota > Gammaproteobacteria > Pseudomonadales > Pseudomonadaceae > Pseudomonas > Pseudomonas sp. CFBP2511. The sequence goes on along the minus strand of NZ_JARVSI010000001.1, from coordinate 230,576 downwards.
CCAAGCCGCTGGTCATGCCTCTGTCCAATCCGACTTCCAAGGTCGAAGCCACGCCGGAAGAGATCCTGCGCTGGACTGACGGTAACGCATTGGTTGCGACCGGCAGCCCGTTTGCGCCGGTCGAGATCAATGGCCGCACCGTGCACATCGCCCAGTGCAACAACTCCTACATCTTTCCGGGGATCGGTCTTGGCGTGGTGGCCTGCAAGGCATCGCGCATCACTGATCGCATGCTGATGGCGGCGTCCAATGCGCTGGCCGAGTGCTCGCCGATGGTCACGGGGCAGGGCGACGCGGTTCTGCCGCCACTCAAAGAGATTCAGCAGGTCAGCCGCAAGATTGCACTGGCTGTCGCCAAAGAAGCTCAGGCTGAGGGGCTGGCGCTGGAAACCTCGGAGGAAGCCTTGCTGGCGGCCATCGAACGCAACTTCTGGTTGCCGGGTTATCGCGCCTATCGTCGTCGCTCGGTCTGATCGAGCGCTGTCGAATTAATGGCGCCTCCGCAAGCCTGCCTGCTTGCGGAGGCGTTTTTCTACCCGATCAATGTGGACTCATGCGAGCGAATTGCTTCACTGTGAAATAAGCTTCATTCAACTCAAACGTTGCACGTTTTTCACATAAAATTGATGACGCGCTGCTTAAAGTCCGCGCCATCGGGGGCCGGTTTCTGCGCCCGGTGCATACTAATTTGATAAGTAGATCACGATGCCGATAATGAGAACTGTTCGCCCAGAGGTTGTAACTCTATTTGTCAGCGGTTTACTGTTGTTGGGCTTCAATATCAATCTGTGGCAGCATTTATTCGCAATTACCAGTGGCGATGGCAAAGGCCTGGCCATGCGCTTTGCCTTCGGCTTGATGATTTTCTGTGTATTCAATATTTTTTTGACGCTGTTGGCGTTCCGTCGTGTGTTTAAACCTGTGGTGATCTTTCTGTTTATGGTCAGCGCCAGTGTGGTTTATTTCATGACCGAATACGGCGTCATGATTGACGCCGGTATGTTCCGAAACTTTGCCGAAACCAACGTGACTGAAGTTCAGGGGCTGTTGTCTTTGAAACTGGTCGTGTACATCGCTTTGTTGGGTGTGCTGCCGTCGCTGATTCTGTGGAAACTGCCGATCAGTTATCGCCGCTGGCACCTGGAGCTGTTCAGCAAGCTGGTGGTTATTGTGGTCTGTAGTGTGGCCATCGGCGGCGTGGCATTGGCGAACTATCAGGGGTTGTCCTCGTTGTTTCGCAATCACCACGAATTGCGCCTGATGGTCGTGCCGAGCAACTACATGGGTGCCTCGATCGGCTACCTGAGCGAACAGGTTATCTCGGCACAGCGCCCATTCGTCAAGATTGGCGAAGACGCCAAACGCTCGCCGGACTGGGCCACGCATGCCCGCAAATCACTGACGGTGCTGGTCGTGGGCGAGAGCGCCCGGGCGGAAAACTTCGGGATCCTGGGTTATGGTCGCAATACCACGCCTAACTTGAACAAAGAGAACGGGCTGGTCGCGTTTACCGATGTTTATTCATGCGGTACTGAAACAGCGGTGTCGGTGCCTTGCATGTTTTCCAACATGGGGCGCAAGAACTACAACGCAACCAAGGCCCGTAATCAGGAAGGCTTGCTTGATGTGCTGAAACATGCGGGTATAGAAGTGGTGTGGCGTGACAATCAGTCGGGTTGCAAAGGCACCTGTGACCGGGTGACGTTCCAGGACGTGAGCAATCTCACGGACCCGCTGCTATGCAACAGTCATGAATGCCGGGATGAGATCCTGTTGCAAAACCTGCAGGGCTTTATCGACAGTCTCGACAAGGACACCGTTCTTGTCCTGCACCAGATGGGCAGTCACGGGCCGGAATATTACAAGCGCTACCCAAAAGAGTTTGAAAAGTTTACCCCGGTGTGTGAAAGCAATGCGCTGAACAATTGCAGCCGGGACAGCATCGTCAATGCCTACGACAATACGTTGCTGTATACCGACCATGTGCTGTCCACACTGATTGACCTGTTGCGCAGTAATCAGGCCAAGGTTGATACGGCAATGGTGTACCTGTCGGATCATGGCGAATCCCTTGGCGAGTACAACTTGTTCCTGCACGGCACCCCCTATGTACTGGCGCCAGATCAACAGAAGCATGTGCCCATGCTGATCTGGTTGTCCGATACCTATCAGAAGTCTTTCGCCGTCACCCCGGACTGTCTTGCCAAACAGCGCAACGCGCCACTGAGCCAGGACAACCTTTTTCACTCCATGCTTGGCCTGTTGAAAGTCGATACCAAGGTCTATGACCCGAGTCTGGATATGTTTGCCGGGTGCCGGAGTGAGCTGGCGGCGGCTGACAAGCAATGACGGGTGGGCTGCGCTCAAGCTAGCGACACAACGTCAACTGACGCTCGTGCCAATGCCCGTATTGGCACGAGCGTCATCATTTTTGCCAGGCAACCCCTAGCTGTTGCCTGTCATTTGCATGAAGATGCGCCAGACCAGGACGACAGGCGCGCGATAATCTCCCGTCACGATATATACTGCGCGCCATTGTTGAAGGGAGAGCCGTGTGGCCATCGATATTCACTGGATTCGCGACGACGACAGCCTCGCCCGGCATTGCGCACAATGGCAGTCGCTGCCTTTTGTCGCGCTCGACACCGAGTTTATGCGGGTCGACACGTTTTACCCAATCGCAGCGTTGCTGCAGATTGGCGACGGGCAAAGCGCCTGGCTGATTGATCCGTTGCTGATCAACGACTGGGCACCTCTGTCTGCGCTGCTCGAAAACCCCGCAGTCATCAAAGTGGTGCATGCGTGCAGCGAAGACCTCGAAGTCTTGCTGCGCCTGACTGGCAGCCTGCCGGTTCCGTTGTTTGATACCCAATTGGCAGCCGCGTACCTGAATCTCGGTTTTTCCATGGGCTATTCGCGTCTGGTGCAGGAGGTCCTTAATATCGACCTGCCCAAGGGCGAAACCCGTTCCGACTGGCTGCAACGCCCGCTGTCGGACACCCAGATCAGCTACGCCGCCGAAGATGCCGTGCACCTTGCCGAGCTGTTCGCCATCCTGCGCCCGCGTTTGTCAGAGGACAAATACGCCTGGTTGCTGGATGACGGTGCCGAGCTGGTCGCCAATCTGCGCCGCGAAGTCGACCCGTACGAGGTGTATCGCGACGCCAAGCTGGCCTGGAAGCTGTCACGTGCCCAACTGGCGGTGCTGCGTGAACTCTGCGCCTGGCGCGAGGTTCAGGCCCGCGCCCGTAATTTGCCGCGCAACCGCATCATACGTGAGCACTCGCTCTGGCCATTGGCCAAAACGCAGCCCGACAACCTCGGCGCGCTGGCCCGTATCGAAGACATGCACCCGCGCACGGTCCGTCACGACGGCGAGTTTTTGCTGGAGCTGATTCAGACCGCAGCCAGTGTGCCGGCAGCAGAGTGGCCGCCGGCATTGCCCGAGCCATTGCCCATTGATGCTGCCGGGTCGATCAAACGCCTGCGCGCAATCGGTCAGCAGTACGCCGAGCAACTGGATATGACGCCAGAGCTGATGCTGCGCAAGAAGACCCTCGAAGCGCTGCTCAAGAGCGGCTACCCCGACGGTCCTTATCAATTGCCCGATTCGTTGCGTGGCTGGCGTCGCGAATTGATGGGCCAGGCGCTGCTGGACAGCCTGGCTTCCTCTGGAGAACAGTCTTGAAGCGTATCTGCTCGATTTATCGCAGCCCGAAAAGAAACGAGATGTACCTTTACGTCTTGAAGAGCGACGTCCTCAAGCGCGTGCCGCCAGAGCTGCTGGTGGCGTTCGGCAAACCGGTTCATGCATTTGATCTGGTGCTGAGCCCCGAGCGTGCGCTGTCGCGCGAAGATATCAATGCGGTGCTGAAGAACCTCGACGGCCAGGGCTATCACTTGCAGATGCCTCCCGCTGAAGACGAGTACATCGAGCATTTGCCCGAAGAGCTGCTGCGCCGCAACGACCCCATGTGATCGTTGCTCCGTTGTAAAGCGGTCCACATTCGCCGTGGGTTGCCTGTCCTGTTTTTAAGGTTTTTGAAACATGCGCGTTCTGATTGCCGAGCACGATTACCTCGTTTACACCCAATTGTTGCGCAAGGCTGCGCCTGACCTGGAAGTCTTGAGCACCGGCGACTCTGCCGAGCTGTCACGGCTGGCCAGCGACTGCCCGATCTGGCTGGGGCAGCCGGACCTGATGGCCAATCTGCTGCGCCAGGGGCACAAGCCACAATGGCTGCAATCCACTTGGGCGGGGATCACGCCACTGCTGGCCGACGGCCTGTCGCAGGATTATCGCCTGACGCGTGCCGTAGGGATTTTCGGTCAGGTCATGGCCGAATTCGTTTTGACCTACATGCTCGGTCATGAGCGTGAGGTGCTGGCGCGCCTGATGAGTCAGGTCGAGCGCAAGTGGGACAGTCGCATTGGTCAGAGCCTGGCAGGTCGCAAGGTACTGATCGTCGGTGCCGGTGATATCGGCCGGCGCGTTGCCGAGTTTCTGTTGCCATTCGGTGTGCAGGTCTACGGCGTGGCGTCCACGGCGCGAACCCAGGCGCCTTTCATCGAAGTAACCGCGTTGTCGGACATGTCGCGTCTGATAGGCGACATGGACTACGTCATCAATCTGTTGCCCAACACGCCGGATACCCACGATCTGTATGACGCGAGGCTGTTCGCCAGCTTCAAGCCAACGGCGTTGTTCATCAACGTCGGGCGCGGTGTGGCGGTGGTGGATGCGGACCTGGTTGAAGCGTTGCGGGTGGGGCATCTGGCGGGGGCGATCATTGATGTCTGCCGTCAGGAGCCTTTGCCGCAGCGTCATCCGTTCTGGACTGCCTACGGTCTGCTGTTGACCGGTCACAGTTCGGCACCGACATCGCCGGTGGCCATGACCGAGCTTTTCGTCGATAACCTGAAAGCGTTTCAGGATGGGGAAGCACTGCGCGGCGAAGTGGATTTCTCGCGAGGTTACTGAAGCCGTTGTCAGCGAGCCGATGCATCAAGCATCGGCTCGCAGGTTTCAGGTATGGAAACGTGCAGGAAAAGTCAGTTACAGCGAAAAATCACCCTCAGCCGCCAGTTCGTCCAGCGGTTTGCGCGGGCTCGGGACTTCGCGGCCTTGCAGGTATTCCGGCAGCGTCGACTTGTCACCCAGCTTGCCGATGGCCACGGCGGCATGCAGTGCATAGCCCTCTGGAATATTCAGCTCCTTGCGTGTCAGCTCCTGATCGAAACCGGCCATACCGTGGGTGTGCCAGCCGCTCAGGCTAGCCTGCAGCGCCAGATAACCCCACGCCGATCCGGTGTCGAAGGTGTGCCACAGGGCCGGGCCTTCTTCGGTCGCGCCGGGGGCGGTGAAGGTGGTTTTGGAAATGACGATGACCAGTGCTGCCGCGTGCTGCGCCCAGTTACGGTTGAATTCGTTCAGCAGGCCCAGGTAGCGTTCCCAATTCGGCGTGTCGCGGCGCGCATACAAAAAACGCCAGGGTTGCGAGTTATAGGCCGAAGGTGCCCAGCGGGCGGCTTCAAAAAAGCTCAGCAGGGTTTCCTGCTCGATGCTTTCGCCGCTGAACGCGCGTGGCGACCAGCGTTCGGTGAATTGCGGGTCAATCGGGTGATCGGCGATGCGCGGGTTTGAGCTCATGAGAATCCTTGATAGCGAAGGGTGGAAAACGAGCGTGGCTTGATGGGCCGTGGTCGGCAGGCATCGCTTGAACGCACTGGAAACCCGTCAACGCTACTGTTTTGCCTTCTGGCTGACAAGTCCTGACTACCGACAGTCGCAAGTGCTTGGCCCGCACCCGTTGTGCCTCTAGACTGGCGGCCTTTTCATTACCGATACCGTTGCCCGAATCATGGCCGCTAAAGTTGAACCCTTCTGGATTCGCAAGACCCTTGACCAACTCGACACGCAAGAGTGGGAGTCGCTCTGCGACGGTTGTGGTCTGTGCTGCCTGCAGAAACTGGAAGACGAAGAAGACAACAGCGTTTACTACACGCGTATTGCCTGCAAGCTGCTGGATCTGAAAACCTGCCAGTGCTCTGACTACGCCAACCGTCGCGCATCGGTGCCGGACTGTATTCAGCTGACGCCGGGTCAGGCAGATGAGTTCAAATGGCTACCGCCGACCTGTGGCTATCGGCTGGTCAGTGAGGGCAAGGACTTGCCACTCTGGCACCATCTAGTGTGTGGTGATCGCACGGCGGTGCATCACGAACGTATCTCCCAGTCCGGCCGCATGCTCAGCGAGAAGAATGTGGCCGAGGACGACTGGGAGGATTACCTGATCTTTCGCGCAGGTTGAACGCTTAAACGACCGGCTTTGGCTCGGTCAGTGCTTCCACGCCTTTGACGGCGGCTTTCTTCACGGCGTTTTCAGCGTCGTCTTTCAGGTTGCTTAACTCGGCACCCGCACGTTCGATCGTCGAACGTGCGCTGTTCAGGTCGCTGCGGCCTTTTTCTACCAGGCTCTTGGCGGCGCAATGGCCGCTGATACCACGGGCCAGCACTGCGCCGCCGATAGCCAGCTGAATCAGGCCCAGAAAACCGCCACGACGTACGCCTTTGCCCATCATCAGTACGCCGCCAGCCAGCGAGCCAATGCGCTCCCAGCCCTGGACGTTCTGATCAGGATTACGCTGCAGCAGTTCAGGTGTGTCGATGCGTTCGATAATCGGGGTGTCGCGCATGTTGGCTCTCCATGAGGCAGTAGGTCGCAGGTAGTGGGTAATAAGTAGTCACCCGGTCCAGAGAAACTGACTGTCCGCCTGCGACACAGGTTCAATGCTTTTCTGTTATCAGTCGCTGGCCGGGCCAACTTTCTCGCGACCGAACTGCGGCCCTGAACGGGTATTGATGCCTTTGGCCATGCGGTCATAAAGCACGACGTTGACGGTGGCTGCCAGATTCATGCAGCCCTCGGTCGGGATGTAGACCACGTCTTCGCACCAGTCGCGGATCTCCTGGTCCAGCGAGCCGTCTTCCGGGCCGAAGATATACAGCGCGCGATCCGGGTGTGTGTATTCCGGCAGCGCGCGGGCACCTTCCACCAGTTCGACGGCAACCGGGATGCAGCCCAGTGGCAGAATGCTCTTGAGGTCCTCGATGCCGATCAGCGGGATGTCCTGATGGATTTTCTTGGTGTCGGTGATGAAGTCCCGGGCACGCTCGTAGCGCTTACCGGTATAGAACACCGACGCCACGCCATAGCAGCCTGCGGCACGCATCACTGAGCCGACGTTTTCCGGGGACTTGGGGTTATAAAGACCGATGCAGGCGTACCGTTTGTTGGCCACGGGGAGGGAGCTCTGGAGAAAACCGGGGATTATACGGCAGCGTCAGATCAATGCCATTTCCAATTCCGACGCTCAGAACCACAGGCGCAAACCCACGACAAGACGCGCCTGGGCAACATCCTCATCGTCTTCGCGTGCGTAATCAGCAGTCTTGCCGTAGGAACGATTCCAGGTCACGCCCACGTAAGGCGCAAATTGCGGTGTGATTTCATAGCGCAGCCGCAGACCGAACTCACTGGTCGACAGGCCCGAGCCGTTGCCACGTTGCGGGTCGTTCTTGCCATAGAAATTCAGTTCGCCAGTGGGTTGAAGTATCAGGTCGTTGGTCAGCAACAGGTCGTAGTCGGCTTCCAGACGCGCTGCCGTCTGTCCGGCTTCGCCAATGAATGCCGTGGCTTCAACGTCGAGATCCGAAATCGCCTGCCCTTGCAGGCCGAAAGCCGCCCAAGTCTGTGGCGCGCCCGGTTTGAAGTCCTGGCGTGCTCCGGCCACCACGTCCCACGACGAGCTGACGGCATGGCCCCATAACGCCTGGACTTCTGCCTCTTCGGTCTTGCCGTTGGTGCGTTCGCCTTCGGAGCGCAGCAGCAAGCGGTCGATATCACCGCCAATCCAGCCGGACAGATCCCAGGCCAGCGCGCTGCCGTCGTTTGCGTCCTGCCATTCCAGCTTGTCGGCCACAAAGTAACTGTTGATGGCGCTGTCGTGGACCTGATGCCCGCTATGGCTGGTGTACACCGCAGCCCGGTCCGCGTCGGTGACGGGCGGGATCGGCGTTCGGCTCTGCGCCGGGGCGTCGCTGCTGGCGCTGGCGTCCATGGGCATCGAGTGGCTGCCATGATCCATGCCTTCCATGCCGGCAGCCAGCGCGGGTGCCCAGGGTGTCATGGCCAGGCCTGCAGCCAACAGCAGGGTTGGCAGGCGGGACGAATTGCGCGATCCATTCAACGGTAAAGTCCTCATTCTTCCACCCGCACTTCGCGGAACATGCCCATTTCCATGTGGTACAGCATATGACAGTGATACGCCCAACGGCCCAGAGCATCAGCGGTGACGCGGTAGCTGCGGCGTGACCCCGGGGGCATGTCGATGGTGTGTTTGCGCACCATGAACTGACCGTTTTCGTCTTCCAGATCGCTCCACATGCCGTGTAGGTGAATGGGGTGAGTCATCATCGTGTCGTTGACCAGCACGATACGCACCCGCTCGCCGTATTTGAGCATCAGTGGCTTGGCGTCGGAGAACTTCACGCCATCGAACGACCAGGCGAATTTTTCCATGTGCCCGGTCAGGTGCAGTTCGATTGTCCGGCTCGGCTCGCGGCCGTCCGGGTCCTCGAAGGTGCTGCGCAGGTCGGCGTAGGTCAGGACCTTACGGCCGTTGTCCCGAAGGCCGATGCCCGGATCATTGAGTTTTGCCGACGTGCTCATGGCCTGCATATCGACCAGCGGATTATTCCTTTCGCTGTCCGGGTGCGACTGCATGACCGGTGCTTCTTGCATCGGCATCGTGCCGTGGTCCATGCCGGGCATCGAGTCATGGTCCATCTTGCTGTGGTCCATACCGTCCATTGCCGGCTTGGCGCTGTGGTTCATGCTGCCGTGATCCATGCCCGCCATGCCCATGTCGTCCATGCTCAGCAGCGGACGCGGGTCGAGAGGCGGGACCTCGGCCTGCATGCCGGGCCTGCTGGTTAAAGTGCCTCGGGCAAAGCCGGTGCGGTCCATCGATTGGGCGAACAGCGTGTAGGCACCGTCAGCCGGCTCGACGATCACGTCGAATGTCTCTGCCACCGCGATCCGCAGTTCATCGACAACCACCGGTTTGATGTGCAGGCCGTCGCTGGCGACCACGGTCATCTTCAGGCCGGGAATGCGCACATCGAAATAGGTCATCGACGAGCCGTTGATAAAGCGCAGGCGAATCCGCTCGCCGGGTTTGAACAGCCCGGTCCAGTTCATGTTTGGCGCCTGGCCGTTCATCAGGTAGGTGTAAGTTGCGCCGCTGACGTCCGCCAGATCAGTCGGGTTCATCTTCATCTGCGCCCACATCCAGCGCTCGGCGGTGGTCGCGCTCCAGCCTTTTTCGCCGACGTCGTTGATGAAGTCGCCGACGGTGCGCTTGTTATTGTTGTAGTAGTCCGACTGTTTCTTGAGCTTTTTCATCACCCGGGCCGGGTCTTCGTCTGTCCAGTCGGTGAGCATGACCACGTGCTCGCGCTCGTAGGTGAACGGCTCGGGTTCTTTGGCGTCGATCACCAGTGGCCCATAGACGCCCGACTGCTCCTGAAAACCCGAATGGCTGTGATACCAATACGTGCCGTGCTGCCTGACCTTGAAGCGATAGACATACATGCCGTCGGGCGCAATGCCATCAAAGCTCAGCCCCGGCACGCCGTCCATGTTGGCCGGCAGGATGATGCCGTGCCAGTGAATGGAGGTGGTTTCGTCGAGGCGGTTTTTTACCCGCAGGGTGACAGTGTCGCCCTCGCGCCAGCGCAACAATGGGCCTGGAATGCCGCCGTTGATAGTCATCGCGGTTCTGGCATTGCCGGTGATATTGACCTGGGTTTCGCCGATGGTCAGGTCGAACTCGGTGCCGGACAACCCGTCAGGCTGGCCCGGATTGGGGAGTGCCCACGCCGGGCTGCGCCAGAGCCCCAGCCCACCCAGAATACTGCTGGCGGCAAGCCCTTTCACGAAGGTGCGTCTTGATGTTCGGGTGGGCATGGCGAGGTATCCGGTCAGTCGGTTCATTTCGGGCCGGCAAGCGGGGTGCTTGGGCGGGGCGATTCCGTCGAGGGCGGGGCAGCGGGTTTTTGGGGCATGCTGGAGGTTTCGTGGGAGAGGCCGGGCGAGCGCAGTCACAAAATGTAGGTGTCAGAACCATTGTCTTCGCTGACAAGTCAGCTCCCACTTTGAAGTGCGTTCAGCCTCAGCTTTCCTTCGGTCACTCTTCTTCATCACAAGGTGCGTTCAGCCTTGACTCAGCCATTCTTCATCACAAAAGGCGTTCAGCGTCCCGTCACTAGTCCTTCTTCATCAACCCTGCCAGCGCGGCGAACGGGTTGTGCGTGGCCTTGGCGGTTTTCGGCGTGCTTAGCGAACCGTCGGCGAAGTATTGCTGGTCGGTGTAACGCGAGTGCTCGTTGTCGTGGCAATACAGGCACAGCAGCTCCCAGTTGGAGCCGTCCTGCGGATTGTTGTCATGGTTGTGGTCGCGGTGATGCACGGTCAGTTCGCTGAGGCGTTTGCCGGCAAACTCGCGGGCACAACGGCCGCACACGTGCGGGTACATGCGCAATGCCTTGTCGCGGTAACCCATTTCGCGGTCGCGCTGGGCGTCGGCCAGAATGCGGTCCAGCTTGGCAGTATGGGAAGGAGGGTTGGCCGTGCTCATGGTGTCACCTGTGCGTGTGCGCATTGAAAGCGGAATGGGGCAAGTTTAGCGCCAGATGGGCAAACTCACACCTGCTGCGAAAGTAATTGGCCGTCGACCATGCGCAAGCGCTTGGACAGCGAGATGGCCAGGGCGCGAATGATCTTGGCGGCGATTTTCGGCGCATCGTCGAGCATCTTGTCCAGCGAGTCGCGTCCCAGATTCAGTAACTGGCAACTGGTGGCCGCAATACAGCTGGCCGAGCGACGTTCGCCATCCAGTACGGCCATCTCCCCGAATGCACGTCCGCGGCGCAGCACGGCGATCTCCACCTGTTGACCGTCACCGGCCAGTTTCTGCACCGATACGCTGCCCTGATGGATGATGCACATGAAGGTCCCGGCATCGCCTTCGGCAAAGATGGTTTCGCCTTTTTCGATATCGGTGATGCTGAAGTACCCGGCCACAGTGACAAAGTCACCGGGCAGCAAGGTGTCGAACAGGCCGCAGTCCAGCAGCATGTCGCGTATGGCGTGGTTCAGGTTGGACAGGGGTTCTGACATGGTCTGTTCTTGTAATCCGGTGACGAAGGAGGGCAGATCCGTGCCCCCCGATGCTATTAAGACAGGTGTTTCACACCAAGTTCATCAGGCTATCTGCAATACCTTGAAGATAAAAGCGTACTCCAGTGCCACATCACGCAAGCCCTGATAACGACCACTCATGCCACCGTGCCCGGCACCCAGTTCGGTCTTGAGCAGCAGCAGATTGTCGTCCGTCTTGCGATCGCGCAGGCGGGCGACCCATTTGGCGGCCTCCCAGTACTGCACGCGGCTGTCGTTGTAACCGGCGATGACCAGCATGGCCGGGTACGCCTGAGCGCTGACGTTCTCATAAGGCGCGTAAGCCTTGATGCGCTCATAAACGTCCGGTTCCTGCGGATTGCCCCATTCGTCGTACTCGGTGACGGTTAGCGGCAGGTCCGGGTCGAGCATGGTGTTCAGCACATCCACAAACGGCACTTCGGCAATCGCCGCCTTGAACAGCTCCGGGCGCTGGTTGAGTACCGCACCGATCAACAGGCCACCGGCGCTGCCACCGCTGATCACCAGTTGTTCGGCACTGGTCAGGCCTTGGGCGATCACATGTTCGGCGCAGGCAATGAAATCGCCGAAGGTGTTCTGTTTGTGTTCCTGTTTGCCGTCGCGATACCAGGCCTCCCCCAGTTCGCCGCCGCCACGCACATGCGCGATGGCAAAGGCCACGCCACGGTCAAGCAGGCTCAGGCGCGCGTGGGAAAACCACGGGTCCAGGCTCTCGCCGTAGGCACCGTAGCCATACAGGTACAGCGGGGTCGCCTTGCCGACCAGCTCGCGCTTGACCACCAGGCTGATCGGCACCTGCGTGCCGTCGCTGGCCGTGGCCCACAACCGCTGGCTGACGTAGGCATCGGCGTCGAACGTGCCCAGCACTGGCGTTTCCTTGAGCACCACTTGCTCGCCAGTGGCCAGGGTCAGTTGGCGTACCTGCGCGGGGCGGTTCAACGACTGATAGCGCAGACGAATCCTGTCGCTGTCGAACTCCAGCGTGTCCTGCACATAAAGGCTGTAGGCAGCATCTGGCAACTGCACGCGATAGGCAGGCAGACCTTGCGGGCGCACTTCGATGATCGGCAAGCCACCTTCGCGCAGGCTCAGGCTCAAGCCCCGGGCGTTGAGACTCAGGCCTTCAAGCATCACCTGTTCGTCGTGCGCCACCAGCGTCTGCCAGTCATCACGAACCGGAACGCCGCCGGTTTTTTCCGCTGCGTGATACAGCGCGAAGTTGATGCCACTCTGGTTGCTGCGAATGAACCAGCTCCAGACGCCATCGAGCAGGCCGTGGTCCGGGTAATATTCGTGGCCTTCGACGCGCGGCGCCAGGCAGGTAAAGGCCTGCTCGGGATGATCGGCGTCCAGCACCCAGGCTTCACTGGTGGTCTTGCTATTGAGCAGAATGACCAGTTGACGCTCGGAGCTGGTACGGAAGCAATGCAGGAAGAATCGACCGTCCGGCTCGTCGAACACCAACTCGGCCGAGGCCTCGCCAAGCCTGTGGCGATGCAGCCTGCCGGGGCGATGGGTTTCGTCCAGCTCGCCGAAAAACAGGGTCTGGCTGTCGTTAGCCCAGGTCATGCTGCCGTCGCAGTTTTCAAACGGCAGGCTGCTGATCAGGCCAGTGCTCAGTTCCTTGACGTAAAGCTGGTACACCTCGTCGCCACTGGTGTCCAGGCTGTAAGCCAGACGCTGATGGTCGGGGCTGATGCTGAACGCGCCCAGCGAAAAGAAGCCGCCATCGGCCATTGCGTTCGGGTCCAGCAGCAGTTCTTCGCGGCTTTCATCCACCGTGTTGGAGTCGTTGGCCGGACGCGGGCAACGGTAGTGCCGGGCGTACTCGTCACCTTCGGCGGTGCGCGTGTAGTACAGGTACGGACCCCAAGGGGAGGGCAGTGATAGGTCGGTTTCAAGAATGCGGCCCTTGATCTCCTGAAACAGGCTTTCGCGCAGCCCGGTCTGATCCGCCAGTTGCTGTTCTTGCCAGGCGTTTTCGGCCTTGAGGTAGTCGAGCACCTCGTCGGTATCGCGATTCTGCAGCCAGGCGTAAGGGTCGGGACCGTCAGCCTTGCGAGCAATCGGGGCGCTGGAGGTTGCATTCGAAAAGGACATGCTGGGCTCTCTGTAAAGGCATCAAACCGGAAAATATCGGTACACGCTGAACTGATTACTGAAGCGAGGCAAGCCGCGTCAGGCAAAAGCCGTTATCATAAGCGCCTCTTTACCTGCCTTTCCACGGACGTCATGACCGAAAACGACTATCTGATCGCCTGGAGCGTCTACGCCTTCGCTGCGTTGGGTTGCCTGCTGGTATGGTTCCTGATGACCCGCTGGATGTGGCGTTATCTCAAGGAACCATTGCGGGTGGCGGTCGCGGTGTTGCTGTTTACGCCGACCATGGTTGACCCCGTCAAGGACTTGATGGCGCCGGCAGTGGCTGTGAGTGCACTTGACCTGATGTTCAAGGTCGGCAGCAATGTCTGGACCGCTGTGTCGGACCTGGCCATGTACGGCATGTTCGCCTTCGGTGCGTACTTGCTGTTCGTGCTCATCCGCTGGCCGATCGAGCGCAACCGCAAGGCACGTCAGCCTCAGCCGGTCGCGCAGCCTGTTGAAACAGACCCCGCTGACGAGCCGTTCGCCGATGACGATCGTTACGCCCGCAAGACCACGGCACCTGTCCCTCCGGTCAGAGGTGCGCGGGTAGAGCCGCGACTGTAGACCCCGCTTCGTTGGTATGTGCCGCCGCGTGCGGCACGCGACCTGCCGCAAAACGTCTTGAAGCGAGAACCTGAGCATGTGTGAATTATTGGGCATGAGCGCCAATGTCCCGACCGATATCGTTTTCAGCTTTACCGGGCTTATGCAGCGGGGCGGACGTACCGGCCCGCACCGCGACGGCTGGGGCATTGCCTTCTACGAGGGCCGTGGCCTGCGCCTGTTTCAGGACCCGGCCGCCAGCAGCGAGTCAGAAGTCGCGCAGTTGGTGCAGCGTTATCCCATCAAGAGCGAAGTGGTGATTGGCCATATCCGCCAGGCCAACGTCGGCAAGGTCTGCCTGTCCAACACCCATCCTTTCGTGCGTGAACTCTGGGGCCGCAACTGGTGCTTTGCACACAACGGCCAACTGGCGGATTTCGCCCCCGCTGCCACGTTTTATCGGCCGGTGGGCGATACCGACAGCGAAGCGGCATTCTGCGACCTGCTCAATCGCGTTCGTGAAGCCTTTCCCGAGCCGGTTGAAGTCGAACAATTACTGCCCTCACTGATACAGGCCTGCACCGAATACCGTAGTAAAGGCGTGTTCAACTGCCTGTTGAGCGACGGTGACTGGTTGTTCTGCTTTTGCAGTACCAAACTGGTGCAGATCACCCGCCGCGCGCCGTTCGGGCCGGCAAGGTTGAAAGATGTCGACGTGATTGTCGATTTTCAGGCAGAAACAACGCCGCACGACGTGGTCACAGTTATTGCCACCGAACCTTTGACCGAGAACGAAAACTGGAACCGCTACGAGCCGGGCCAGTGGAGCCTGTGGCGCAAGGGTGAGTGCGTGGCGAGTGGTTCGGTCGAAACGGCGGCTCAGTAAAGGCGCCTTCACGGGCATACAGGATAAAAAAAGAAGAGGGATATTGATGCTGCGAAGTTATCTGCGATTGGTCCTGTTCACAACGGGCCTGCTGTTCGGGGTACAGGTTCCCGGTTTCATCAGTGATTACAGCAAGCGCGTCGAAGCGCACCTGATCGAGGCGCAACAGGCGGTCAAAGGCTATACCGCGACTGCGCAGCAGTTCTTCAAAGGCGATATACAGGCGTTGATCCAGCACTATCGCAGCAGCGAAGACCCTGTTTTTCGAGCCGATGCGGACAACATCGATACGTTGATGAACCGTACTCATATTCTTGAGCGCCAGTGGCTCGGACTTCAAGGCCCTTGGTATTCCAGGGCCCTATACGTCGCCACGTCTTCCGACCCGGATATTCGCCGTGAAACGTTCAACGGCTATACGTGGCAGGTGTTGCTGGCACCCGAGGTCATTGCCTGGGGCATTATCAGTGCACTGCTGCTGGCACTGGTGATCGAAAGCTTTGTACTGTTGCTCGGCTGGGTCGTTCACGGCGGTCGGCGCAAGCCACAGCTTGAGCGCGACTGGCGCTGATTGCAGGTAAAGGCTGTTGTCACCCGGACGGCTTATATGACCGTCCGTGTTTCATCGCGCAGATAGGCAAGCACTGTTTGAGGCGCGTTCCACATCAGCACATCGATAATCGAAAGGTTCTCGACAAAGCTCATGGGGGCTGTGGAATAACTGAATGACGCCGGTTCGAGAAACCTCAGTTCAATGCCTCTTGCCTGCCAGTCAGCCGGCGTGAAAATGTCACGTCCACCTGTGGCATTAACGTACTGACGAGCCTCCAGCACGGTGCTTATTTCAAGTGCCCACTGGCCTGCATGTTCAATGGGCGGCAGGTCAAGGTTCATTGCCGCACAACTTTGCCAGTCAAAGCTCATGCCCAGATAGTCGCAGACCACCCGCAGGCCGCGCGTGTTGAGTTCACTCAGGTGGGTGGAGGGTGTGCCCAGTGTCTGGTCAACCAACTGCAAGGTTTCCCGAAAGTAGGGTGCCTTGCTTCGATAGTGCTCAAGCTGGCTCCTGATTCGCTGGTGAGCTCTGGCCAGGTCGATAAGGGTTGCGTCCTTGATCAATGCGCCCTCGCGGGCACAGACCGGAACGTTGATGTATTGCCAGTCGCCTTTACTGTCCAGTACCCGATTACGGTTCATCCAGCTTTTGCGTTTGTATTTGACGATGTCAAAGACAATCCCGCGCTCAACGGCTGCAATGAGCTGGAAGTAACCGATGTAGGGAAAGAAATAAGGCTGCATGATCCCGAGCGTTTCGTTCATAAGTAACCCGCGAAGTCGCGACGGTTGCTCAGGCAAAACGATGGAGTAACTGCAACACTATCTACTCAATCAGCACATCTCCGTCTGATTGGTGGTCTGGAACTGTCAGGGTAGTTCGGGGTTCTGGAATGTTCGTGCTGGTGGTCGGGTCGTACGGGCCAGTCGATGACCGGCTTATACGTTATTGGACGCACGCCTGGTTCACTTCGCCAGGTAGCGCATACCGTCTTCCAGACCTTGCAGAGTCAACGGGTACATGTGTTGCTCAATCAAGTCGCGCACAATATGGGTGGACGTGGTGTAGTCCCAGGCGTCCTTGGGGTAGGGATTGATCCAGATGACTTTCTTGAACTTGGCCATGAAGCGTTGCATCCACACATAGCCTGCTTCTTCATTCCAGTGTTCGACGCTGCCGCCGGGCTGGGTGATTTCATAAGGTGCCATCGAGGCATCGCCGATAAAAATCACTTTGTAGTCCGCGCCGTATTTGTGCAGCAAATCCTGGGTGGCGGTGCGCTCCGAGCCACGGCGCAGGTTGTTCTTCCACACGGTTTCATAGATGAAATTATGAAAGTAGAAGTACTCCATGTGCTTGAACTCGGTCTTGCAGGCCGAGAACAGCTCTTCACAGACCTTGACGTGCGAATCCATCGAGCCGCCGATGTCGAACAGCAACAATAACTTGATGGTGTTGCGCCGCTCGGGGCGCATCTGAATATTCAGCAGGCCGGCATCGCGTGCGGTGTGGTCGATGGTGCCGTCGATATCCAGTTCGTCTGCCGCCCCCTGGCGGGCAAACTTGCGCAGCCGCCGCAGGGCGACCTTGATGTTGCGTGTACCCAGGTCAACCTGATCGTCCAGATTCTTGTACTCGCGCTGATCCCAGACCTTGACCGCCTTGCCCTTGCGTTCCCCGGCGTCGCCGACGCGAATGCCTTCCGGGTTATAACCGCCCGAGCCGAACGGGCTGGTGCCGCCGGTGCCGATCCACTTGTTGCCACCGGCGTGGCGTTCCTTCTGCTCCTCCAGGCGCTTCTTGAACTCATCGATAAGCTTGTCCAGGCCACCCAGCGACTGGATTTGCGCGCGCTCTTCGTCGCTCAGCGAGCGCTCGAATTCCTTGCGCAGCCAGTCTTCCGGGATCAGCGCCTGCAAGTGATCGTCGAGCTTTTCCAGACCGTTGAAGTAGGCACCGAAGGCGCGGTCGAACTTGTCGAAATGGCGCTCGTCCTTGACCAGAATCGTGCGTGCAAGAAAGTAGAACTCATTGATGTCGGCAAAGATAACCCGCTGTTTCAGGGCATTGATCAGGTCCAGCAGTTCACGCAGAGACACCGGCACCTTGGCCGCGCGCATTTCGTTGAACAGGTTGAGCAGCATGGCTGTCGCCCTTTTACGTGGCAGGGTGGATAAAGACGATCAACGATTGCCGCGACGGCTCATGAAGGCCAGGCGTTCCAGCAGGTGCACGTCCTGCTCGTTCTTGATCAGCGCCCCGGCCAGCGGCGGGATCGCCTTGGTCGGATCGCGCTCGCGCAGCACCGCTTCACCGATGTTGTCGGCCATCAGCAGTTTCAGCCAGTCCACCAGTTCGGACGTCGAGGGCTTCTTTTTCAGGCCGGGCACTTTGCGCACGTCGAAAAAGACGTCCAGTGCTTCGCTGACCAGGTCTTTCTTGATGTTCGGGTAATGCACATCGACGATGCGCTGCAGAGTTGCCCGGTCCGGGAAGGCGATGTAGTGGAAGAAGCAGCGACGCAGGAAGGCGTCCGGCAATTCCTTCTCGTTATTGGAGGTAATGATGATGATCGGGCGCTTTTTGGCTTTGATCGTTTCATCGATTTCGTAAACGTAGAACTCCATCTTGTCGAGTTCCTGCAACAGGTCGTTGGGGAACTCGATGTCGGCCTTGTCGATCTCGTCGATCAGCAGAATCACCCGCTCATCGGACTCGAACGCCTCCCACAGCTTGCCTTTTTTAAGGTAATTGCGCACATCGTGGACCTTGTCGACGCCCAGTTGCGAGTCGCGCAGACGGCTCACGGCATCGTATTCGTAGAGGCCCTGATGCGCCTTGGTGGTGGACTTGATATGCCAGGTGATCAACCGTGCGCCGAAGGACTCGGCCAGTTGCTCGGCCAGCATGGTCTTGCCGGTGCCGGGCTCACCTTTTACCAGCAGTGGGCGCTCCAGCGTGATCGCCGCGTTGACTGCCAGCTTGAGATCGTCAGTGGCGACGTATGCCGGGGTGCCTTCGAACTTCATGATCAATCCTTATCGTTTGGGAATGCCCAGCCTGTCGGCGCTGACAACGTAACAGGGGCAGGAGATGCGCGGACTATAACGTGGCTGCCGGACGACTGTGAATGCAGGCGTCTTATTCAGTTCTTGAATGGTGCGTCACGCTGTGACCGGGTAAAAATTGTAACGCTGCTTCTGGTATGGCTGATTTTGGCGATACTGTTCGCGTACAGCTGGAGCGTCGAATGGCCTGAACTGGACATCCAGATAGACGCGGATACTTTGGTTTCCTGCAGTTAAGTCAACGCCGCCCCGATGAAAACAAGTGGGTTTTCATCAGTTGGCGCGTTTGAGAAAACCACTAGCCCCCCTTACTGCTCTCATACCGCGCATTGAACGCCTGCACGAACGCATTGCGCAGAATCTGCAGAAACGCCTGGAAGCCGCTGATGTCCTGCTGGTGGACGCTGCCGCTCAGGTCGACTCGGGTGGCGAACTGGTTTTCGCGCTGGTTTTTCAGCACTGTTTCGCTGGTGCCGACCAGCGCTTCCCAGATCGAGCGGAAGACGCCTTTGTCCTTGTTTTGCACATCCTGCTGCCAATTGAACACATCGACATTGCGCAACAGCGGTTTAATGTAGCCGCTGAGCTGGCCTTTGTTGGCTTGCGCCTCGATCACGACGTCGCCGTCACCGGCATTGAAGTCGAATTTGGCGTAGGCCGAAGAGAAGTCATTGAGCTTCTTGAGCTGAATGCCGGTAGCCCGAAGGCGGAAGTCAAAGTCCTCGAAATTGCTGAACGGGTCGAACCTGGCCGTGCTTTCCAGATCGGCATGGCCCAGCAAGCGCGCCTTGCCTTTGAACTCGGCATCGCGGTTGCCCTCGACGTCCACCACATTGGTCAGGTTATAAAAGCTGGCATTGACCTGATCCGCCTCGATTTTCACCTTGGGCGTGGAGTTGAAATTGTTGAAGGTGATGCGCCCATTGTCGATCCGCAGTTCGTTGAGGGTAATGGGCAACAGCTTGTTCATCTGGGTACGCCAGTCAGTGCCCTGACCGGTCTGCGAGGCCTGCTTGTTGTTGCCACCGTCGACAAAGTTGATCTGCGGGTTGGTGAACAGTGCCTTTGCCACTACGGCATGGTCATACCAGAGCGAATGCCAGCTGACGGCCAGCTCGATCATCGGCGCGTCGAAGAACGGCACCGGAACCTTGCCGTCGGTCTTGACGATTTTCAGGCCCTTGATCCGGTAGGCGCCTCGCCACAGTGCCAGATCCACGTCGGTCACCTCGCCCCGGTACTCGCCCATGTCTGCCAGCTTGTCGTTGAGATAGTCGCGTACCACGTAGGGCAGGGCGATATTGATAGCGATCAGCAGCACGACCAGAGCGGCCAGCGTCCATAGCGGCCAGCTGTAGCGACGTTTCATGACACGAGTCTCCTGTTTCAATGAAAGGATTGACTGCACGCGCGAGCATCCGTTCGGTCAGACTGGACGCCCAAAGGCTGGCGGCATAGGCTTTGGTTCTTTAACCGATGTGTACAAGGACACCCTCATGAGCCGTATCTACGCTGATAACGCCCATTCCATCGGGAACACACCGCTGGTGCAGATCAACCGTATCGCGCCGCGCGGTGTCACCATTCTGGCCAAGATCGAAGGGCGTAATCCGGGCTATTCCGTCAAGTGTCGGATCGGCGCCAACATGATCTGGGACGCTGAAGCCAGCGGCAGGCTCAAGCCCGGCATGACCATTGTCGAACCCACCTCTGGCAACACCGGGATCGGTCTGGCATTCGTTGCCGCCGCTCGCGGTTACAAACTGATGCTGACCATGCCCGCTTCCATGAGCATAGAACGTCGCAAGGTGCTCAAGGCGCTGGGGGCTGAATTGGTGTTGACCGAGCCAGCCAAGGGGATGAAAGGCGCGATTGCCAAGGCCGAAGAGTTGCTGGCTGGCGATCCCGAGACATTTTTCATGCCTGCCCAATTCGACAACCCGGCCAACCCGGCCATCCACGAGAAAACGACCGGCCCCGAAATCTGGGCTGATACCGACGGCACCATCGACGTGCTGGTAGCCGGCGTCGGGACGGGCGGGACTATCACCGGTATTTCCCGATATATCAAGCACACAGCGGGCAAGCCGATCCTGTCGGTCGCCGTAGAACCCGACAGTTCGCCGATCATCACCCAAGCCATGGCCGGTGAAGAAATCACGCCTGCTCCGCACAAGATTCAGGGCATCGGCGCGGGCTTCATTCCGAAAAACCTCGACCTGTCGGTTGTTGACCGGGTAGAGCGCGTCACCGACGATGAGTCCAAGGCGATGGCCAGGCGCTTGATGCAGGAAGAGGGCATCCTGTGCGGAATCTCCTGCGGCGCAGCAATGGCGGCTGCCGTTCGTCTGGCTGAAAAGCCGGAAATGCAGGGCAAGACTATCGTCGTTATTCTCCCAGACTCCGGCGAGCGTTACCTGTCGAGCATGCTGTTCAGCGATCTTTTCACTGACCAGGAGCTGTCGCAGTAACACATCTTCGCACCTGTGTACTTCATGCGGGCAGCGCAAGGGTTTATGATGGCCACCTTGCCAGACGCTGGACGATTCTCTCTGTTCGCCCGGCGCTTGTGGCCCCTTATTCAGAATCCTGCATCAGTACTGCCCGCGTGACGTTTGGCGTTATCTGCCTGCTTCAAGGAGAGCTTCATGACCTTTTCATTTGTTGCCAAGGCATCGATCCTGATGCTGTTCCTCGGCAGCACGCTTTACGTTCACTTGCGCGGTCGGGCTCGTTTGCCCCTGTTGCGGCAGTTCGTCAATCATTCGGCATTGTTCGCGCCTTACAACGCCCTGATGTATCTGTTTTCCCGCGTACCGTCCGAGCCGTATCTGGACCGCAGCAAGTTTCCTGAGCTGGATATCCTCAAGGACAACTGGGAAGCCATCCGCGACGAAGCCATGCACCTGTTCGATGAAGGCTATATTCGTGCGGCCGAAAAAAACAACGACGCCGGTTTCGGTTCGTTCTTCAAGAAGGGCTGGAAGCGTTTCTACCTGAAATGGTATGACAAGGCATTGCCGTCTGCCGAAGCGCTGTGTCCCAAGACCGTCGAACTGGTCAACAGCATTCCCAACGTGAAGGGTGCAATGTTTGCCCTGTTGCCAGGCGATAGCCACCTCAACCCGCACCGCGATCCGTTTGCCGGCTCCCTGCGTTATCACCTGGGCCTGTCTACCCCGAACTCCGATGCCTGCCGGATCTTTGTCGATGGCAAGGAGTATGCCTGGCGCGACGGTGAGGACGTCATGTTCGATGAGACCTACGTGCACTGGGTCAAGAATGAAACCACCCAGACCCGGGTGATTCTGTTCTGCGACATCGAACGTCCGCTCACCAACCGCTTCATGACCCGGATAAACCGCAGCGTCAGCGCCTTTCTGGGGCGCGCGACGGCACCGCAGAATCTGGATGACGAGCGTGTCGGCGGGATCAATCAGGCGTATGCGTTCAGCAAGCGTTTCAGCGACGGTTTCAGTGGCAAGGTCAAACAGTTCAAGCGCGCCAACCCCAAGGCCTATCGCGTCTTGCGCCCGGTGCTGGCCGTGGTGGTGCTGACATTGCTGGGTTACTGGTTGTTTGGTTAAGTAGCGGCTTTGATGCGGTTGTTCGCTGTCGCGGCGAACAACCGTAAGCCCTTTCTCAGTCCAGATTCACATGCCGGCTCAACAGTGCTCGCAGCGCTGCTGGCTTGACCGGCTTGGGCAGGTAATCGAGCCCGGCGGCATGCACCTGAGCAATCAGCTCCGGCCTGCCGTCGGCGCTGATCAACACGCCCGGCACCGGTTGACCCAGACGGGTGCGTAGCCAGGCCATCAGTTCTGTGCCGGTTTCACCCTCATCGAGGTGGTAATCCACCAGCGCAATCTGTGGCCGCACGCCATTGTTCAGCAGCGCTTCGCACTCCTGACGATTGCGGGCGGTCCAGACCTGGCAGCCCCAGCGAGTCAGCAGGCTGTTCATGCCGATCAGGATGCTGTCTTCGTTGTCGATGCACAGCACTTGCGTACCGTTCAGTGCGGGTCGGCTGACTTCGGTCTGCAGTACCGGCATCGGTGCCTGCGCGGCGGCCAGCGGCACCCGCACGCTGAACACGCTGCCCTTGCCGGTCCAGGAGCGCACCTGCAACGGGTGCTCGAGAATGCGGCACAAGCCATCGGCAATCGCCAGCCCCAGGCCCAGCCCCTTGGCTGCATGGGTCTTGTGGCTGTCGAGGCGCTTGAACTCCTCGAATATCACTTTGCGCTTGTCTTCGGGAATCCCCGGCCCACGGTCCCAGACTTCAAGGCTCAGGCTGTCGCCGCAACGCCTGACGCCCAGCAGAATCGGTCCTTTGGCATAGCGGAAGGCGTTGGTAAGGAAGTTCTGCAGGATCCGACGCAGCAGCTTGATGTCACTGTCGATGCGCAGCGAGCTGCCCCGCACGCGGAATTTCAAACCCTGCTCCTGAGCCAGCGCCTTGAACTCGGCACCCAGCGTGTCATACAACGCGTTGAGCGAAAATGGCTGGCAGTCCGGGGTGATCTTGCCGTTTTCCAGGCGGGATATATCCAGCAGGTCGCTGATCAGGTCCTCGGCAGAACGCAGCGAGCTGTCCAGGTGCTGCACCAGTTGCTGCGCTTCACTGGAAATGTCGTCCTGCTGATGCGACAGCGCAGCGGAAAACAGCCGTGCCGCATTCAACGGCTGCATCAGGTCATGGCTGACCGCTGCCAGAAAACGGGTTTTCGATTCATTGGCCGCTTCGGCAGTGCCCTTTGCTTCGGTCAGCGCCTGATTGAGCTGCGACAGCTCGTGGGTACGGGCGGCCACGCGCTGTTCAAGGCTCTCATTGACGCCTTTGAGCGCCTGCTCCGCTGCGCGGAACTCGGTAATGTCGGTGAAGCTCATGACAAAGCCGCCGCCCGGCATCGGGTTGCCGATCAGTTCAATTACCTGACCATTGGGGAACAGGCGTTCGGAAGTATGAGCACGGCCCTGGCGCATCCAGTGCAGGCGCCGCGCCACGTGAACTTCCGCCTCCCCAGGCCCGCACAGCCCGCGCTCGGCGTTATAGCGAATGATGTCGGCAATCGGCCGACCAACGCTGATCAGGCCTTCGGGGTAATTGAACAGTTCCAGATAACGACGATTCCAGGCCACCAGCCGCAACGACTGATCGACCACACTTATGCCCTGGGTAATGTTCTCGATGGCGCCTTGCAGCAATGCACGGTTGAATTGCAGGACTTCGGAAGCCTCATCGGCGATGCGCACCACGTCTTCAAGTTGCATGTCACGGCCTTCGATGGCCGCCTTGACCACGGCGCGGGTCGACGACGTGCCCAGTACGCCCGCCAGCAGGCGTTCGGTGTGCGCGATCCATTCACCGTCGGCATTGAGGCTGGGGTTGAAGCCCTTGCCCTGCCGGTAGGCGAAGCGAATAAAGCTCTGGCGTGCCCGGTCTTCACCGACGAAGCGTGCCGAAAGGCTCAGCAGGTCTTCGATCTGCACCGACAGTAGTGGGCGGCTGTAGTCACGGCCCTGGGTTTCCTGACCGATGAAGCGACCCGCCTGCCAGTGCTCGGAAACGCGGGTGCGCGACAACATCGACACCCAGGCGAACAGCGTGCAGTTACCGGCCATCGACAGCACCACGCCTTGCGTCATGGGCGAAATGGGCAAGTCAAACGGGTTGCTGTGCAACCATTCCAGCAGCGGAAAAGTGCTCAGCGACCAGCCCATGCCATGCGCTGCCACCGGCAGCACGAGGGTGTAGAACCAGATGAATATCCCTGCCGCCAGCCCCGCAAACACGCCACGACGATTGGCCTGCTTCCAGTACAGCGCGCCGAACATGGCCGGTGCCAGTTGAGTGATCGCGGCAAAGGCGATCTGGCCGATGGTGGCCAGGCTCGCGGTCGAGCCCAGCATCCGGTAACTGACATAGGCCAGCAGCAGGATCATCACAATGCTGATGCGCCTTACCGAGAGCATCCAGTAACGAAACGCTTCAAACGGCCGTTCGGTGTTCTTGCGGCGCAGCAGCCACGGCAGCAGCATGTCGTTGGAAATCATTGTCGACAGCGCCACGCAGGCCACAATCACCATGCCGGTTGCCGCCGAAGCTCCACCAATAAAGGCCAGCAGCGCCAGTGACGGGTGAGCATGCGCCAGCGGAAGGCTGATCACGAACGAATCGGGCAGCATGGAGGCAGGCAACAACATTTGCCCGGCCAGCGCTATCGGCACCACGAACAATGCCGCCAGCGCCAGGTAGGCAGGAAACACCCACTTCGCCAGATTGAGGTCCTGAGGCTCGATGTTTTCGACCACTGTGACGTGAAACTGCCGCGGCAGGCAGACGATGGCCATCATTGCCACGCCGGTCTGCACGAACATCGACGGCCAGTTGATGGTGTCTTGCCAGTATTCCTCAAGACGCGGTGCGAGTTTGGCCTGATTGAACAGATCATCGAAGCCGTCATACAGACCGAACGTGACGAACACGCCAACCGCCATGAACGCGAACAACTTGACCAGCGCTTCAAAGGCGATGGCCAGAACCATGCCACGATGGTGTTCGGTGACGTCCAGGTTGCGCGCACCGAAGACGATGGTGAACAGCGCCAGAATCAGCGACACCACCAGCGCCGTATCCTGGGCGCGGGTGCCGGTGGAGTCCGCCACCGCACCGATCAAAATATTCACGCCCAGCACGATGCCTTTCAACTGCAGGGCGATATACGGCAGCATGCCGATCAGGCAGATCAGCGCCACCATCACCGCCAGAGACTGGGACTTGCCATAGCGCGCCGCGATGAAGTCAGCAATGGAGGTGATGTTTTCCTGCTTGCTGATCAGCACCATCTTTTGCAGCACCCAGGGCGCCAGCACCATCAGCACAATCGGCCCCAGATAAATCGGCAGGAACGACCACAACTG
Organism: Pseudomonas sp. CFBP2511; assembly: GCF_030209255.1. Classification (NCBI taxonomy): domain Bacteria; kingdom Pseudomonadati; phylum Pseudomonadota; class Gammaproteobacteria; order Pseudomonadales; family Pseudomonadaceae; genus Pseudomonas; species Pseudomonas sp. CFBP2511. The sequence goes on along the minus strand of NZ_JARVSI010000001.1, from coordinate 205,169 downwards.
TTCGGCGGCCTGACCCACCGCGCCGAAAAACGTCCAACTGGTGCAATAGACGGCCAGCGACAGGCTGTAGACCCAGGCGCGCATGGTCGGGCGCAGCGATGCGCTGTAGCGGTCGCCATAGAAAGCGATCGCGAACATGATGGCCATATAGGACAAGGCAACGGCCGCAATCAGCCCGCTGGACAGCGACATATCGAATTCCACACCGTATCAATAGCGCGCAGTCTCGCACGATGCACTCGGTTCGTCTTTGTCGACCAAGGTCGAGCGTGGCGGGGTGTCGCAGCGGCCTTGTCAAAGGCGTCTGCAAAGAAGATCAGTGCGGCGTAGTGTGTAAAAAGAAATGTCCTATCGACATTCGCTGTCGTTACGTCTTCAATGTGCCTCGGATTGGCGGTTGCGTCAGTTCGCCCCAGCCTCTCAGGACCACGGACGATGAGCCAACAGTCACAATTCAGCTTGCTCGGGAAACGTCGTTTCCTGCCTTTTTTTATCACGCAGTCCCTCGGGGCGTTCAATGACAATATCTTCAAGCAGTCGTTGATTCTTGCGATCCTTTACAAGCTGAGCATCGATGGTGATCGCTCTATCTACGTCAACCTGTGCGCTTTGCTGTTCATTCTGCCGTTCTTTCTGTTCTCGGCGCTGGCCGGGCAGTTCGGCGAGAAGTACCCCAAGGACAAGCTGATCCGCATTATCAAGTTCGCAGAGATCGTCGTCATGGCGGTCGGGGCTGCGGGCTTTCTGTTCAATCATCTGGAGTTGATGCTGGCAGCCCTGTTCGCAATGGGCACGCACTCTGCGCTGTTCGGGCCGGTCAAGTATTCGATTCTGCCGCAGCACCTGCGCGAGACTGAGCTGGTCGGCGGCAACGCGCTGGTCGAGATGGGGACTTTTCTGGCGATCCTTGCCGGCACCATCAGTGCCGGGGTGATGATGTCCTCCTCTCACTACGGCTGGATAGTGTCGGCGGCGATTGTGCTGGTCGCGTGTCTTGGTTTTGTGGCCAGTTTTGGTATTCCGAACGCCGCTGCCGCTTCGCCGGAAATGAAGCTCAACTGGAACATTTTCACCCAGTCCTGGGCAACCCTGCGCATGGGGCTGGGGCAAACTCCCGCCGTTTCGCGTTCGATTGTCGGCAACTCCTGGTTCTGGTTTGTCGGTGCGATCTACCTCACGCAGATTCCGGCTTACGCCAAAGAGTGGATGTACGGTGACGAAACAGTCGTCACGCTGATCCTGACGGTGTTCTCTGTCGGTATCGCACTGGGCTCGCTGCTGTGCGAGCGGTTGTCCGGGCATAAAGTCGAGATCGGGCTGGTGCCGTTCGGCTCGATGGGCCTGACAATCTTTGGTTTGTTGCTGTGGTGGCATTCCGGTGGTTTCCCGCAGAACGTGCAGGCCAATGACTGGCTGGCGATCCTTTCCTACGGGCAGGGCTGGCTGGTGCTGTTCGACATTCTGGGCATCGGCGTGTTCGGTGGCTTCTACATCGTGCCGCTGTATGCACTGATCCAGTCCCGTACGCCGGTGAAAGAGCGCTCACGGGTCATCGCCGCCAACAACATCCTCAACGCGCTGTTCATGGTGGTTTCGGCGATTGTTTCGATCCTGTTGCTGAGCTTCGCCAAACTGTCGATTCCGCAGCTGTTCCTGGCGATATCGCTGATGAACATCGCCGTGAATATCTACATCTTCAAGATCGTCCCCGAGTTCACCATGCGCTTCATGATCTGGCTGCTGGGCCATTCCATGTACCGCGTCGAGCACCGGGATTTGAACCGGATACCTGACGAGGGCGCGGCATTGCTGGTCTGCAACCATGTGTCCTTTGTCGATGCATTGCTGATTGCCGGTGCGGTGCGGCGACCGATCCGCTTTGTGATGTATTACAAGATCTACCAACTGCCGGTGCTCAACTTCATCTTCCGCACTGCCGGGACCATCCCGATTGCCGGGCGCAACGAAGACATGCAAATCTACGAGCAATCGTTCAAGCGCATTGCCCAGTACCTCGCGGAAGGTGAGCTGGTGTGCATCTTCCCTGAAGGCAAGCTGACCACCGACGGTGAGATCAACGGCTTCAAGAACGGCATGAGCCGCATCATCGAGCAAACCCCGGTGCCGGTCATTCCGCTGGCACTGCAAGGCCTGTGGGGCAGCTTCTTCAGCCGTGACCCGAGCAAGACCCTGTTCCGCCGCCTGTGGTCACGCGTGGTGCTGGTGGCGGGTGCGCCCATACCCGCCGATGTCGCGACGCCGGTGGATGTGCGCGAAGAGGTGAAAGCGCTGAGAGGGAAAGTGCAGTAGCGTTTACGCTCTGTACAACTGACGTGCCAATCACTTCGGATTGGCACGATGGCCAAAGGTGACCTGAGCTGGAACCCACATCCACCTGACCTCGCAGAACCGCTGTGTGACGCGGAGCGTCACGAACTGCACTCCCACGCGGAGCGTGAGGAACGATAGTCAAAATCGCATTAACTACCACCGAAATGCTTTTCAACCGCGGTGGCACAGACGACGCAGAGTGCGACGTAAGTGACGGCTGAGTCCTGGCGCTGATCCGGGGGTAGCCTGGCAGGACGCCAGGCTAGCCGCACCGGGCCATGGATGGCCCGTTGCGGCGACCCCCGGAGCAGTGACAGGGCGAAGGAACCCGACGAAGTCGGGCCGGAAACGGAGCTGGGACTTTGCTCACTTTGGTCCCTCAAAGTGAGTCGCCGAGGGGCGAAAAGGTGACCTGAGCCGAACCCCGATCCACCTGACACCGCAGAACCTCCGTGTGACGCAGAGCGTCACGAACTGCATTCCCACGCGGGGCGTGAGGAACGATAGTCAGAGGGGCGAAAAGATGACTTGAGCCGAACCCCAATCCACCTGATGTCACAGAACCGCTGTATGACGCAGAATTCCCACGCGGAGTGGGAACGACAGTCAACTGGCATCAACGAGCGGACGTATTCTCTTCCTCCGGCATCTTCCTGAAATACGTCGACAGCAACGCCCCGGAAATATTGTGCCAGACACTGAACAGCGCACTCGGCACCGCCGCCAATGGCGAGAAGTGTGCGCTGGCCAGTGCCGCGCCCAGGCCGGAGTTTTGCATGCCGACTTCCAGCGCCAGTGACTTGCGTTGCGCCAATGGCAGCTTGAAAACCTTGCCGGTGAAATAACCCAGCAGAAAACCAAACGTATTGTGCAGGATCACCACCGCCATGATCAGCAGGCCCGACTTGGCAATTTTCGCCTGGCTGGCGGCGACCACCGCGCAAACGATCATCACGATACTCACCACCGAAACCAGCGGCAGCACGTCCACGGCGTAGCGGACCCGCGCACCTAGCAGGCGCTGCGCAACCACGCCAAGCAAAATGGGCAGCATGACCAGTTGCAGGATCGACCAGAACATATCCAGAAATGACACTGGCAGCCAGGCCGACGCCAGCAACCAGATCAGCGTCGGAGTCAGTAAAGGGGCGAGCAGGGTGGTGACCGCAGCAATCGCGACAGCCAGTGCCAGATCGCCCTTGGCCAGCCAGGCCATGACATTGGACGACGTACCGCTTGGGCAGCAGCCGACCAGAATCACCCCTACGGCGATTTCCGGTGGCAGCTGAAACACCTGACACAGCAACCACGCCACGCCCGGCATGATGACAAAGTGCGCGACCACACCCAGCGCCACGCGCCACGGGTTACGCGCCACCTCGGAAAAGTCTTCCAGCTTCAGGGTCAGGCCCATGCCGAACATGACCAGCCCCAGCAGCGGTACGATCCAGCCTTTCAGGCCGATGAAAACCTGCGGGAACATGAATGCGAGGATGGCGAACAGCAGCACCCAGTAAGCAAAGGTATTACCGACAAACCGACTCAAGGCTGCCAAAGCGCGCATGGTCTGTTCCTTATTGTAAAAATCAGGTGTGAAATGAATGCGCCGTCTGAGAAGACGGCGCGGTGTTGCAGGCAGCAGCGTTAGGAGATCAGATCCCCTGCGGGATTTCTTCGCCGCCCAGCGCCTCGAACAACTCGGGAAGGAACTCGCCGAACGTCAGCATCATCAGCGTGAAGCTGGCGTCCAGTTGACCCAGTGCCTCTTCACCGCCGTCCTGCTCCGCCTGATCCTGCAGCAGGTCTTCGAACTTCAGGCGTTTGACGACCATTTTGTCATCCAGCACGAACGACAGCTTGTCCTGCCAGGCCAGCGACAGCTGGGTGACGACCTTGCCGGTGTTCAGGTGCAACTGGATTTCGTCGCTGGTCAGGTCCTGACGCTTGCAACGCACGATGCCGCCATCTTCGTGGGTGTCGCGCAGTTCGCACTCGTCCAGCACAAAGAAGTTGTCGGCCGCTTTCTGGGTCTTGACCCAGTCGGTCATGGTCGCACTTGGCGAAACCTTGACGGTCAGCGGGCGTACCGGCAACGAGCCAATCACTTCACGCAGGGTCGACAGCAGGTCTTCGGCGCGCTTGGGGCTGGAAGCGTTGACCAGAATCAGGCCTTGCCTGGGTGCGATGGCGGCGAAGGTCGCGGAGCGGCGGATAAAGGCGCGCGGCAGGAACGCCTGGATGATTTCATCCTTGAGCTGATCGCGCTCTTTTTTGTAGACCTTGCGCATCTGCTCGGCTTCGATCTCGTCGACCTTTTCCTTCAGGGCGTCGCGTACGACGCTGCCCGGCAGAATGCGTTCTTCCTTGCGTGCAGCGATCAGCAGGAAGTCCTGACTGATGTGTACCAATGGTGCGTCTTCGCCCTTGCCGAAAGGCGCGACAAAACCATAGGTGGCCACCTCCTGGCTGGCACAGGCGCGGGCCGGTTTGGTCGCCAGTGCTGTCTCCAGCGCTTCGGCGTCGAAAGGCACGTCTTGGGTCAGGCGATAGATAAGCAGGTTTTTGAACCACATGAGGTGAATCTCTCTTTCTATACAAAGGCGGGCATTATTCGCTCCTCAGCCGCTGGGGCCAACCCTGCACAGAGCGTTTGTAAGCCTTTGGAAGGATTATAAAAATTATTTAAAAAAGTGCTTGCCAGACTATAGGTCGCTCCGTAGAATGCGCGCCACACAGAGAGTGAAGGGTGATTAGCTCAGCTGGGAGAGCAGCTGCCTTACAAGCAGCGGGTCGGCGGTTCGATCCCGTCATCACCCACCAACTCGCTTTTAGTGTTACGCGCAGCGGTAGTTCAGTCGGTTAGAATACCGGCCTGTCACGCCGGGGGTCGCGGGTTCGAGTCCCGTCCGCTGCGCCATATTCAGCTTCAAGGCCCTTGAACTCCTTGAAGCAAACAGAAAGCCCGCCTTGTGCGGGCTTTCTGCTTTTCGCCGTTCAGAAACTTTCTGCTCGCCCTCGATGTGCATGGCTTCACGCTTTGATCCTCAATCATGTAAGACTCTTTCTTTCTCGATGTAAGTTATTTCCTTATTTATTGAAATTGCATAGTCATTCATTAATGTAGCCTGTTTAGCCCTTGATTTCTTCTCTTTACTGGTATTAGCTGAGTTGGTTAGTTTGATGCATCAAGCCGTTGGGCTACTGAACATCAAATCCCTCACACTCAAAAAGTTGCCAAATACTGGCGACTTGGTACTGTATCAAGTAAAGGAATGCATATGAAAAGTCGTTTAACCTTGTGGGTGGGTATCACCGCGTTGACCCTGTCTGTAAGTGCTTTGGCCAAGCCAGTGCTGCACACCGCCACGATCGACCAGCACGGCAATGTCGTTGCGCAGTCGTCCCCGTGGATCAAGTCCGTAAGTTACAGCAGCCAGAAAGATTACTTTGCAACTTATAAAGTCTTGTTCAAGGAAGGCCAGTTTAAAAAGTCTCCTGGCTTCTGTTCCGTGTCGTCTATTGATACCAGTGATCATGAGCGTCTGTTCTACGGTCACGCCAAGTTGGGCGGCGCCGCTACAGCAGAGGAAGTCAATGTATTGGGCCTCATGGTGGGCAAGCGCGGTGCTTCGGGTGATTCTTCGATGAGTTTTCAGCTGGCTTGCAGCAATTGATCGAGTGAGCCTCGTCGTGGGCGGGGCTTTAGCCGGAAGCTGAAGCTCGTCAACTGTCCGGCTTTCCATCCACCGCATTTGCGCAGATCATTCGTCCATTCCCTTACAAGAACGGACGTGTCATGAACCTACCTCTGCAAGGCATCAAGGTGGTGGAGCTGGGGCAACTCATAGCCGGACCTTTTGCGGCGAAGATCCTTGCCGAGTTCGGCGCCGAGGTCATCAAGGTCGAGCCGCCGTTGACCGGTGACCCGCTGCGCAAGTGGCGTTTGCTGCACAACGGCACCTCCGTATGGTGGGCGGCGCAGTCGCGCAATAAGCAGTCGGTCACCCTCGACCTGCGTCAACCCCAGGCGCAGGAGATGGTCCGCCGACTGATTCGAGACGCCGATGTGCTGGTCGAAAACTTCCGTCCCGGTACGCTTGAGGGCTGGGGGCTGAGCTGGGAAGACCTCCATGCGCTCAACCCGAAGCTGATCATGCTGCGTGTTTCGGGCTACGGGCAGACCGGCCCTTATCGTGACCGGCCGGGGTTTGGCGTGATTGGCGAGGCGATGGGCGGTTTGCGGCACCTGTCGGGTGAGGTCGGGCGTACACCGGTACGTGTCGGCGTATCGATAGGTGACTCGCTGGCAGCGTTGCATGGCGTGATCGGCATTCTGCTGGCCCTGCGTCACCGTGAGCAGAACGCCGGGGAAGGGCAGCAGATAGACGTCGCGCTGTACGAGTCAGTGTTCAACATGATGGAAAGCCTGATTCCCGAGTACTCAGTGTTCAATACGGTGCGCGAGCCGGCTGGCAGCAGTTTGCCGGGCATCGCACCGACCAACGCCTACCGCTGCAATGACGGCAAGTACGCATTGATTGCAGGTAACGGCGACAGCATCTACCGTCGGCTGATGGAAAAGATCGGTCGCCCGGACCTGGCCAATGATCCCCAGCTTGAACACAACGACGGCCGGGTCAGGCACTTGGCGCGCATCGATGCCGCCATTTCGACGTGGACTGCCGAGCGATCTCTGGACGATGTGCTTGCTGCGCTCACCGACGCGCGTATCCCTGCAGGCAAGATTTACGACGCTGCCGACATCGCCAGCGACCCGCATTATCAGGCGCGGGACATGTTGCTGCAGAGCGCGCTGGACGATGGCACGCCCGTCACCGTGCCGGGTATCGTGCCTAAACTGCAGGACACGCCGGGGCAGATAAGATCGCCCGCGCCGACATTGGGTCAGCACACCGATGCGGTTCTGCAAGCCCACGGTATCGATGCGGCGACTCGCGAAGAATGGCGTCGGCTTGGCATTATCTGATCCAAAGCATGGCTGCTATCGTAAGCAGAACTCCATTCCAAAACGGAGCTGATCCCGTGATTGATCATCTGGACCACATTGTACTGACCACCACTGACGTTGACGCCTGCAAGGATTTCTACGTGCGCATCCTGGGTATGACCCCTGAGCGCTTCCGTCAGGGGCGCCTGGCGTTTCGCTTTGGCAATCAGAAAATCAACGTTCATGAGCGTGGCAAGGAGTTCGAGCCCAAGGCCCACTTGCCGGTGCCGGGTGCACTGGATTTATGTTTCATCGCCAGCATCGCGCTGGAAGAGGTGATAGCGCATCTGCAGGATCAGGAATGGCCCATTGTCGAAGGTCCGGTCGAGCGTACCGGGGCAACCGGGCCGATCCGCTCGGTGTATGTGCGTGACCCTGACCTGAACCTGATCGAGATTTCCGAACTGGCTGATCCACGCACCTGATTTATCTTCCAGGGCGTTTTGCCGGTCTTGATCGGGTTGTCCCGTAGCAAGCCCGACACTGACGTCAAATCATCAGCACCCTTTGTCGGCCGCCCCCGCCTTGGGCACGAAGGCCGCTTTTTCGCCCGGTTTGGTGATGATGTAGGCGCGTCGCCAAGGCTGGTCATCAAGCAGCTTCCAGCGATGGCCTGGGCCTGTAGTGTCCTGTGCCAGCAGTACTTCCCCGGGGTGCAGCACAAAATTTTCTCCACCGGTGGTGGAAAATTCGAGGGTACCGGAAAGGGTGATCACGTATTGCTCTTCTGGCGCGGCGTGCCAGTCGTATTGCGAGTGCGCCGGGGTTTCCTTGAAGTGCAAGGCGCTGACATCGGTCATGACCTTCTGGTCAATCGATCCTTCGATGACGTGAGACAGGTTGTCGGGCCCTGTGCACAGCCTGAAAGCCTTGATTCCCTCGGTCACAACGATGGGTGGTTTTGCGGCGTGGGCCGCGCTGACCGGCAGCATCACTGCGGCAGCGAGTGCGGCACAGCCGGCCAGCTGGCGCGCGTTAGGGATCTTCAGACTAAATCGAGCGGTCGATGGCATAAACATGTTCCTGAACGCGACAAACTGCATGAGCCCTGATTGCCAGTTGCGATAGCTGGCGCAGGGTTTGGGCAGATTCGCCCACGCAGCGAATCGAACCACATCCCGGAACGCTTAAAAATTATCTTTAATTTCATGTTGATGAGCGTCGCTCAGGCGATCTGTTGTCGTATTCATCCCCTCTGTCGTATTCATCTATGTCACTTGCCGGCTCAGCCTTCCTTACGCTCATGGCTCTCTATAGTCAGGCTCAAGGAGCTGTAAACATGCACCTCAGAACAAAACGCATCAAGCGATCCGTCGGTGACGAAGAACACTCCTCCATGCCGGCGCTCAGCGCAGCATTCGATCATCCTGATGATGCGGCTCGTTACGCTCATGAACGAATCGGCAACCGGCGAGACCGTGAGTACGGCGGTTTCATTCTGGTTCGTGACGACGGCAAGTACGTCGCGACCGAGCCAATGAACGGCAGTGAGTTCAGCTTCGACCCCAACGAAGTGTTTCCGCGCAATGATCAGGAGGGTTATGTGGTCTACCCGCAAGGGCACAACGATTACGCGGTCTACCACTCTCATCCGGCACTTGAAGCCGGTTTGCCTGAGTGGTCGGAAAGTGAAAGGGCTACTTATCCGAACAGTTTTTCGGTCGGTGATATCTATGCAGTGATCGATGATCAGGATGTCTGCCCGGCGAGTTATCTGTCCGGGCCTGACGGGTCATTGATCAAGTACACAGTGTCCCGTTCTGCGGCCGAAAAGCGGCTGTTCAAACGCGTAGCCGGCCCGGCAAGCATGCCGAGCCTCAGTACGCTCAGTCAGGTTCACAGAGCGCTGCAGAACCTCACGCTCATGCCCAGTGATGTGGTTCGTCTGCTGGCGCGTGCGGGGCGTCTGGAGGTCGTCGTGCCCAGCCGCCTGTGGGGCAAGGTCGGCAAAGTGACCGGCGACTGGCGGCCTTACTCTGATAAGGAGGGTGCCGATACGGCGGTTGTCAGGTCGCCCGCCGTCTGCGAGGCAGTGTGGCCGCCCAAGGCGCTGAGCCTGAGCGGCGAGTTCGCGCATGCCGATGACGCCGCACGTTATGCCCACGGAAGGCTCGATGCGCGCATTCATTCGCAGGTCATCGGTTTTCTGCTGTTCAACCCTGTGAGACGGACCTACCGGATTGCGGAGCCGATTCTTAAAGAGGGTAATCCGGTCTATGCGCCTTGCTCGGTCTTCCACCCGGATGCTTATTATCGGCCACCTCTGCCTGCCGGTTACCGTATTGACGGGATGTATTTTTCTTCCGCCAATCTGGCCGCGGAAGGCGGGCGCAGCGAGCAGCGTCCGTTCTTCGAGCCGGATGACCTGCATCGCGTGTTCAGTTATCGACACAAACCTGCAAAGCGTCCCAAGGATTTGCCCATTCGCTATGGGTTCGAGATGTCGGCAATCTATTTTTCTGCCCTCGATGGCGCGTTGCTCAGTTACACGCCCAGCCATTCGGAGCAGGAACTTGAGCTGTCGCGGCGCGTATCGCGGGTGTATTCAGGGGCTGAGTCCATTCAGGCGCAACTCGCTGAGGGCTTGATGGGGGCGCAGGACTATGTCCGTCTTGTTGCGGGTGCCGGTCATCTTCGCGTGTTGCAGACCAGTGAGCGCTGGCCTGTTGCCGGGTTGGTCAGCCCGGTGCAGTGAGTCTTCTGCATCAAACCTGCGCGTTACACAGATGAGTCACAAACTGAACTGCGACTGAACAATCCAGTGCCGATCCGGGAAAACCTTTGGATACCTGAACTTATCGGCCTTTTCTCCCTCTCATGCCGGTAGCCATTGATCGCGGCGGCCTGATAAGCTCGCGGCTTTACTCGTTTGCCCTTTTGGCGCATGAACAAGGAATTAGCATGAAACAGCATCGGTTGGCAGCGGCGATTGCCCTGGTCGGTCTGGTACTCGCAGGTTGTGATAAGCAGGCCAGCACCGTAGAGCTGAAAACTCCAGCACAAAAAGCGTCTTATGGCATCGGTCTGAACATGGGCAAAAGCCTGGCTCAGGAAGGCATGGATGATCTCGATTCCAAGGCTGTAGCCCTGGGTATCGAAGACGCCGTCGGCAAGAAAGATCAGAAACTCAAGGACGAAGAGCTGGTTGAGGCCTTCTCTGCGCTGCAGAAGCGTTCCGAAGAGCGTCTGGCGAAGATGAGTGAAGAAGCATCGGCAGCCGGCAAGAAGTTCCTCGAAGAGAACGGCAAGAAGGATGGCGTGGTTACCACCGCTTCCGGCTTGCAGTATCAGATCATCAAGAAAGCTGATGGCGCTCAGCCAAAGCCGACTGATGTTGTGACTGTTCACTACGAAGGCAAGCTGATTGACGGCAAGGTGTTTGACAGCTCCGTTGAACGCGGCAGCCCGATTGATCTGCCGGTTGGCGGCGTTATCCCGGGTTGGGTCGAAGGTCTGCAACTGATGCACGTAGGCGAGAAGGTCAAACTTTTCATCCCTAGTGATCTGGCTTACGGTGCCCAGAGCCCGAGCCCGGCGATCCCGGCCAATTCGGTTCTGGTCTTTGACCTCGAATTGCTCGGCATCAAAGACCCGGCGGCTGCTCCGGCTGTTGGCGCTGACGCCGACGAAGAAGAAGACGCAGCACCTGCTGCATCGGCTCCAGCCAAGAAGTAACACAGCACCTGGCTACAGAAAACGCCCTGTCTCGACAGGGCGTTTTTGTGTCTGGCTTATTTCCCGAACGCTTGGTCATTCGGACAGTCCCACTATCATGGCAGCTGTGCCAGCGGGTCTGCGTATTGTCCGACAGTCCGTCAAGATGAATGCGCATGCTTAAATGGTGACGGCAGGTCAACGTTTTTTCGGGACTTTTTTGTGAGTAAAAAACGCCCGATTTGACTGCGGCCCCCCGAAAACGGGGGCTTGAGGCGGGAAAAAAGCGGCTGTTCACAAGGTTATCCACAATTATTGTGGATAACCTTGTGTCAGCGCTTGTATTAATAGCCAGGCGGGGCCGCAGGGGCTTCGTCTATCGACAGAGTTTTGCTGAGCGGGAGTGGGTATGAAAGCACCGTGGAATTTGATCCGTTATCTGCCCGGAGCCCGGCGTCTGTTGGCAGCGGGGCGGCTGCCGGGGCTGTTGTTTGCGGTGGCACGCAAGGGCAACAGTGAAGGCAATCGTCTGGGCAAGCTCAAGGAAGACCTGCGTTTGCTGCAGGCCCTGTGTCTGGCCTACTGGCGTGGCGAGTACCGAAGCATCAGCCCCAAGGCGATTTTGTCCATCGTCGCGGGCCTGATGTATTTTCTCAGCCCGCTGGACGCGATTCCTGACTGGATTCCTGGCTTGGGAATGCTCGATGACATTGCCGTACTGGCCTGGGTCACCAAGCACCTGAGCGACGAGCTGGATGCTTTTCGCGCTTGGCGGGCGCAGCAATCGCCCGAAAAGCTGATCGTGGTCGAGCAACTGCCCAAGACTCAGGCGCTGCTGGAAAAAGAGCGGGGTGGGGTATAAGTCTCACGGATTGAACACTGGCCATAGCGTTCCACTGTTAAGATGCCAACCTATGAATCAAGCCTGATCAGTAGGCGGCCGTGTAGTGCAAGGTGACTCTATGGATCTTCAAGTGATTTCTCGTGACGGGGAGCCTGAATATGCAGTGCTGCCGTGGGCCCAGTATCAGGCGTTGCTCAAGGCCGCCGGGCTGTCGGGCAAGCGGGGTGCACAAGCGGCTTCTGAGCCGCCCGGCAGCGCCGCCAGCGAACTTCCAGGTTTTGACCAGTTGGGTGCCCTGCGTGAGGCCAAAGGCCTTGAAGTGGCCAGCCTGGCCCGTACCGTCGGCATCAGCCCGTCCTACCTGGAACTGATCGAAAACGGCACGCGTGAACCCGACGCTGCGATCAAACGCAGCCTGGCATGGGAGTTGGGCGTTGCGGGCTGGCGAGGTGAGTCGTGAGCGTGCGCATCAGTCGGCAGCACTGGGACGGGCTGCTGAATGAGCTCACACAGGCGCGTCGGCAGCGTCATTTGCTGACCTATCGCGCCTTGCTGGAGCGCCTGCAACTGCCCACCCCGGCGATGCAGACGCTGACGGCGGCCCTTGAACATCTGGCCGCCATGGACGCCCGCGCAGAACAACCCCTGCGCAGTTCGCTGGTGATCAGCCAGGGCGCAAGCCGACTGCCACGCCCGGGCTTTTTCGAGTGCGCCGAGCGCCTCGGGCGCTTCTCTGGCCCGTCGGACGGCATCGCCGCTGCATCGTGGCACGCCTCGGAAGTGGTTCGAGTGTTCGAGTACAGCTACCCGGAAGTGGAAGTGCAGTAGGGCCGTTATCGTGGAGGGTCACGTCCCGAATCTTCAGTGGCTATATCGGCCCCTTCGTGAGCAAGCGAAGCGTCGCCCGGCTACTCCCACAGATGCAGCGAATCTGTGCGAGCTTGCTCGCGAAGGCGGGCTGACCTGATCAGTGGGTATTCAGTGCGTGCACAGGCCTGTTCGTAAGCAAGCCCATCTCGTCTGCCCTCACGCCTGCATCAGTAGATCCATTCGTGTCGAGTCGATGACATGAATGCTCGCGCCAGCCACGTCTTTGGCGAAGTGTTTGGCTTGTGAGGCCAGATCGGCCAACTGGCTGGCGTCGATATAGGCGCAGCTCTCTTCGTGCAGGTGCACCACGCCAATCGACAGCGACAGCAGCGGGAAGTCCTGACGCTGCCCCTGACGATTAAGGGCGATGAAGCAGCCGGCTTCCAGGTGTTCTGCGCGGTAGAACCGGCGGCACTGGTTCTGGAAGTCATCCAGCAGGTTTTTGAGACGCCGTTCCCAGTCCTCGAAGCCTAACACCATCAGAAAGTCATCCCCGCCGATATGCCCGACAAAGTCCCGGCTCGGATCAACGCGATCATTCAGGCACTGCGCCAGGCACAGCAGCACTTCGTCTCCACGGGCGTAACCGTAGATGTCGTTGAAGGGCTTGAAGCTGTCGATGTCCACGTAACAGATCATCGACTCACGGCCCTGTTGCAGCAGGCGGGTCAGGCATTGCTGGATCGGCACGTTGCCAGGCAGCAGGGTGAGCGGGTTGGCGTATCGCGCCTGCTGGATCTTCATCTCGGTAATCAGCTTGAGCACATCGATCACCCGGCCGAGCCCCAGATAGGCGCCGTTGGCGGTAATGATGAAATCCTCTTCGATGCGCTGCCGGGCACGGCTGGTCAGCAAGCGGCTGACCTGCTGCAATGACTGGCTGACTTCGACCGCCAGAAAGTCATCGCTCATCAGGCGGCTGATCGGTTTACGGGCAAACAGCTCGGTGCCGAATGGCTTGAGCAGGGCTTCGGACAGCGAGTGCCGATGGACAATCCCGCAGGGCCTGGCTTCATCATCCAGCACCGCCAGTGAATTGAGGTTGGCCTGCCTGCGGAACGCCTCAAGCACTTGTGCAGTGGGCGTGGATTGGCTCACCGAAGGCTGCGGGTTGAGCAGGGCAGAAAGGTCGGCTGCTTCTTCGTTCAACGGGGCGCTGGCGGTTTCTGCCTTGGGCAGCATGGTTCGGGTGTCGCGTGGCGGACGCTCCTGCGGGCGCGCCAGCAGATAGCCCTGAACCAGGTCCACGCCCATGTCTTTCAGGGCTGCCAGTTCTTCCGGCAACTCGATGCCCTCGGCGATCACGGTCGCGCGGGAAGCCTTGGCCATTTGCAGCATGGAGCCGACGAACTCGCGTTTCACCGCATCCTGGTGAATGCCGTCGATAAAGTGCCGATCGATCTTCACGTAGTCCGGGCGCAGTTCCGACCACAGCCGCAAGCTGGAATAACCCGCGCCCAAATCGTCCAGAGCAATTGAAAAGCCCATGTCACGGTAGTGGTGCAGTGCGTTGTACAGCAGGTCGAAATCATCGGTGGGCATCTGCTCGGTCAACTCGATCACCACATCCTTGGGCGCGATCTGGTAACGGCGCAGCATTTCCAGCGTGCGGCCCGGCGGATGAGAGGTTTCCAGCAGTGATTCGGGAGAGACGTTGAGAAACAGCTTGCCCGGCAATTTCTGCTGACTGAAACGACGGCAGGCGCTTTCACGGCAGCTCAATTCAAGCTCACTCAGACGGCCCGCCTGACGGGCAATCGCGAACAGGTTGAGGGGCGAGTGCAGCGGGCTGTTGGACGGGCCGCGCGTCAGGGCTTCATAACCCAGAATCCGGCGCTCCGACAGCGAGACGATGGGCTGGAACAGGCTGTGCAAATCACTACGAGCCAGAATGGAACTCAGTGCGCTCAGCTGTTCAGTGATGGTCATGGTCGTCTCTGTGGGGTAATAAAGCGTCGTGCAATAAAAAGGGCTGAGCGCTTTCGCGTTCAGCCCCGTATTTCACGACAGCTTCATGACTGTTTGATGACCTTGACGCTAAATAGCCATCAATGAACCCGCCTTATTTTTTCGCGACCGCAGCGCTCAACCCCAGGTAGTCGATCAGAATACGCCCGGTCTCTGCCAGGTAGGCATCGTCCTCGGGCTTGGTCTTCTCGTCTTCGACAGGCAGCGCGTCTTCGTCTTCCTTTTTCAGCTCTTTGAGCGGCTCTTCACCCTTGGCCTTGCGGCGAGTGTTTTCCAGCGCCAGTTGCTTGCCTTCGATGGACGCGTGCTCGGCGCGGCGGTCGGCTTCATTGAGGCTGACGGTCTTCTCGTTCATCAGCTTCTTGGCCAGTGCAAGGCGATCTTCGATGAACACGAACTCGGCGTCTTTCGACGAGCGTGCTTCATGACGTGACTGCAACTGCGCCAGGAACGGCTTGAACGGATCGATCGCCGGCTTGATGGCCGGTTTGATGCTGTCCCATGGCATGGCCTCGGGCAGCGCACTCTCACCAATTTCCTTGGTGTCGATCAGCGACGGGTAAGTGATGTCCGGTACCACGCCCTGATGCTGGGTGCTCTGGCCGGAAACGCGGTAGAACTTGGCCAGGGTCAGCTTCAGTTCGCCGTGATTAAGCGGCTGAATGGTCTGCACGGTGCCTTTGCCGAAGGTCTGGCCACCGATCACCAGCGCGCGGTGGTAGTCCTGCATGGCACCCGCGAAAATCTCCGAAGCCGACGCCGACAAGCGGTTGACCAGCAATGCCATCGGGCCTTTGTAGAACGCGCCCTTGGCTTCATCTTCCAGCACATCGACCTTGCCGTCTGCGTTACGCACCAGCACGGTCGGACCTTTGTCGATGAACAGGCTGGTCAGCTCGGTCGCTTCCTGCAACGAGCCGCCACCGTTGTTGCGCAGATCCAGGACCACGCCGTCGACCTTCTCGGTCTGCAGTTCGGTCAGCAGTTTCTTCACGTCGCGGGTGGTGCTCTTGTATTCCGGATCGCCTGCACGGTAGGCCTTGAAGTCCAGATAGAACGCGGGAATGTCGATGACGCCGAGCTTGTAGTCCTTGCCATCCTGTTTGAGGTGCAGAATCGACTTCTTGGCCGCCTGCTCTTCAAGTTTCACCGCTTCACGGGTGATGGCCACGATTTTACTGGTCTGGTCATTCGGTGCATTGCTGGCCGGGATGATCTCCAGGCGCACCACGGAGCCTTTCGGACCGCGGATCAACTTGACCACTTCGTCCAGGCGCCAGCCGATCACATCGACCATTTCCTTGTCGCCCTGGGCAACGGCGACGATCTTGTCGGCGGGGGCGACCTGCTTGGTCTTGGCCGCCGGACCTGCCGGCACCAGACGCACGATTTTCACGTTGTCGTTATCGCTCTGCAACACAGCACCGATGCCTTCCAGCGACAGGCTCATGTTGATGTCGAAGTTCTCCGCGCTGTCCGGTGACAGGTAGTTGGTATGCGGGTCGTAAGACATGGCAAAGGTATTGATGTAAGCCTGAAAGATATCTTCGGCGCGGGTCTGGTTCAGGCGCGCCTGCTGATTCTTGTAGCGTTTGGTCAGGGTTTCCTGAATCTTCGCGGGGTCTTTGCCGGCGATCTTCAGGCGCAGGACTTCATCCTTGATGCGCTTGCGCCACAGTTCGTCTAGCTCGGCCGTGTCCTTGGGCCATGCGGCGTCCTTGCGGTCCACCAGCAGGGTTTCCTTGGTATTGAAGTCGAGCTTGTCGACGCCTTTGCTCAATTCAGCCAGCGCGAAGTCCAGACGCGCCTTGATGCGGTCCAGGTAGCGCTTGTAGATGGTGAAGCCCGGGTTCAGGTCGCCACTTTTCAGAAAGTCATCGAACTGGAACTGCCACTTGTCGAATTCGGCAATATCGCTGGCCATGAAATAGCTGCGCGAGGGGTCCAGTTGCTTGATGTAGCTTTGATAAATAATGGCCGAACGCTTGTCGTCCAGGGGCGGCTTGCTGTAGTGATGTCGCTTGAGCAGCTCAACGACGTTGAGGCTGGCAATCACTTCGTCGCGATCCGGCTGAAGGTTATCCCAGCTGTTGGCGGCAAAAGTACTGGCTGACATCGGCAATACGCCAAGGCCGACAAACAGTGCGAGGGCAGTGCTGGGGAGTAGTTGCTTCATGCTGATTCGACGCGAGGACAATTGATAACGCATATTAGGCCGTCTGTGAGGTCGCCGGTTCCGTTGGACCCGGCCGCATAATGCAAAAGCCCGGGCAAAACAGCCACGGGCTCAGTCTGGACTCACTATGGAGGCACCGTGAAGGCATTGCAAGGCGTTGAAGGACATGTGGAATGGGTCGAGGAGCCAAGTCCGGCCCTTGATGTGGGGCAGGTACGTATCAAAGTGGCTGCGGCGGGTTTGAATCGGGCCGATCTTTTACAGCGTGCGGGGATGTATCCGCCGCCGCCGGGCGTCACCGCGACGCTGGGCCTGGAGTGTTCGGGGGTGATCGCCGAAGTCGGTCCGGGCACCTCGTGGCTGGTCGGTGACCGCGTCTGCGCGCTGTTGGCGGGCGGTGCGATGGCCGAGGAAGTGGTGGTTGACGGGCGGCATGTTCTGCCGGTGCCGGAAGGTCTGTCACTGCACGAAGCTGCCGCGATTCCCGAGGTGTACGCAACGGCATGGCTGAACCTGTTTCAGCTCGCCGGTTTGAAGCCGGGTGAAAAAGTATTGTTGCACGCGGGCGCAAGTGGGGTTGGTTCAGCCGGTATTCAGCTTTGCAAAGCGTTCGGCAACCCGGTCTGGGTCAGCGTCGGCTCGACCGAGCGTCTGGCCTATTGCGTCGAACTGGGTGCGCAGGGCGGTGTGGTGCGCAGCGAAAGCCTTGAGGGCCTGAACGATTTTGCACCGTTCAACGTCATCCTTGACCCGGTCGGCGCCAATTACGCCGAGCTCAACGTCAAGCTGCTGGCTCTGGACGGCCGTTGGGTGCTGATTGGCATCATGAGCGGGCGTGAGGCCAAAGTGGACTTGGCGCATGTGCTGGGCAAGCGCATCCAGTTGATGGGCTCGACGTTGCGCAGTCGCGATGAGACGTTCAAGGCCGATCTGATCAGCGATCTGGGTCAGCACGTCTGGCCGCTGTTCACCGAAGGCCGCTTAAAGCCGCAACTGGCAAAATCCTTTGCGATCAAGGATGCCGAAGCGGCGTTCGAGGAACTGGCGACCAACAAGGTGTCCGGCAAGATCGTGCTGGTAATTGACGAAAGCCTGGTCTGATTCAGAGACGCGCCTGATTCAGACCCAGGTGTGCACCGGCCAGCCAGCCTGCTGTGCATGTTCCAGCAAGACAGGATCAGGGTTGACCACATTGGGGTGGTCAACCTTGAGCAGCAGCGGCAGGTCATTGCGCGAATCCGAATAGAAGCTTGCGCCCTCGAGGTTTTCCCCTTCGGCATCCAGCCATTCCATCAGCCGCGTGATCTTCCCTTCCCGGTAGGTCAGCACGCCGACTGTGGCACCGCTGTACACGCCATGTTGCACGTCCAGTTCGATACCCAGCACTTCGTCGATCCCCAGTCGTTCTGCGATGGGTTTTACCAGGTGCACACCTGACGCCGAGATCACCAGAATCCGGTCGCCTTTGGCGCGATGCTGAGCAATACATTTGCAGGCGTCGCTGTAGATGATCGGTTCGATGACATCCTCGACCCACGGGCCGACCAGATGATCGACTTCTTCCGGCGTACGACCCGCCATAGGCTCCAGGCTGAAGGCCATGAACTCTTCCATCGCCAGTTTGCCAGCGCTGTAGGCGTCCATCAGTTCGTGGTTGCGCTGCATGAACGATTCGGGGTCGACCCAGCCCAGGCGACCCATCTGCTCGCTCCAGAGCGTAGCGCAGTCGCCACCGATCAGGGTTTCGTCGAGGTCGAAAATTGCCAGGGGCATGTGTGCTTATCCTCAATATTTGTTAGATCAGCTTCAAGCTTCAAGCTGCAAGTGAAGCCAGGCGTTAGGTGCTGTCAGTTCAGAACGCACAGCGCCGAGGGCTCGATGTTCAGCGTAACGCGTCGGCCGTCCGGGTGCAGGTCTTCGGCGCTGCGGTTGAGTACGTCGACCACCAGGTCCACGCCACGCGCCTGTATCCGGTAGCGGATGACGTTGCCGAGCAGACTGTGACTGCGAACCTGGCCTTCCAGTTCGCCGGTCAGGCTCAATTGGATCGATTCAGGGCGGATCGCGATGCGGCTGGCAATCGGGCGCTGCATCAGGCGCGTGGCGTCTTCGGCTTCCAGCAGGTTGTAGTTGCCGATGAAACCGGCGGCAAACACGTCGACCGGCGCGGTGTAGAGGGTTTCTGCATCGCCGCTCTGTACGATCCGGCCCTGGTTCATCAGAAAGATGCGGTCAGACATGGTCAGCGCTTCCTCCTGATCGTGGGTCACGAAAATGGTCGTCAGGCCTAATTCGCGCTGAATGGCACGTATCTGTTCGCGCAGCAGCTTGCGGATCCGCGCGTCCAGCGCCGACAGCGGTTCATCGAGCAGCAGCAGGCGCGGGCGGGTAACCAGTGAACGCGCCAGGGCCACGCGTTGGCATTGCCCGCCGGACAGTTGATGCGGGTAGCGCTTGGCGAAATCATGCAGCTCGACCATCCGCAAGATCTCGGCGACGCGCCGTTCACTGTCGTCTGCGCTGACTTTCTGCATGCGCAGGCCGAACGCGACGTTCTGCTCCACGGTCATGTTGGGGAACAGCGCGTAACTCTGGAACACCATGCCGATATTGCGTTTTTGCGGCGTGAGCGGCACCAGGTCATTGCCATCGAGCAGAATGCGCCCGCTATTGACCGGCGTCAGCCCGGCAATGCAGCGTAGCAAGGTGGATTTACCACAGCCCGACGGGCCAAGCAGGGTGACAAACTCGCCTTTAGCGATGCGGCAGTTGATGTCGCTGAACACTGACGTGCTGGCGTAGCTTTTCTGCAGGTTTTCAATGCTGACAAAACTCATCTCAGTCTTTGTCCTTGTTCAGTCGATTGGCGGCCCAGGTCAGCACCAGCACGAAGAGGAAATAAGAGATCACCAGCGCGCTGTTGAAGTGACCGCTGCTGTTGCGCATGTTGTTCAGGTACACCTGCAGGGTTTCGTAGCGGGTGCCGACCAGCAGGTTGGCGAACACGAACTCGCCGAACAGAAAGGAGAACGACAACAGCAATGCAACCATCAGGCCTTTGCGCAAGTTGGGCAGCACCACCAGAAACGCCGCTTGCCAGGTACTGGCCCCGAGCAGTTGGGCGGCGTCCATCAGGTCGGTCAGGTTGATGGCCTGCAGGTTATTGGTGATGGCGCGGTACATGAAGGGCAGGGCAACGGTGAAATAGCAGCCGATCAGAATCCACGGCGTGCCGACCATGGCCATCGGCCCTGAGCCGTAGAGTTGCAGCAAGCCTACCGACGACACCACCGGTGGTACCGCAAACGGCAGCAGAATCAGGATGTTCATCAGCCCGTCGAGGCGCGGAAAGTAGTAGTGCACCACGAACAGCAGCGGCAGTATCAGCACCACCGACAGGATCAACGCACCGACGCAAACCAGCAACGACTGGCCGAATGCTGCCAGAAAACGCGGGTCGCTCCACAGCGCCACGTACCACTTGAAGGTCAGGCCGCTGGGCAGAATGGTCGCCGACCAACTGGTGGAAATCGAGTACAGAAAGGTCCCGGCCAGCGGCAGCAACAGGATCAGGAACAACAGGTAAACCACGGACTTGTGGTAAATGCCCGCGGGCCTTCGTTCAGCGCGAGACATGGTAGCTCCTCTTCAACAGCCACTGATGGATCACCGTCACCAGGGTCATGAGCCCGACCAGAATCATCGCCAGGGCGCTGGCCATGTTCGGGTCCAGAGTAATATCGCCTGCCACCATCGCGGCAATGCGGATCGGCAGCACGTTGAAGTTGCCGGTGGTCAGGGCATATACCGTGGCGTAGGCGCCCAGCGCATTGGCCAGCAGAATCACAAACGTGCCGAGCAGCGCCGGGGTCAATACCGGCAGGCCAATGTAGCGCCAGAACTGATAACTGCTGGCCCCCAACAGCGCCGCCGACTCGTTCCAGTCCTCGCGCACGGCATCGAATGCCGGGTAGAGCAGCAGCACGCCAAGCGGGATCTGAAAGTAGGTGTAAAGGATGATCAGCCCGGTCTTGGAATACAGGTTGAAGTCATCGATGATTCCGGTCTGCTTGAGGATCAGGGTCAGTGCGCCGTTGAAGCCCAGCAGGATAATGAAGGCAAATGCCAGTGGAACGCCGGCAAAGTTGCTGGTCATGTTGGCGAACGAGTTGACGAAGTCGCGCAGCCGCGAGTCCACCTTGCGCAGCGAATAGGCGCCCAGCACGGAGATGATGATGCCGAACAGGCTCGACCAGAAGCTGATCTCCAGGCTGTACTGGATCGCCTGACGGTAGAACTTCGAGCTGAACGCCCTGGTGAAGTTTTCCCAGCCCCAGCCGGCATCGCTTTGCAGGCTGTGGATCGCCACCCAGAGCAGCGGCGCTATCTGAAATACGATGAAAAACACGGCAAAGGGCAGCAGGCACAACAGCCCCAGCCATTTGCCTCGGGAAAATCGGGTCAATTGAGCATCTCCCGGCAGACCGGTTTATCGTGAGGTACACCGAGCAGTTCGCAGATCGTGCCGCACAGGTCAGTCTGGCGCGGCGCTGCATCGACATTCAGGCTGAACGCATCACCCAGCACGAACAGCGGCACTTCGCGTTCTTCCGGCAGCAGGCCGTTATGCGAGCGGTCATTGTTCATGCCGTGGTCGGCGGTCACCAGCACTTGATAACCGGCGTCCAGCCAGCGTTGCAGGTAGTCAGCCAGAATGATGTCGGCGTTGCGGGCGGTGTTGCGGTATTGCGCAGTGTCGAGACCGTGCTTGTGCCCGGCGTCGTCGATATTCATGGGGTGGATCAACAGAAAATTCGGCGCGTGTTTCAGCCGCAGGCTTTCGGCGTCGGCGAACAGGTGCGAGTCCGGGTAGTGATCGGCCCAGTAGAACAGACCATGCTGAATCGGCAGGTCGGGTGCGTCGGTGTGGCGGTCGCGTGCCGTGTCGAACGGCGTGCGGTTGTACAGTTCGCTGACCCAGTGATAAGCCGCCGCTGCGGTGCTCAGCCCGGCGTCGCGGGCATAGTGAAAGATGCTGCGTTCGCGGGACAGGCGCGAGACGTTGTTATGCACGATACCGCTGTCGATAGGCGCGACCCCGGTCAATATGCATTCATACAGCGGGCGGGAGAGGGCGGGCAACTCGCACTCCAGTTTGTACAGCGCTGCCCGGCCGGCATCATGCCAGGCCTGAAGATGGCCCATCGCGTGGCGCGCCACGTCGTAGTTGAGGCCATCGAGCACGATCAGGATGACGTTGTGTTTCATGGGCGACTCGCTTAGGCAAAACGGGCGAGACTCGCTCGCCCGGTGGACACGACTTCATCCTTGAGTCGCAGTGGAGGATCAGTTCATCTCGATGATGACTTGTTCGTTCCACTTCTGAGGCAGGGCCTTGGAAGTCTTTTCCCAGGCTGCTGCATCTTTGATCGGTGTTACGTTCTTGTACTGTTCGTGCGGCAGCAACTTGGCTTGTACGTCTTCAGGCAGCTTGATGTGCTCGGCACGAATCGGGCGTGCATGACCACGGGCCAGGTTGATCTGACCGGCATCGCTGAAGGTGTATTCACGGGCCAGTTTGGCGGCGTTCGGGTGCTTGGCGTATTTGTTGATGATGGTGGTGTAACCGGAAATCACCGAACCGTCCGACGGGATCAGCACCACGTAGTCATCCGGTTTGGCCATCTTGGCCCGGTAGCTCAGGCCGTTGAAGTCCCAGACCACGCCGACTTCGATTTCGCCTTTTTCGATGGTCTGAATGGTCGGGTTGGCCAGCGACAGGCGTTTCTGCTTGGCCAGATCGGTGAACAGTGCCAAGCCTGGCTCTATGTTGCTTTCATCGCCTTTCATGGCGAAAGAAGCGGCCAGCACGCCGTTTGCGGCTTGCGCGGCGGTGCTCACGTCACCAATCGAGACTTTGTATTTGCCGGTTTTCAGGTCAGCCCAGCTTTTTGGAATTTCAGAGCCGTGCAGCAGGTTCTTGTTGACGATAAAGGCGATGGTGCCAGTGTAGGCCAGCGCCCAGTGGCCTTCCTTGTCCTTGGCCCAGTCCGGAATCTGCTCCCAGGTGGTTGGCTTGTAGGGTTGGGTCACACCTTTTGCGGTCGCTATGGGACCGAACGCAGCGCCGACGTCGCCGATGTCACCGCTGGCGTTGTCTTTCTCAGCCTCGAACTTGGCGATCTCCTGGGCCGAACTCATGTCTGTGTCCATGTGCTTGAGGCCGTATTTGGCTTCCAGGTCTTTCCAGATGCCGCCCCAGTTCGCCCAGTCATCCGGCATGCCGAGGCTGTTGACCGCGCCTTCGGCCTTGGCCGCCGCTTCCAGCGTTTTAAGATCTGTGTCCGCAGCCATGACCAAAGAACTCATTGCCATGGCTGAACCGAGGAGTGATGCCAACAAAAGATGTTTCATTCGGAGCTCCTAGTGCACTTCATTTTTGCCAGAAGTGTTCGTTGCGGATTGTTTGGTCTAGATCAGCAATACCTGAGCCAACTTAGGCCTGTTGCATGACATTTTCGTGTCGGATGCAGTAGGGAAGGACCTTTTTCATGCGGCTAAGGGTTGCCTGGCGCTAAGCGTAGACCATGGGCAAGTGCTTGCTTTGCAGGGCTTTGAGAGCAATTTTCAGCGCAGTTGGCATGGTTCGTGATTCGTTCTGTCACACGACAGTCATCTGGCCAGCCTAGGCTTGCGGCGATGGAGTCAAGGGCGGTTGTCGCACTGATGTGTGCTCCGCAAGAGGGCTGGTCTAGTCCAGGCAGGTACAGAATGCGCGAAGATGTGCCACGAGCGGTAACGACGATCTGCAGTGCCTTGCAGGAGCAGATCGAACATGGCCTGTTGCCGCACGGCAGCAAACTGCCTGCCGAGCGCAAGCTCAGTGAGGTGTTCGACACCACCCGCATCACCCTGCGCGAGGCCCTCCTGCAACTGGAGGCTCAGGGGCTGATCTATCGGGAAGAACGTCGCGGCTGGTTCATCTCGCCGCCGCGTCTGGCCTATGACCTGATTCGGCGCAGTCATTTTCACGCGATGGTCTGCGCGCAGGGAAGGGTGGCGCACACTCAGTTGCTGTCGGCGCGTCTGCAACCGGCTTCAGCGATGATCTGCGAAATGCTGGAGCTGCCTGCACTGTCGAGCGTGATTCAGATCTGCCGCGCCCGGCGTATCGATCAGCGGCTGGTGCTCTACGTCGAGCATTACCTGAGGCCGGAATTATTCCCCGGTATCCTTGATCACGACCTGAACGAGTCTCTTACCGAGCTATATGCCCGCTGTTATGACGTGCATTACGGGCAGGTACGTTTTGATGTGGTGCCGACCGCGTTGCATGCCGACGCGGCTGCCGCCCTGAAGGTTTCGCTTGGCAGCCCGGGCCTGCGCATTGCACGTGTCAATTATGATCGCAAAGATCGGTTGATCGACTGTGACCTCGAATACTGGCGTCATGATGCTATTCATGTGCGCGCGATGGTCCGAGACAACTGAAACAGGCGTTGCGGGCACCTGATGTCGCCCGCAACTCAGGTGTTTCAACGTTGCGGGTTATGGCAGCTCGTGACTGGCATAGAACGCGCCCAGCACTTTGACCAGATGCGCCAGATCATGACTGCCGGCCAGCTCGCGGATCGAGTGCATGGCGAACGTCGGCAAGCCGATGTCTACCGTGCGAATACCCAGATGACTGGCAGTGATCGGTCCGATGGTCGAGCCGCAACCCATGTCGCTGCGCACCACGAAGCTTTGTACCGGGACTTCTTCGGCCATGCACAGGTGACGGAAGAAACCGGCGGTTTCGCTGTTGGTGGCGTAACGCTGGTTGCTGTTGACCTTGATCACCGGCCCGGCGTTGAGCTTGGGACCATGATTGGCGTCGTGCTTGTCAGCGTAGTTGGGATGAATGCCGTGGGCGTTATCGGCCGAGATCAGCAGCGACTTCTGAATCGTGCGCACGTAATCTTCGCTGCTTGGCAACAGGCGCTGAACGATCTGCTCGAGCATCGCACCGTCTGCGCCACAAGCGGAAGACGAGCCGACCTCTTCGTGATCGGTGCACACCAGCAGGGCGGTTTCGTCGCTCTCGGTGTTGAGCAGTGCCTGCATCCCGGCGAAGCACGACAGCAGATTGTCCAGACGAGCGCCCGCCAGGAAATCACCGTTGAGGCCGACCACCGCTGCGCTCTGAGTGTCGTAGAAGCTCAACTCGTAATCGAGCACCACATCGGCGTTCAGGCCATGTTCGCGTGCCAGTTGGTCCGTCAGCAGGGCGCGGAAGTCTGCGCGCTCATCACCAGCCACCTGCGCAAGAATCGGCGGCAGTTCGTTCTGCGGATTGATCGCCCAGCCTTCGTTGGCCGTACGGTTCAGGTGGATGGCCAGATTGGGAATGACCGCAATTGGCAGCTTGAAGTCGATCAGCTGGCTTTCAACCTTGCCATCGCGACGGAACGTGACACGCCCGGCCAGCGACAGGTCGCGGTCGAACCACGGTGCCAGCAGCGCACCGCCGTAGACTTCGACACCCAGTTGCCAGAAGCCCTGGCGTTGCAATTCCGGCTGCGGCTTGACCCGCAGGCACGGGCTGTCGGTGTGCGCGCCGACCATACGGATGCCGCCGGTCAATGGCGACTGGCGACCCATTCTGATGGCGACAATGGAAGAATCGTTACGGGTAACGTAATAGCGGCCGCCGGTCTCGATGGCCCAGGTGTCGCGTTCGTCCAGACGCTGAAAACCCGCGGCTTCGAAGTGTTGCACAAGGGTGGCGGTGGCATGAAAAGGGGTAGGTGAGGCCTTGAGGAAATCGATGAGGCCTTTGTTCAACTCGTCGCGCATAAATAGCTCCAGACAGCAATGGCGCGAGTTTACCGCATTGGCTCATTTGCTGCCTTGGGTTGCGTTCGTCGTTATGCACGCGTCTCGATGATCCCGGAAAACGGAGCGGGGATTTTGCTGACTTTGATCCTTCAAAGTCAGTCGCCGAGGGGCGAAAAGGTGACTTGAGTCTTATTGAAATCTACCTGACATCGCAGAACCCTTGTGTGACGCGGAGCGCCACAAAGAGGACGCAGAGCGTCGGTACGATAATCAGTCAGATTTGCGTATAAAGATGAGCGTTGGAGTGCGCGGGACGAGAGGTGACTGGGCCGAACGCTTACCTTGTGAGCGCGTTTGCATGAGAGCCAGTCCGGGTGTTTAGCAACCCCTCAAAACGGCGCGGGGCATTCAAACGTCAAGCGTTCGCCAGTCCCAGGATGCGTAAAGCTCAGCATGCTGGCATGCAGGCACAGGCGTGGATACGCGGCCAGCGCCTCGGGATGTGCATACAGGCCATCGCCCAGCAGCGGATGCCCGATCGACAACATGTGCACACGCAATTGATGCGAGCGGCCGGTAATCGGCGTGAGTTCCACCCGGCAATGACTGTCATGCCGCTCTACAACCTTCCAGAACGTCAACGCGTGCTTGCCTGCTTCGTGATCCACCACATGTCGCGGCTTGGTCGGTGGGTCGTAACGCAACGGCAAGTCTATGCTGCCGCTGTCCAGCGACGGCTGGCCCCAGCACAGCGCTGTATAGGCTTTCTCGGTTTCGCGATCGTGAAACTGACGCGACAGTTCGCGATGCGTGTCAGCATCACGGGCCAGCAGGATGATGCCGGACGTTTCCCAGTCCAGACGATGGACAATTCGGGCTTCGGGGTAGCCGTTTTCCTGCAGGCGGGTAATCAGGCAATCCTTGTTGTCATCGGCGCGGCCGGGGACGGAAAGCAGCAGGGTAGGCTTATCGATCACCAGAACGGCAGCGTCCTGATGAATGATGCGGATGTTCGACAACGGCATGCAACGGCCTCGAAGCGCTAGAAACGCCAACGGCGGTAAAGGCGCAGCCCCATGAGGAGTGCACCGATACCGCCGCAAGCGATTGCCTGATCAGCGATCTGGCAGGGTGATATTGAGTTCCAGAATCGAACAGCTGCCCTGGCTTTCCAGAGCAACCTGAACCTGATCGGACTCGATATTGACGTATTTACGGATCACTTCCACCAGCTCTTTCTGCAGTGCAGGAAGGTAGTCCGGGGTACTGCGCTGGCCGCGTTCGTGCGCAACGATGATCTGTAGACGCTCTTTCGCTACCGAAGCCGTGCTTTCTTTTTTGCGGTCACGAAAGAAGTCAAAAATATTCATCAGTTACCCCCGAACAGACGTTCAAAGAATCCTTTTTTCTGTACATCCAGGAAGCGATGCTCCCGGTCCTTGCCCAGCAGGCGGTCAACGGCATCGCTGTAGGCCTGACCGGCGTCGCTCTGGTCGTCCAGAATAACCGGAACGCCCTGGTTGGAGGCCTTGAGGACAGCCTGCGACTCCGGGATCACGCCGAGCAGGGTAACGGCAAGGATTTCCTTGACGTCTTCAACGCCGAGCATCTCGCCTTTGCTGACTCGCTCAGGGTTGTAACGGGTCAGCAGCAGGTGTTCCTTGATCGGGTCTTCGCCACGCTCGGCGCGACGCGACTTGCTGGCCAGCAGGCCCAGCATGCGATCGGAGTCACGTACCGACGAGACTTCCGGGTTGGTCACGACGATGGCTTCATCAGCGAAGTACATCGCCAGATGAGCACCGGTTTCGATACCCGCCGGCGAGTCGCAGACGATGTATTCGAACGATTCCTTCAGCTCCATGAGGACTTTTTCAACGCCCTCCTTGGTCAGTGCATCCTTGTCCCGGGTCTGGCTGGCGGCCAGTACGAACAGGCCTTCGATCTTCTTGTCCTTGATCAACGCCTGTTGCAGGTTGGCTTCGCCATTGACCACGTTGACGAAGTCATACACGACACGACGCTCGCAACCCATGATCAGGTCGAGGTTACGCAGGCCGACGTCGAAGTCGACGATGACTGTCTTGTGGCCGCGCAATGCGAGGCCTGTACCGATAGCGGCGCTGGTGGTGGTCTTGCCCACACCACCCTTGCCGGATGTAACTACGAGAATCTTGGCCAAGGTGAATCACCCCTAGAGGAAAAGGACGTTTAGTCCCTGAAGAGCATCTCCTGGCGCAGCGTTTGTCGAAGAACTGGAAATCACGAGGCTTGATCCTGGAAAGGTAGCGTTAAGCTATTACTTTCGACTCATATACCGACTGCCAAGCAGTGCTTGTCAGAATTTCCTACAGCCTTCACGACATTTTCGCGACGAATCAGAGATGCTTTGAAAATTGCGGCAGTATCCGTTAAAGACGAATGATGTTCAACACATCACCGGACAGGCTGACCTGCACGGGCGAGCCCCATAACGGGTCTCGGCGCAGGTCTTCGGAAACCTTGTATTGCCCGGCAATGGAAATCAGCTCGGCGCTCAGTTGCTGACAGAAGATGCGTGCCTTGGTGTCGCCCTTGATTCCTGCCAGTGCTCTGCCGCGCATCGGGCCATACACATGGATGTTGCCATCGGCGAGAAGTTCCGCACCTGGGCTGACAGGCGCGACGACAACCAGATCGCCGCCCTGAGCATAAATCTGCTGGCCGCCACGCACCGGGGAGGTAATCACCCGGGTAGGCTTGATGAGCGGCTCGGGCGGTTTTTCCGGAAGTTTCTTCGGCGCTTCGGCTTCAATCGGGTCGATAACGCGCTCACGTGCGCCAGACGGCGGAAGTACCGGAAGATCGACGGCAATGGCCGCTGCGATGTCTTCGATCCGGTTGGCGCGGATGGCCAGCGTGCGCAGGCCGTGCTGGCGACAGATGCGCACCAGTCCCGGCAGGTCCACTGGGCCTTCGTTGGGCGCGAGCTTGTCGAGGGCCAGGATCAATGGCGTATTGCTGAAGAAATTGGGGGCCTGGGCCACTTTCGCGGCCAGTTGCCTGTCGAGCGCTTCAAGGTTGCTTCGGGCCAGCTCCATCACGGTGATGGCAAGCATGCTGCCCTTGAGCTGAAATACAGGTTCAGGGTTTTGCGATTCAATCTGGCTCATGGTTGATATACACAACAGCTTGTCGCTAAAAGTGCCGTGACTTATAGCGAGAACGCCCGCGAGCCGCAAGCGGGTAGAACCGTTGTAGAATGCTCGGCCTTTGTTCTGACGGAAGCCCAAATGGATCGCCCGCGCTTTAAAGCCAGTTTCCTTCACCCTCGTTTCTGGCCATTGTGGCTGGGGCTGGGGCTTTTGTGGCTGATCGTCCAGTTGCCGTTTCGCGTTCTGCTGATCATCGGCAGGGCGCTGGGGGCAGTCATGTATCGCGTGGCCACTGATCGAAAAAATATTGCGTCGCGCAATCTGGAGCTGTGTTTCCCTCATTTGTCTGCGGCCGAGCGCAAGCGCTTGCTGAAGGAAAACTTCGCTTCTACAGGCATCGCCTTCTTTGAAATGGCCATGAGCTGGTGGTGGTCCAGGTCGCGTCTGGCGAAGCTCGCCCATGTCGAAGGGCTCGAGCACCTGCAACATGCCCAGCAGAAGGGCGAGGGCGTGATTCTCATGGCGCTGCACTTCACCACGCTTGAGATCGGCGCAGCGCTGCTGGGCCAGCAGCACACCATCGACGGCATGTACCGCGAACACAAGAGCCCGCTGTTCGACTTCATCCAGCGTCGCGGGCGCGAACGTCACAACCTTGACTCACTGGCTGTCGAGCGCGATGACGTACGTGGCATGCTCAAATTGCTGCGTGCCGGGCGTGCCATCTGGTACGCGCCGGATCAGGACTACGGCGCCAAACAGAGCGTCTTCGTGCCGCTGTTCGGCATTCAGGCGGCAACCGTGACCGCGACCAGCAAGTTTGCCCGACTGGGGCGCGCCCAAGTGGTGCCGTTCACTCAGCAGCGCCTGGCCGACGGCAGCGGCTATCGGTTGGTGATTCATCCGCCGCTGGAAGATTTTCCCGGTGAAAGCGACGAAGCCGATTGCCTGCGCATCAATCAATGGGTAGAAAGGGCTATCACAGAATGCCCGGAACAGTATCTTTGGGCCCATCGACGTTTCAAAAGTCGCCCGGCCGGTGAACCGAAGCTATACAAGAAACATAAATAAAAAGCGTCGTTGATCACCGAGGTCCGTTGTAGATGCCAGATCCCGCAGTAGTGACCCGTGCTGTAAGTGATGTCGAGCCTGTGACCGGGCTCATTTTGTCAGGTGGCGGTGCTCGTGCCGCTTATCAGGTGGGCGTACTTGCAGGCATTGCCGACCTGTTGCCGCCCGGGTCGCCGAACCCCTTTCCAGTCATCGTCGGCACCTCTGCCGGGGCCATCAACGCCGTCAAGCTGGCCAGTGGCGCCCTGCATTTTCGGATTGCCATTCACCAGTTGACCGAGTTCTGGCAGTCATTTCGCAGCCATCAGGTTTTACGCAGCGACTGGGGCGGGGTCATTCATCAGGCCAGCCGGTTTTTTGGCCGCAGCCTGATGGGCTTCGGGCGCAATATTCCGGTTGCCCTGCTCAATAGCTCGCCGTTGCGGGACCTGCTCAACGAGCGGCTGGATCTTTCCGGTATCGAAGCCGCCATTGACGCTCATCATTTGCGCGCCGTGGCGGTGACCGCATTTGGTTACGAATCAGGCCAGGCGGTCACGTTCTATCAAGGCCGCGGCACCATCGAACCCTGGCTGCGCCATCGGCGCATTGGTCGTCCGACACAACTGACCGTGGATCACCTGCTCGCCAGCTCAGCCATTCCGTTGCTGTTCGCCCCGGTGATGCTGGACGATGAATACTTTGGTGACGGTGCGGTGCGTCAGTCGGCGCCGATCAGCTCGGCGCTGCACCTGGGGGCCAATCGTGTTCTGGTCGTAGGCGTCAGTGGCAACCCGCGCGGGCTTAAAACCGAACGACCGGCACCGCGCCTGCCCGTTGGTGTGCAGCCAACGCTGGCACAGATCAGTGGCCATATGCTCAACAGCACGTTCATTGACAATCTGGAAAGCGATATCGAGTTGCTGGAACGCCTGAACATGGCCAGTTCGTTGCTGCCCGATGATCAGATCAGGCAACCGGGCATGGAGCCGGTCGAAGTGCTGGTCATTTCACCGAGCCGCCCACTGGACGAAATCGCCGCCCGGCACCGCCGCGAATTGCCCCCCGCACTGCGAACCTTCATGCGCGGTCCAGGCGCGACCAAGAGCAGTGGTGCCAGTGTGCTGAGCTATTTGTTGTTCGAGTCGGGCTACTGCAGCGAGCTGATTGAACTGGGCCGTCACGACGCCGTTGCCCAGGGTGCAGAATTGAAACGCTTCCTGCGCCTGAAATAACGCCTGCGCGGCAGAAGCAAACTCTGCCGCAAGGCGCTGTTATTCAGCCGGTACTCAAGGTGTTACTTGAGCCGCTGCACCTGTAACCGGCCACACGGCGGGCCACTCAACTGCTCGCCGGTTTCCAGGCTGAACACCGAAAAGTGCAGGGGGCAGGTGATGGACCTGCGCTGTTCATTGACCACCCCATGCTCCAGCCATCCTTCACGGTGCGGGCAGTTGCTCGGCACGCGATACTCCTCCTGATCGATGCGCACGGTGAAGGCCTCTGGGCGTCGAAACTCAGCAGGCTCGTTCAAGGATCGCCTCCTTGTTGAAATGCTTGAGACGACGGGCCTTGTCTACGGCCATGTCGAACGCCGAATTGGTGATCTCGCGGCCCATACAGATACCGCGCCAGGCTTTCACCGGGTCCAGATCTCCGCTGACGTCCATGGCCTTGAGCAGGCGCTGACCCTCGATGGCATGGAAAACGTCGATATGAACGTGTTCCGAATAGTAAGTGTGAGCCTGTATCTGCAAGCGCTCGCAGAGCTGGGTGTAACACTCGAAAAAGAACGGCACCACAGTCTCGAAGTAGGTGATGACCCCAGCGAACCATGACGGGTCGTCGGCGCGCATCGCCAGCCAGCAGAACATATTGGGAAACGTGAAGCCGGCGCTGGAATTGGCCTCGACGTAGAACGGCAGGTCCAGCGGCATTTCCAGTTCGCTCAGCAAGTCTTGATAGAGCGTGGTATGCGAGCGTTTGAGATTTCCCGAGCCGAACTCGTCAATCATCATGCGCAGCATGGGCATCTGCGCGGGCAGGCTGAGTCTTGGCATCAGGTGGTAGAAGACCTGCGCTTCGGTCAGGCCATCCAGGGCAAACTCCTGAACCAGAATCCGGAACTCGTCGAGCGTCATGTCAGTGGCGACGTACTGGGCGCTGGGCGGTACTTCGCTGCTCTCCAGTTCGACCAGTTCAACCAGCTTCCTGCGCAGGCTGGCGAGGTCGGCCGGAGCATCCGCTGTCATGCTGCGTTCGATGGCGTCGTCGATCCAGCCTTGCTCGAAAGCAAGAATTTCCCGGGGGATGGGTACCAGCTTTTCGATAAGCGCCCGGTTGGCCAGAAACAGTTGCTTGTGCATGCTTTCCATCACGCCGCCTCCCCGGTCAGAACCCGGTCGCTGTTGATCACGCCACGGGCTTTGAGCTCGCGCTTGATCTGGGCGTACCAGTCCGGCGCGCTCAGCAGATAACGTTCGTTAAGCGTCGCGATTTCGTGACTGAGCGCTGGCTGTTGCCGGACAGTTGCTTGCCGACAGAGCAGTGGTTCCAGATTGGCGAGAGAAACCACATTGCCATCTGACTCCAGCTCCCCTGCCAGTTGCGTTTCCCAGCCGATGAAGTAGTCGACGCCCTGTTGCCGAATCGCGTCCACCTGATCCTGTGGGCGAGATATCGAAGGTGAGTCCTTGAGGCCGATGACCCTGGGCAACCGGGCAATGGCGTTGAGGGTGGCTAAGGACTTTTCGTTACCTGACAACGCGGCCTCGTTGTACATGAAGATGTCCAGCTGCGTCGCGTCATGAATGGCCTGGTAATGGTCGATAATCGCCTGCTGGCTGATGCCGGGTGTGAAGGGCGAGGTGAACATGACTGCCTGCGCGCCTGCCTCCTGAGCCAGCCGGGCAAAGTCCAGCACCTCTTGTGTGGAGCTGCGTTCAATCCCGGCGATGACCAGCTTGTCGCCTGCATGCCGTAGCGTCATTTCCAGCATCTGCAGCCATTGCTGGCGCGACAGCCGCCAGCCCTCTCCAGAGGTCAGGCACGGGATGTAGCCATCTACGTGGGGTGCCAGGCTGTTAAGGAGACGTTTCAGGCTTGTTTCGCAGACCTGTTCCTGCTCGTTCAGGGGCGTAATCAGCGGCACCAGAATGCTTTTACCCGACATGTTGGAAGTCCTCATTGCGGATCACCAGGGCGCACGACTGCTCATAGAGACGTTGCAGCATCTCCGGGAACGCAGGCCGTTCGGGCGTGTTTTCAAACGGCTGGAGGAAAGGCTGCAACACCTGCAGGCGCAGCAACTCCAGGTCGTGGGTATAAAACGGCAGTTCGTGCTCCAGCACCTGCGCCGCGAGCAGTTTCTTCTCGGCGGGCAAGCCCTTGAACAGCGAGTCATTGGCAGCGCGCTGGAGTACCTGTTCACTGCAGCCCTGGCGCTGGATGGCCATGTCGGTATGCAGCACATCCATGAACGGGTAATAAACGTCCTGCAGGGCTCGGCTTTTCTTCCAGATAATGGCGTCGCAGATGCCTACCTGGGCGAAATTCATCTGCACGCTGCTTGTGTAGAAACGCGAGAAAAACCCCAGGCATTTGTCGCGCACGCCAGGGTCTGCATGGTGCATACCCATGAAAACCGTTGCGTCGATCATTGGCAGGCGCAGGTTTGACATGGATCGCTCAGACATGGAAATGCTCCAGCGCATGGGCGATCATCTGGACGGCGGCATCGAACTCTTCCGGTTTACGTGCCAGCGCCAGCCGAATGTAACGCTGACCTTTTTCGGGCTGGCTCCAATAGAAGTATTTACCCGGCAGCACGTAGACGTCCCATTGCAGCAGATATGTTTGCAGCTCATCGGCGTCGATACCTGCCGGCAGAATCTCGAACCACGCGACGCTGGTGTCGATCATCGGCTGCATGTACTTCAACACCTTGCCCTCAAGACAGTCTCGAGCCCTGCGGCGGTTGACCTCCAGCACAGAGCGCACGGAGTTGAAGTCATCGTCGTTGCTGTCTTCGATATAGCGCGTCACCACGTTGAGGATGAACGGTGAGACGTTCAGTAGAACGCTGGTGACGATGCTGTAGATCTCGGCGTTGATGTCCTTGCTGGCCATGAGCGTGGCGCATTTGGTGTCTTGCAGGGGCCAGGTCTTGCCGGTGTCTTCCATGATCAGATAGCGCGTGCCGATATCGTCGAGTATCGCGTACGCGTCCACGCGCTCGCGTCCTGCGGCCATGAAAAACGAGGCGAAGCAGAAGTCGAGTATCAGCAGTTTGTTGTAATCCCGGCAGTACCTGGCCACTTCCACGAAGGTGTCCGGGCCGTCGGCAAACAGGCTTGAGCCGGTCGGATTATTGGGGTCCACAAGAAAGATGGCGTCCAGCCCGATAGCCGCTTTCTGCAGGTTTGCGTACACCTCGCTCGACGAGCTGAACAGGCTTTCATCCAGCGGTGACATGGGCACTTCCATGTGCTTCAACAGATCGTGCAGGTTATCGAAACACGGCTCGATCAGGCCCACACTCAGGGTGTTCTTGCGCAGGTACGTTGCGGTAATGTGCATGGCGATGGAGGCTGCGTAAACGAGGTAAATCTCGTCGTGGCGCTTCAGGGCATGGTGCTGTCCGTGGAAGGTAAAAAAGGCACGAATGAAAGCCTGCTCACTCTGGTATTGCGTCTGGTTCTGCGCCTGATACCACAGCTCGGGCAGGCTGGCGACGATCATGCGCTGGGTGTCGCTCTGATCCTGGTGCGTGTGGGCATCGGCCAGGTTGAAACGGGTCTTGAGGGCAGAAATTTCGTGTTGGGTAATATCTTCCAGAACAGGCATTGCTCTTGAAGAATCGATACTGGCTAACAAGCTATTCATACCATTATCCCTATGGTGTCGTTATTGTTTGAGCCGGAGCCGTTCCGGATGTCCAGAACGCCTGAGCAGATTTCCTTATTTTGGGCCGAAATAACACTGTACCTAGGTGCACGCACGCAGTTGTTATTGTTTCGAACGGTTTACCTGTTCCTAGGTACAGTAGATTTTAAGCGTTAAATACGTGATTCTTTCTACATGTTGCACAGGGTGGAGGGCGTTATGTCGAGCGGGTTTGAGTTTCAGGCGGCCAGTTACAGTCATATGCCCGTTGAGTTGCTGGAGTCGCTGTATTCCATGCGCAAGAATATTTTTTCAGACCGGCTTGAATGGAATGTTCGTGTCAGTGATACATTCGAGTTCGATGAGTACGACAATGCCGATGCGACGTACCTGGTCGGTAGCTGGAACGGCATTCCACTGGCCGGATTACGGCTGATCAACACCTGCGACAGCTATATGCTTGAAGGCCCTTTTCGCAGCTTTTTTGATTATCAGCCACCCAGGAATGTTCGCGTTGTTGAGTCCAGTCGTTTCTTTGTCGACACGATTCGCGCTCGTTCGCTGGGTATTGCGCATGCATCGCTGACCGGGATGCTGCTGTTCGCCCTG
This sequence comes from Pseudomonas sp. CFBP2511, assembly GCF_030209255.1. Classification (NCBI taxonomy): domain Bacteria; kingdom Pseudomonadati; phylum Pseudomonadota; class Gammaproteobacteria; order Pseudomonadales; family Pseudomonadaceae; genus Pseudomonas; species Pseudomonas sp. CFBP2511. The sequence continues at coordinate 169,821 of NZ_JARVSI010000001.1, read as the reverse complement.
CACAACCACGTGGCGTCGTCTGGCCTGGATTCAGTCATCACGGTGGTCAGCAAGGCGATGGCGCGAATTGTGCGCAAAGCCGGATGGGTCTACAGGGTTCTGGCGACCGGAGAAGCAACGCCTGGCGAAACAGTGCTATTGCTGGAAATGCCCGTGACGGCTGATAACCACCGTCGCTTGCTCGATAACATTGCCCTCAGGCAGCGTGTTACGGATGACCTGCTGCGCTGGCCGATAGCGCTCGGTCCATCGGGTTGCGCGCAACGGGCCTGCGTCTCAGACCATGCCCATCTTGATGGCCTTGTAAACGGCCTGCTTTGCAGTGCGGACCTCGAGTTTGCTTGAGACGTTGGACATGTGAAATTTTACCGTGCGTTCCGATATGGAAAAGATCTCGGCGATTTCGCTATACGCCTTGCCCATTGCCACCCATTTCAGGATGTCTGTTTCGCGGCTGGACAACTTGCAATTCGCGGTGGGCGGAAAGAGTTCATGGGGCGCTCTGGTCTTGATCAGGCGATCGTGGAAGCGAATGAGGCTCATCTGAATATCAGCGGCCTTGTCACGGATGCGCTGGTCGAAGTCATGCTGCTGCTTGGCATTGCACAGGCTCAGAGCGGCAAAAAGCCCACTGGCATCGTGCAGGGTGAAAGTGGCCCCCGAGGACAATTGATATTTAGCCGATCGTTTCAGGAAATCATCGGTTTCGACGCACTGAACAGCGTTTCTGGCTTCCCTCCAGAAGAAGGGTGTAATGCTGTGCCAGGCATGTTTGATGATCGGGTCGATCAGGTGGTAGTTGGACGCAATATAAGATTTCAACCATGAGTCGGGATAATTGGAAAGGATGATGGGCTTGGCTTTACGGGCCTTGGGCGTGGTGAAATAGGCATACGTAAAGTCGCCAATATGATGCAGGTCGTTTTCAAAGTCTTCGATGAGTTGGCGAAGCGGAGCAGGGGCGCCGTTGATCTTTAACGGTGGACAGTCAAGTTGGTTTTTCACGGTACGAACCTCCATGTAATACCTTGTTTATTGTTTTGTTTTTTCTCGGTTTGGCCGCACTCATTATCCTCATTTGTATTTTTAGTAGTACATGAAAACCTGAACCACGTGTGTTTTTTGTTATTGAACAAGGAGTTAGGTGTAAGAAATCTCATTCATCAGGCATTGGCAAGTGAACAGGTGCGTTTTCGAGCGCTGAGCCTTGTGGGGCAATCATGTGTGCATAAGGTTTTTGATTGCGATTGCAATCATATTTCCCGTCTCATTAAGCTGCAAGGTACTTGTCCGACAGCAAGGAGTCATGATGAACGCCGCAAATGGCCATCCGTTGGCAACGCAGACCCGGGCGGCAGCGCTGGCTTGCATGGAAAAGGTTCAGACAGTGGCAGGGCTTGGGTTGCAGGGGTGCTGTTCGCCGCTGTTCGCGATGGCCGACATCGTCGAGCGCCTGACCAGAGACCCGTCCACTTCACGTCGTGTATCGGTGGTGTGCGCCAGCAGGCACATGTCTAGTGAGCAGGAGGGCATGCTTTCCAGCGCCTGGCCTTTGAAGTTTGCCGCTCAGGCCGGTGCAATCGAACTGCCACTGATCTACATGATCAGCAGCGAAACTTCGGCTCAGTTGAGCGCTTTTACGTCGGAATCGTCCGAGCGTGGAATTTTCTGCAATGACATCGAGACGCTGCCTTCTCGCTGGCCCAAGGGTGCTCATCCCTGGTTGCCGCTGTGGTTGCTGTCGAATCGCAAATGCCAGCCTTATGACCCTGCTGATGCCTCCGAGGCGCGGGCGATCACGCTGCATGCGCTGCGCAGCCTCTACGTCGAAGGCCACAGCGGTTTCTACTACATGGCGCTGCATGACGAATCCAGTGACGCGGTCAGCGCGCTGAACGAGGCCCAGGTGGCGGCGGCGGTGCAGGGCATGTATCGGCTTGGCGATGCCGTTTCCGGTGATGCCGGCACGCGTGTGCGTCTGTTGGGGGCGGGGCTGGCGCTGCGCTCGGTGCGCCAGGCGGCAGGTTTGCTCAGGGAGCACTGGGCTGTCGATTGCGAAGTCTGGAGTTGCCCAAGCTATACCCGGCTGGCGCGCGAAGCCGGATCGGCCAGACGCTGGAACCGTTTTCATCCGGGGCAGGCCCGACGGTCCTGGCACTTGCGTGATTGCCTGGGTGAAAGGCAAGACGCTGTCGTGGCGGTCACCGGTTATCCGCAGGCCGTCGTGGAGCAGTTGCGTGAGTATATGCCCGGCCGTTTCATGGGTGTGGGCGCTGATTCTTCTGCGTTGCACGGCTTGGCTGCACTCAGCCCGGAGTGGATCGTGGTTCAGGCGCTCACCGCTCTCGCCGAGGGCGGGCAGCTGGGTTACGAGCCTTTTGAGCAGGCCCTGCAACGTTATCGGCTTGCCTGATGTCAGCCCTTGGCGCCGCTTTGCCGGGCTGCCAGCGCAGCACGCTCCAGTGCGTCGGCAAACACCTGGCGTTGCTGGCCGTCGAATTGCGCCAGAAACAGCTCGGCCACTGCCGTCTGGTAGATCTGCCACATCTGTTTGCGCAGCGTTCGGCCCTTCTCGGTAATCGCTGCGACAGCGCCTCGACCGTCACTGTCGGAGCGGCGGCGTTCCACCAGCCCTTCGCTTTCGAGGCGGTCGACAAGGCGGGTCAGGTTGTAGCGTTCGATGGCCATGACATCGGCCAGTTCATGCATGCGCCGCATGCCCTGAGGGCCGCTTTCCACGCCCCAGAGCGCGTCGTACCACGCGTAGGGTGGCAGTTCGGCTGCGGCCAGACGTCGTTCGATTTCGCGGATCAGACAGCGGTGCGCCTTGACGAATCTGAACCACGTATCCGGTTCGGCTGACGACATGAATCACCTGGATCTGAAGTTCTAGAGGGTTGCAATAGTAACCGAACGCGGGCTAAATTCCGGCATGTGATTGCAATTGCAATCAGATTTTTCAAGGCAGACGCCTGTCTGGCGTTCACTGCCGCATCAAAGTAGGAGACGACGATGGCACAGCAACCCCGGTTTCTTGACGAGGATCCGCAAGAAACCCGCGAATGGCTCGAATCGATCGAGTCGGTACTCAACAGTGAAGGGCGTCCGCGCGCGCACTACCTGATCGATCAGTTGCTGGACTTCGATGTCGCCCAACACGGCGATTTCTATGGTCGGGTCACGACGCCCTACGTCAATACCATTCCCCTCGACCGCCAGCAGCCTTATCCGGGCGATCTGCAGGTTGAAAAGCGCATCAATGCCTTCATCCGCTGGAACGCGCTGGCCATGGTGCTGCGTGCCGGCAAGCATTCCGGTGTCGGTGGCCACATTGCTTCCTATGCGTCTGCGGCAGTGCTTTACGATGTTGGTTTCGATCACTTCTTTCGCGGGCGTACCGAGCAGTTCGCCGGTGATCTGGTTTACATCCAAGGCCATTCCTCGCCAGGCATCTACGGCAGGGCTTATCTGGAAGGTCGCCTGAGCGAAGAGCAACTGGATAACTTCCGTCGCGAAACCGACCGCGACGGTATTTCGTCCTATCCGCATCCGCGTCTGATGCCGGACTTCTGGCAATTTCCCACGGTTTCGATGGGCCTGGGGCCGATTACGGCGGCGTATCATGCGCGCTTCATGCGCTATCTGGAAAACCGCGGGCTCAAGGAGCATCAGGGCCGCAAGGTCTGGGCATTCCTTGGCGATGGCGAAATGGACCAGCCCGAGTCTCAGGCAGCCATTGCACTGGCCGGACGCGAAAAGCTCGACAACATCATCTTCGTCGTCAACTGCAACCTGCAACGTCTCGACGGGCCGGTGCGCGGTAACAGCAAGGTCATTCAGGAGTTCGAAAGCCTCTACCGCGCCGCTGGCTGGAACGTCATCAAGGTCATCTGGGGCGGCGGCTGGGATGCGCTGCTGGAGAAAGACAAGAGCGGTTTGTTGCGTCAGCGCATGATGGAATGCGTGGACGGTGAGTACCAGAACTACAAATCCCAGAATGGCGCTTACGTGCGCGAGCATTTCTTCGGCAAATACCCGGAGTTGCTGGAACTGGTCAGCGACCTGAGCGATGACGACATCTGGAAGCTCTCGCGCGGCGGTCACGACCCGGAAAAAGTCTACAACGCTTACGCAGCCGCCATGCGCCACCAGGGCGGACCGACCGTGATCCTGGCCAAGACAGTCAAAGGCTTCGGCATGGGTGAGGCGGGTGAAGGGCAGAACATCAACCATCAGTTGAAGAAACTGGGCGCTGATGCGATCAAGGCTTTCCGTGACCGTTTCGCGCTGGACATCACAGACGATCAATTGGGCGACATGCCTTACCTCAAGCCTGCCGAGGGCAGTACCGAGGCGCTATACCTCAAGGCCCGTCGCGCGCAACTGGGCGGGTACATTCCGGCGCGTTTCAGTGATGCCGCCACCTTGCAGGTCCCGCCGCTCTCGGCGCTGGATACCCAGCTCAAGAACACCGGCGATCGCGGTATATCGACGACCATGGCCTTTGTGCGCATCCTGTCGACGCTGCTCAAGGACCCGAACATCGGCAAACTGATCGTGCCCATCGTGCCGGACGAGTCCCGCACCTTTGGCATGGAGAACCTGTTCCGCCAGATCGGTATTCATTCCCACGTCGGTCAGTTGTACACGCCACAGGACGCGGGGCAACTGAGCTACTACAAGGAAAGCACAGACGGGCAGATCATGCAGGAAGGGCTCAACGAGTCCGGTGCCATTTCCTCATGGATCGCGGCCAGTACGTCCTATGCCAACCACGGCGTGATGACCGTGCCGTTCTATATTTTCTATTCGATGTTCGGCTTCCAGCGCGTGGGTGATCTTGCCTGGGCGGCGGGTGATGCCCGGGCGCGGGGGTTTCTGCTGGGGGCCACGTCAGGCCGGACCACACTGATGGGCGAGGGCCTGCAACATGACGACGGCCACAGCCATGTGATGTCATCGACGATACCCTGCTGCGTGTCGTACGACCCGACGTTTGCGTTTGAGCTCGCGGTGATCATTCAGGACGGCATGCGCCGCATGTTTGCCGAAAACGAAGACATTTATTACTACATCACGTTGCTCAACGAAAACTACCCGCACCCTGATCTGCCCGAAGGTGCCGAGCCCGGCATTCTCAAAGGCATGTACCCTTTGCAGGCCAGTGCATCGATCAACACCGGCAAGCACGTGCAACTGATGGGCTGCGGGTCGATCCTGCTGGAGGTCATCGCCGCCGCCCGCTTGCTGGAGGATGATTTTGGCGTGAGCAGCGAAATCTGGAGCGTCACCAGCCTTACCGAGCTGCGTCGTGAAGGCCAGGATGTGGAGCGCTGGAACCTGCTTAATCCCGAGCAGGAGCCGCGTCTGAGCTACGTGGAAAGCTGCCTGGCAGACAGGGAAGGGCCGGTTGTCGTGGCAACGGATTACATGAAGATATTCGCCGATCAGATTCGCCCGTTCGTGCCCCTGCGCCGCTTTGTGGCACTGGGTACCGATGGCTTTGGCCAGTCTGATACGCGTGAGTCGCTGCGTCACTTCTTCGAGGTAGACCGTTACTTCGTCGCGGTGGCGGCGCTAAAGGCGCTGGCCGATGACGGCAAGGTTGAACGCAAGGTCGTGGCGCAAGCCATCGAACGCTACAAAATCAACCCTGACAAGCAGAACCCGGTGCTGGTCTGAGGCTGGTTTAAAGGGGTTATGAAGGTATCGTCTGACCGGCCCTTTCGCTTGCTCATGAAAGGGCCGTTGAAGGCAGCCGATAATGTTGACGGCTGGACTCAGTCAGGCCGTCAGACGATCTTCCCGGAAGTCACGCAGCGCCTGTTCGATCTCTTCACGGGTATTCATCACGAACGGCCCGTATTGCACGATGGGCTCGCGCAGAGGTTTGCCTGCAATCAACAGCACTCGCGCACCGTGGGTGCTGCTGATCTGCAATTGACCTTCGCCAGACAGGCGCGCCATCTGGCGAGTAGCCACGGCTTGCGGGCTGCCCTCGATCTCGATACTGCCTTCGTACACATACAGCAACGCGAGGTGTCCTTCGGGCACCTGCGGGCTGATGCGACTGCCGGCAGGCATATGAAAGTCCAGGTACAGCGGCTCGGTGTCCGGGCGCTGCACAGCCCCGGCCTGTCGAACCGTGCCATCGTCGAAATGCCCGGCGATCACTACCACCTGCACACCGCCTTCGGTGGTCAGTCGAGGGACGTTTTCCGGCTGGATGTCCTGATAACTGGCTTCGTTCAGCTTGTTCTTGCCCGGCAGGTTCAGCCATAGCTGAAAGCCACGCATGGTGCCTTCTTCCTGTTCGGGCATTTCGCTGTGAATGATTCCGCGTGCTGCGGTCATCCACTGCACACCGCCACCCTGCAGCAGGCCGACATTGCCCATGTGGTCTTCATGGCGCATACGCCCTTCAAGCATGTAGGTCACGGTCTCGAAGCCGCGATGCGGATGGGGCGGAAAGCCTGCGATATAGTCGCCGGGCTTGTCCGATCCGAACTCGTCGAGCATCAGGAACGGATCGAACAGCTCGATGCCCCGGCCGCCGAAAACGCGCGTCAGTTTCACCCCTGCACCGTCTGAGGCAGGTTGGCCCGCCTGAATGGACAGCACTTTACGAAATTGAGTCATGTAAACAGAACACTCCTTATCAGATGATCGTGATAATGAGTGTCATGGTATGCGGGTCTGGTTGATAAACAGATTCAAATCCCGGGAGGGAATGATCGTATTTATCGATGTATTGCCGAGTGATGCCTGGTTATCAATCAGAATAAGCCTGCCCCGAAACAGCCTCCGGGACAGGTTTAAATGCTGCGGATGATCAGTGCGTGCTGCCCTGCGCCGACATGGACAACAGCTGTTTTTCCTGATTCCAGTCAAACGGCTCGTCGTTCTGTTCAGCTTCGTAACGGCGCTCTTCCAGGGCCTGATACAGTTCGATTTCATCATCGGGCATGAAGTGCAGGCAGTCACCGGCGAAAAACCACAGCAGGTCGCGAGGCACCAGATGCGCGATTTGCGGGTAGCGCTGAATCACCTGGCACAGAATGTCCTGGCCCAGGTACTGGCTTTCGATAGGGGCCAGCGGCAGTTGCTCGACCAGTTCGTCGAAGCGCTCCATGAACAGCGCATGGCTTTCTTCCGGAACCTGCTCGGCCTCGCCCAGCGCGACCAGGATGCTGCGCAGGTGTGCCAGCAGGCCAAGTTGGTGATCGAGAGTGGCGTCGGCCATCGGGGTAATCCTCAAATGCAAAACAGGCGCGAGAGTATAAAGCTCTACGCGCCTGCTGTGTGGTGCGACCTGATGGTTAGCGGATTTTGCCCGCTGCCAGGGTCAGTTCTTCCTTGTCGAAATCATCGACATCGATCACTTTGCGACGGGCCGCTTCGGCTGTGTGCAGTGTCTGTGCCTCGTCTGCCTGCAACACACCGATGCGCAATGCAGCGTCGATGGCGTGCTCGCCTGCGGTCGGTTTGACCTGGCCGCTCTTGAGCGCCACTTGCAGCTTCTTGTGCAACGGATAAGCAGCGCTCAGCAGGTCAATGGCATGTTGCAGTGCACCCACCGGATCCTCTGCCGATTGCGGGCGATAGCAGCCTGCCAGCAACTCTTCCAGCGTCGGGTCACCCTTGGCGCGCCCCAGCACCTGTGCGACTTCGGCATCCAGCTTGTCCGAAGGGCCTTTGTGACGACGGCCGAACGGAAATACCACTGCGCGCAACAGCCCGCCCAGCAAGGGGTTGGGGAAGTTGCCGAGGATTTCGTCCATGGCGCGTTCAGAGTGCCCCAGGCTTTCTTCCATGGCCCAGCGAAACAGCGGGCTCATGTGATCCGGCGAGCCGAGATCGTGATAACGCTTGAGCGCTGCCGAGGCCAGGTACATGTGGCTGAGTACATCACCCAGCCGCGCCGACAGGCGTTCGCGGCGCTTCAGCTCGCCACCCAGCAGCATCATGCTCAAGTCCGCCAGCATGGCGAACGCTGCGGCCTGACGGTTCAGTGCGCGGAAGTAACCCTGGCTCAGGGCGTTGCCCGGCGCTCGTTCGAAATGGCCAAAGCCCAGGTTGAGAATCAAGGTGCTGGCGGCGTTGCTTACCGCAAAGCCGATGTGTTTGAGCAGCAGGGTGTCGAACTCAACCAGCGCTTGCTGCTTGTCTTCGCGTCCGGCCAGGGCCATTTCCTTGAGCACGAACGGGTGGCAACGAATGGCGCCCTGGCCGAATATCATCAGGTTGCGTGAAAGGATATTGGCGCCTTCAACCGTGATGAAAATCGGTGCACCTTGCCAGTTGCGGCCCAGGTAGTTGTTCGGGCCCATGATGATGCCCTTGCCGCCATGCACGTCCATCGCGTGGCCGATGCATTCGCGGCCACGTTCGGTCAGGTGGTACTTGAGGATGGCCGACAGGACCGACGGCTTCTCGCCCAGATCGACCGCATTGGCGGTCAGCATGCGTGCGCTGTCCATCAGCCAGGCATTGCCGCCTATACGCGCCAGTGCTTCCTGAATGCCTTCGAAGGCCGACAGTGGCACATTGAACTGCTCGCGCACCTTCGCGTACTGGCCAGTCACCAGGCTGGTGTACTTGGCAGCGCCGGTGCCGACTGCCGGCAGCGAGATCGAACGGCCTACCGAGAGGCAGTTCATCAGCATCATCCAGCCCTTGCCGAGCATCGGCTGGCCGCCGATCAGATAGCTCAGGGGCACGAACACGTCTTTGCCAGAGTTGGGGCCGTTCATGAACGCCGCGCCCAGCGGCAGGTGACGGCGGCCGATCTCCACACCCGGTGTTTCGGTGGGGATCAGTGCCAGGCTGATGCCCAGGTCCTCTTCCTCTCCCAGCAGGTGTTCCGGGTCGTACGCCTTGAATGCCAGCCCCAGCAGGGTGGCTACCGGGCCAAGGGTGATGTAGCGCTTTTCCCAGGTCAGGCGCAAACCGATGACTTCCTCACCTTGCCACTGGCCTTTGCAGATGATTCCGGTGTCGGGCATCGCGCCGGCATCGGACCCTGCCAGCGGGCCGGTCAGCGCGAAACAAGGGATGTCTTCGCCACGCGCCAGACGCGGCAGGTAATGGTTGCGTTGTTCATCGGTGCCGTAATGCAGCAGCAGCTCAGCCGGGCCGAGGGAATTGGGCACCATCACGGTGGAGGCCAGGTCGCCGCTGCGGGTGGCCAGTTTCATGGCCACCTGGGAGTGAGCGTAAGCCGAGAAACCCTTGCCGCCGAACTCCTTTGGAATGATCAGCGCAAAGAAACCGTGCGTTTTCATGTGCGCCCAGGCTTCGGGCGGCAGGTCCATCGCCTGACCGATCTCCCAGTCGCTGACCATCGCGCAGAGTTCTTCGGTCGGGCCGTCGATAAAGGCCTGTTCTTCCTCCGTCAGTTGGACTTTCGGGTAGGCCAGGAGCTTGTCCCAGTCCGGACGACCGCTGAACAGCTCGCCGTCCCACCAGACTGTACCGGCATCAATGGCATCGCGCTCGGTTTCCGACATGGGCGGCAACACTTTCTGAAACCAGCTGAACATGGGTGCCGTGAAATGCTTGCGGCGCAGGTCTGGCAGCACCAGGGGCACGCACACTGCCAGCCACAGCACCCAGAACACAGTCAGCAGCCATCCTGGCGCGTGACTGAAAATGCCCATGGCCAGCAGATAGACGGCAACCACGCCTAGCGCCGGAAGCGGGGCGGTACGTCGATGAGCCAGCCAGGCAATGCCGACGACCAGCACTACAATCCACAACAACAGCATAAGTATTCCTCCGTGATGACTGCGGCCTTGGCAGCGGTCAAGAACTGGTCGCCAGGCAGTGATGAGACGACATCGATAGTGACCCTCGGTTGACGAGGAAGTTGCCGCTGTATGGGGTGCAGTATAGGGGTAGACTGGCGGGCGATTAATTTTCAGTGACTGCGAGGGGAACGCAATGCTCAAGATCTGGGGACGGAAAAATTCCAGCAATGTGCGCAAGGCACTCTGGATTGCCGAAGAAGTAGGCGTGCCGTACGAGACGCAGGATGCCGGTGGCGCGTTCGGGCTGGTCGACGAAGCCGCCTACCGCTCGAAAAACCCCAACGGCCGTATTCCCATGATCGAGGACGGCGATTTCGTACTCTGGGAGTCCAACGCGATCGTGCGTTACCTGGCCGCCCGCCATGCCCCTGATTCTGACCTGTTTCCCGCTGATGTTCAGGCCCGCGCTTCTGCCGACCGGTGGATGGACTGGACCACCTCGACCATCGCCGCTCCGTTCAGCCCGGTGTTCTGGGGCGTGGTGCGCACGCCGCCTGAAAAGCAGGACTGGCCGACCATCGAGCAAGGCATCAAAACGCTGCACGGCCTGCTGCTGGTTGCCGATGATGCCTTGTCTCGCCAGCCTTATCTGTCCGGTGAGACCTTCGGCATGGGCGACATTCCCTTGGCGTGCTTCGCCTACGGCTGGTTTGAAATGCCGATTGAACGTCCGCCGCTGCCTCACCTCCAAGCCTGGTACGAACGCCTCAAGACGCGCCCGGCTTATCGCAAGGCCGTCATGAGCCCGTTGACCTGACTGCTTTTCAAGGACTGGCCGGGCGTATGTCCGGCGCCTGATATTTACTATTAACAGATGTGTCTGTACTTGAATGACCCAGCCGCGCACCATGCCGGCTGGATCTTCACGACAGTTGGCTGCTCGCGGCCAGATCATTTCCTTTTCTGACGGGTACTTTCTCCGATATGTCTTCTGCTCTGTCCATTCGGCAGCTCACCAAAACCTACGGCAACGGTTTCCAGGCCCTGAGTGGCATTGATCTGGACGTTGCTGAAGGTGATTTCTTCGCTTTGCTCGGCCCTAACGGCGCAGGCAAATCCACGACCATCGGCATCATCTCGACACTGGTCAACAAGACCAGCGGCACGGTGAACATCTTCGGCCACGACCTGGACCGCGAACCCGCTGCGCTCAAGCGCTGCATCGGCGTGGTGCCGCAGGAATTCAACTTCAATCAGTTCGAAAAGACTTTCGACATCGTTGTGACTCAGGCCGGTTACTACGGCATCCCGGCGAAAATCGCCAAGGAACGCGCCGAGCAATACCTGACGCAACTTGGCCTGTGGGACAAACGTGACGTGCCTTCGCGCTCGCTGTCCGGCGGCATGAAACGACGCCTGATGATTGCCCGCGCGCTGATTCACGAACCGCGCCTGCTGATTCTCGATGAGCCCACCGCGGGCGTGGATATCGAGCTGCGCCGTTCGATGTGGACGTTTCTAACCGAACTGAACAAAAAAGGCATCACCATCATCCTCACCACGCACTATCTGGAAGAGGCTGAACAGCTGTGCCGTAACATCGGCATCATTGACCACGGGGTGATCGTGCAGAACACCGGCATGAAGCAATTGCTCAGCACCCTGACCGTCGAAACCTTCGTGCTGGACCTCAAAGCCTCGTGGCAAACCGCGCCGCAACTGCCTGGCTTCCCCAGCCGCTTGCTGGACAGCCACACCCTGGAAGTTCAGGTCGACAAGAACGTCGGTATCACCGCGTTGTTCAGCCAATTGGCCTTTCAGAACATCGAAGTGTTGAGCCTGCGCAATAAATCCAATCGCCTTGAGGAATTGTTCGTGTCCCTGGTGGAAAAAAACCTTGCGAAGGTGGCGCTATGACCGTGCAGAGCGGCGAGTTGCGCCCCAACCTGATTGCCCTGAAGACCATCGTGTATCGCGAAGTCCATCGTTTCATGCGGATCTGGCCGCAGACCCTGCTGCCGCCTGCGATCACCATGGTTCTGTACTTCGTGATCTTCGGTAACCTGATCGGCCGTCAGATCGGCGACATGGGTGGCTTTACCTACATGCAGTACATCGTGCCGGGGCTGATCATGATGTCGGTGATCACCAACTCCTATGGCAACGTGGTCTCGAGCTTCTTCGGCGCCAAGTTTCAGCACTCCATCGAAGAACTGATGGTGTCGCCGGTCTCCCCGCACACCATCCTGATCGGGTATACGCTGGGCGGCGTGTTGCGCGGTCTGATGGTGGGCTTCATCGTCACCATGCTGTCGATGTTCTTTACCGACCTGCAAGTGCACCACCTGGGCGTGACCATAATTGTGGTCGTGCTGACGGCGACGATCTTCTCGTTGCTGGGTTTCATCAACGCAGTGTTTGCGCGTAACTTCGACGATATCTCGATTATCCCGACGTTCGTGCTGACCCCGTTGACCTACCTGGGCGGCGTGTTCTACTCGATCAACCTGCTGCCGCCATTCTGGCAGACCGTGTCACTGGCCAACCCGGTCCTGCACATGGTCAACGCCTTCCGCTACGGCATTCTGGGTGTCTCCGACATCAAGATCAGCATCGCCCTGGCGTTCATGATCGTCGCGACCTTCGTCCTGTACTTCGGCTGCGCACGGCTGCTGGTGAGCGGGCGTGGTATGCGTCAGTAACATCGGGTGACGATGACCCGCTTGTGTGGCGGGTCACTCGTTTATGGATTGGCTTTCTTCATGGCGGGCCAAGGCAGCTTCCAGCTCCGCAGAGCGGGTTGCCCACTGTTCGGGTAGTAAAGGTTTTGACCATTCGACGATGTCTGGGTGTTCAAGGTCGGGTGGGGGTGAGAGCTTCCAGCGTTCCAGCACATCGATCAGCAGCGTGTTGAAAATGAACAATCCGAAAAAGCCCTCCCATAGCAGAGCCAGAAACCAGCCTTTTCGCCTTGCAGCCTCGAAAACATCATCAACGTAGGTCGCCCATATGCCTTTTGGGCGGTGGAATCTGGATGTCCTGTCGGACACGGCATCTGGCCCGATTTCCATGTAACTACGCATACACTCCCAAAGTGCCATTGCAGTTTCGCCCCCACCGCAATTGAAACCCATGCTGAAGTGCTTGTTGTCTTCTGATGCTTCGGGGTCAGGATTTTCAAATCCGATGAAAAGCCGCCCCGTTGTGACGCGACCCGCCTGACCGATGCTGGAGCACTGGGTGGCAGCCGCTGTGACTGACTCCCACGGGACGATCCAGTATTCACCGTTGTCACGAGGTACACAGGCTTCGCGGCGCTGACGATTGAAGCGGACGGGTGGGGGAGTAGGGCGAAGCAGGCCTTGGACGAGCATCAGGGTGGGGATGCCGGTGATAATTCCCCCCAGCCAAAGCAAGTCGATATCGTTCAAGCCGTAGGCCAAACTGATAAACATGATCATCATCGGCCATATCACCATCACTGCCGACCCCACGCTGTAGCAGCCGATGTCGAGATAAACCTCGTTTTTGCGCCAGATGATGTTGAGTGAGTCGACGGGTTGCTGGCCGGTAGGCAGCGGCAGCGGTGCCAGGTAGTCGTTCTGTGAAAACAGTTTCTTCTGGCGGGTGCCAGCGGGATGGCTGCTCATGATGTCGCCGCCTGTTGTGCCAGAGCGGCCAGTAGCTCAGGTGAGGGCGTTGCCCACTGTTCGGGTGGTAAAGATTTTGACCATTCAATGATGTCTGGGTATTCCAGATCGGGTGGGGGCGAGAGCTTCAGATTTTGCAGCTTTTCCGCTAGATAAGTGCCCAGAATCGTGATGAAGAATAAGCCGTGCAGCACATCGAACACATCACCTTTGCGCAGACTGGTGAAGATTGATCCTATTTGCGTTTTTTCATAGGGCATCGCGCCGACGCGGCTTTCAGGCACCGCCACCGGCCCGATTTCCATGTAACTACGCATACACTCCCAAAGTGCCATTGCAGTTTCGCCCCCACCGCAATTGAAACCCATGCTGAAGTGCTTGTTGTCTTCTGATGCTTCGGGGTCAGGATTTTCAAATCCGATGAAAAGCAGCCCCGTTGTGACGCGACCCGCCTGACCGATGCTGGAGCACTGGGTGGCAGCCGCTGTGACTGACTCCCACGGGACGATCCAGTATTCACCGTTGTCACGAGGCACACAGACTTCGCGGCGCTGACGATTGAAGCGGACGGGTGGGGGTGTTGGGCGGAGTAGGCCGTGAACGAGCATCAGGGTGGGGATGCCGGTGATGACTGCTCCGGCGATCAGCATAAATATGCTGAGTTGTGGTATTAGATTTCTAAAGCTGTAAGCCAGGGTCAGATAAAAAATCATCATCGGCCATATCACCATCACTGCCGACCCCACGCTGTAGCAGCCAATGTCGATATAAACCTCGTTTTTGCGCCAGATGATGTTGAGTGAGTCGACGGGTTGCTGGCCGGTGGGCAGTGGCAGTGGTGCCAGATAGTCGTTTTGTGAAAACAGTTTCTTCTGGCGGGTGCCAGCGGGATGGCTGCTCACCGTCTGATCCCGGGTTGCAGGAATACAGAGCACTGCTGTTCGCCCAGTTTGTATACCTGAGCACCGTCCAGTTTCGGAGTGGGATCATTGCGCAGGGCAATAACGCCATTTTCGGGCGTTACGGTAAAGGCCAGACCTTGCGCGCCGCCGATGAAGCCCTGAACACCGTATAGCGCGGTGAACGGTGTCCCGTAGCGCACGCGCAACGACACGCTGCGTGGCAACGAGCCGAGTTCGCGATCGACACGCTTGAAAACACCGGTAAGACGCAGCCCTTGGCCTTGTGCTACGGGAATCCACTCGCAAGTGCTGTTTCTCAGCCAGTGAGCGCCCATGTTGCGCACGGTGTGAGGACGTTCGGTCAGGCCAGGCGCGCCACGTGTTTCCAGCCAGAGCTGATAATCCATCGGGTCGCCGATCATCGACAGGTCCAGCCGGATGTTGTTGGGTGTCGCACCGGGCAGATCGATGGTCAGGGTCTTGATGTAGCCTTGGTAGGTTATTCCGTCGCGGTTGTCCGCCGGGAGAGCTTCTTCCTCTGCCGTGAAACTGATGCGGGGTGCGTAGAGAATAAGATAGAGGCGATCCAGCTCTTCCATCTGGCGCTTCTGACTGATGGGTGACTGGTCATGCGCACGTTGCCTGGACCAACAGCAATTACTCAAGAAGTTTTGTAACGGGGTTTGCTGAAGATACCAAGCGATCAGGTACAGAACGCCCAGTAGGGCAATTATCCAGACTATCGGCCCCATCCATAGCATATAGCCCGCAATGGCTACGTCTAAGGAGATGATGCCGAGAAGTGCGCGGGATGTGTAGGCGATTCCGACGATGGCTTGTGCGCCATAGGCAGCTACTTGTCCACCGACTACCTGCTGCCTTATTTCTAGCCAAGGGTCAGAGGAACCATGCGCGTTCTCCAGCTGCTGTCCGAGAGACAGAAATTCTGTTGTGGCTCCTGCCAGTGAAAGTCCCCCAATAACCCCCCCAAACAGAGTAATCGTCGGTGTCATCGCACTGCCCCTGCCCAGAACTTCTATCCCCATCCCCTTGCGCACCTGACTGTCCAGCACCGCAACCAATGCCGCCCCCCAATACAGCGCCGCAGAAGCCGTATCGTTGATCCTCTGCTCGTCCATCTTTTCAAGCGCACCGGCCTGATTCAGGTAGTTGTGGGTATTCAGGGTATTGAGCAGCAGCACGACCATTGGGGCCAGGCCGCCGCTGTTTTGTACGGCGGGTGAGTTGACGATTCTTGCGACCTGGCCGATGGAGATTGCGTGGGCGGTGCTTTTTACCCAGTGCACGAAGTCATTGATGCCGGGGCCGAAGGCCTGGAGCAGGCGGGTCCCGCCTTCGTTTATGACTCGGGTGCCTACTTCATTGCCCAGCCGGGCGGCCATGAGGATGGTGGTCCAGGCCCCGCTGAGGCGGTCGGTATGTTCACTTTTGAGCAGCAACAAGGCAGCGCCAAGACGTTTGACCAGCGTGCTCCAGACACCTGTGGCATCGCGAGCCATGTTGCTCATGTCGGAGAGAATCGGTTCGGCCAGATGCTCCAGTACTTTGGCCATGGCCTGACGTGCGTTGTCCTGGTTCTCCAGGCTCAGCGCGGCGAGTAGCTCGCCCAGTCGCGTTTCGCTATTGAGCGCGCCTTCAAGCGTCGGGCTCCAGGCAAAGAACAGTTGGCGTAGTGCGCCGGAATTTGCGCTGCGCACATACTCGGCGTATTGCTCGGCACCCAGGCTGCGCACACATTGCGCGCTCAGGCAGGCCATGGCCAGTTCATCCAGCCACAAACGGTGCGCGGGGTTGGTGTAATCCACGAACCATGTACCGCTCTGATGCCGTTTCAGAAACTGACTGCGATCCGCATAAAGTGTCGTGTGGCGGGCTTCCACGCGCTGGTAGTGGTCTGGCGCGGTCTGGTCCAGCCAGGCGTTCATCAACGGCAGGTCGATGTACTCGCCGACCTTGGCACTGACGTGATGGTTTTCCAGGTTGCTGACCTTTTCCTTCCGGTACTCGCGCACCACGCTTTCCACCTCGTCACTCAGGTCGGCGGGAATGAACGCTTTGACCGGCTCCACGGCTTCCTGGCGTTTGATCCGCAGCGCTTCGATAAGCCTGTCGGCCTGCTCGCGGCTGTACTGACGTCCTCTGCCGCGACTGACCCGGACCGCCTCTTTATTGAGTTCGTCTACACGCTGGCTGGCGTCCAGCAACAGTTGACCCTGCGCTGTCGTGATCTGAATATCCCGCTCGCGGTAGCGATACTTCAGCAGGCTTGCTACCTCGCCGGGCTCCTCGGTGACCAGGGTGCGAATGAAGCCGCCAATGCCCAGATGCAGGTTGTGATCCTCCTGCCATCTGGCGTGAGCGATTTCCACTTGCTCCTGCTCATGATTGATATCGCGCAGTACGCCCAGATCATCGTCCAGGCACGCGAATACCGACCATAAGCCCTGCGCCTGTTTGCGGGTATTTTCCAGCCAGGCCTGCGTGCGCAGGGCTTCCCAGGGCTGGGTGCTCCAGGCACCAGGCGCCACGTCATCTTCCCGGGCGTCGGGATAGTGCCTGGTCATGCTCTCACGCTCTTTATTATCGCGTGTCATCTTGACGTAGGCGTTGATGTTGGCGGAGGACGGGTCGCGTCTCATGACCTCGGCCAGTTTCTCGGTTTTTTCTCTGTTGAGCTCGCCGTTGCGCCGTTGATCGATTGTTACCGCCCAGGCAAAGGTGTCCGGTATCAGTTCGGCAATAACCTGCTCGGCTGCTGAAAGCGGTGGGCAGTGCGGGGCATGAAGAGCGTCGGCCACCTCGCGCAGGTCGATGGAGCGCATGTGTTGTTGGCGGACCTCCCGCTCGCTCAGGCGCGCGCAGTGCTTTACGTCAAGCGGCTGCTCGGTATAGAGCAGTTTCATGAAGCTTGTCGAGGGCCAGACCCGACAGCGAGCCGCTTTCAATCGCCGTAGCATTGTCAGCCAGTGCCTGAGGCTCCAGCATGCCCTGTGCTGATACGGCAAAGCGTTGCAGCGGTCCATGCCGTTGCCATACATAGAGAAAACCGCTTCGCAGTTGCCGAGCAGCCATCGCGTGGCTTTGCGGCGTTACGCCGGGCTGAAAAGCGGAATGAGTGGCTGCTTGCTCCGCAAGTGCATAACGCACAGGCACCACAAACACCTTTGCCTGGCTGGCAGGACAGCTTGCCACCGGGCTGTTGATATCGTCGTGAGGTCTTGTGCTGGCTGCGCGGTCGGCGTCAGCCAGACGGATGATCGCTGTGTGGCTTTCCCGGTTACTCATACGGCAGACTCCATGTTGCGGATGAGTTGGCGGGGCAGTTCAGCAAGCAGCTCGTCCAGGCGCTCTTCGGGCGACATAAACCGCTTTTCGAGAATGACCTGATAAGGCGCATGAGTGTCGCCGTGAGGAAAGTTCGCACCCAGGCAAGCGAAAAGCGCGACCCAGCGGGTGACCTGACTGTCGGTGCTGTAGCCATGACGTGCCGCGCTTTTTCGGCAGGCTTTTGCCCATTGATGTCTTTCGTCGGGGCCAAGCCCCTCAAGTGTTTCAGGAAAGAAACGTTGGCAGTGATCAAGCAGGTGCCGGTCGAACCGCTCTTGCTGAGCCTGGCACAGGGTGTCGAGCTGTCTGCTGCCAAGGGTAAGCCAGGGCTTATCTGAATAGCGTGCAGCGCGTTGTTCTGGCCCGTGCCGACAGATCGACAGATCACTACCATCTCTCAGGGGGAGTCTGATCAAGTCGATGGGGCCCAGCATCGAATCAAGCTCATGGTTTTCCAGACTTGCCAGCCACAGTCGTGTAATGCGCGGATCGTAATAACGAAAAAGCACGGTCACACCACTGTCCAGTTGCACATGCACCAGGCTGCGCAAATGCTCGATGAGCTCGGATTCTTTGGCCGCAGATTCCAGCCAGATGCCCGAATCATCCCGCCATTGCTGCTTGAACATTTCCTGCAACGGTATGTTTGACGTGACCTCAACCAGCATGGGGCCGCAGTCTGCAAGCGTTTCGTAGGCGGTGTTCACATAGAGCGGTTGGCACCGGGCGAACTCTTTCATGTGCAGAAGGCGCTGGGCGAGATCGTTGATCAGGGCTGCATCCAGTAACAGATAAACGCGGCTCATGGTTGTTCTCCCTTCAACTTCAGGCAAATAGCACACACTGGAGCCGCTTTTGCTGCTGCATCCTGAAATGCCTGTTTCTGTGAGGCAAGAGAGGCGCTCAGTAGCGCCGCTACAGGCGTCGGCAGCCCTGATACAGAACGTGCCCCGATGAAAGGAACGCCCCCCGGATTGATAGGACTGCTGCTGAAAATACCGCCAGCGCCTATGACGATGTGCTGACCACCTGCCTTGAGGGTAAGGCTCGCACCTGCATCCAGAATCAGGTTGGTGCCAGCCTTGATATGAACCTGCTGTCCTGCTTCGGCGACCAGAATCTGTCCGGCATGCCAGTAACTGTTGTTGTCCACGTGCAGATAATCATCTGCTTTTACCCGGACTTTGCGGTCTGCCCCTACGGTGCGCCGTTCCTCTGTTTCTACAACGCTGATGCTATTGCCCTTGACGGTTTCCAGCCGGTCATTGCCCACTTCGATACGGCTGTCATGGTTGATTTTCTGTTCCATGTCACGTTGTGCGCGCACATAGATAAGCTCTTGCTCGCTACGGTCCTCCAGATAGAGTTCGTTGAAACCGCCGCCGCCAGGCGTGCTGCGGCTGCGAAAGACACTGCGGGTTTGATGGGCCGGGAGTTCGTAGGGTGCTGGATTCAGGCTGTTGGGCAGGCAACCGCTGACCACCGGCTGATCCGGGTCTCCATCGATAAAGGTCACCAGCACTTCCATGCCTACGCGCGGAATGGTGACGCTGCCGTGCATGTTCCCGGCCCATTGGGACGCAACTCTCAGCCAGGTGCTGCTTCGTGCGTTAAACGTGCTCTCACGGTCCCAGTGGAACTGAACCTTGATTCGGCCATGGCTATCGCAGTGAACCTGCTCCGATTCAGGGCCGGTGACACGGGCTGTCTGACTGCCGAAGATGCGAGGCTTGCGGTGCTTGAGAGCGGGCCTGAAAAATACGTTCCAGGGCGTTGCAACGAAACTGTTCCTGTAGCCCTGAGTGAAGTTCTCTCTATCAAGGATATTGCCAACGAGCGCTTCTTCCAGAACCTGCGGTTGTTTGCCCTGATGATGCACGCGTGTCAGTAGCCAGAGCGTGTTCCATTCTTTTCGAGGATGATCGCTGAGCTGCAGAAAATGCCCGCTGACCAGCGCGGGCTGGTCGCTTTTCCCCTCTGCCTTTTGATAGTCACAACGGTGGCGCTCCAGAGCGTGCTGGCTCAACAGTTGGCCTCGGTCGCGGGTGTGAAAACTACCCGGATAGGTGTAGTCCTCAAGGTCTGGTTGGACCTTGTCCTTGTCAGGATGGTAGTCGGCTTGCGGCTGCCATCCGGCGTTCTCGAAGTTGTAATCGCGCCTGGCGGTATGACTGGTGCGGGTTTCCAGGCGCGTGCCGAAGCTGCGGACAACGGGCTCGTCAGCAGCCATCCCGCTGTCTTGATGGTAGGCGGTGGCCCGTGCCAGCTTACGGAATATGCTCTGGTTATCGCCGAATACCAGAACATGGCTTTTGCGGCTGTGCTGGAAATGGAAGTGCATGCCTTCCTCTTCGCACAGGCGCTGTATGAAATGCAGATCGGTTTCCTGGTACTGCACGCAATACTCACGAGGCAAGTAGCACGTATTGAGTTGAAACTGATGCGCGCTTTCGAAAATACCGTGGTCCTTGAGCACCAGGCTGATGATTTGCGGAACGGTCAAGGACTGAAAAATGCGCTGATTGGTGCGGTGTGCCAGATAGCTAAAATGGGGAGCCAGCGTGACGCTGTAATGCGTCAGCCGTCTGCCCGAGTCACGTTGACTGACCTGATAGATCTGCCCGTGGATGCCTGATTCCATGCCGTCGAATGCCAAGAATGCCTGTTTGTGCAAAAGCTGCTCGAGGTCTGGGTCAGCGCATTCGCTGACCAGATCTATCGTGAACGCATAGGGCCTGCTGATGCCTTCCGTACCGTCGAAGGCAAGCACTTGAAATGCGTAGGGCGATTCTTCGATAGTCAGACTGAAACGATGTTCTGGTGCAGGCATTTACGTGTCCCGGTCTACAGTTGTTTTTGGCGGGCGGCACGCTAACAATCCATCACCGAAAAAAATGCAGGAAATTTCCGAGTTTTAGTGCGGATAATGGACAGCTCCTTTCAAGGGCGGGTTTTTACGCTGTTGAAGCGCGCTGAATGACAGGTTTTCAAATCCCGCAACACACCAGCGCTTCCGACATTTCAAGATTGCGCTGATCCTTGAAGCTTTCCGCTTCAAGGAACCACCATGCGCTCAGGGATGATCGCGCTCGCGTTGGGGCTTGTGGCCCTGCGCTTTCTGCCGGTTTTGCCGCCGACCTGGCTCTTGTTGCTGATGCCGATACTGGCCTTGATGCTGCTGCCGTTTCGCACCTATCCACTGGCGCTGTTCCTGCTCGGCTTCACGTGGGCGTGCGTTTCGGCGCAGTGGGCGTTGAACGACCGTTTGCAGCAACGGCTGGACGGCCAGACGCTGTGGCTGCAAGGCAAAGTGGTCGGTTTGCCAAGCGTTGCCGAGGGCGTGGTGCGTTTCGAGCTGGAGCACGCCACGTCGCGGCGGGCGAAGTTGCCTGCGTTGATCCGTGTGGCGTGGTACGGCGGCCCTGAGGTGCGCAGCGGCGAGCGCTGGCGTCTGGCGGTCAAGCTCAAGCGCCCCGGTGGGCTGGTCAACCCTGATGCTTTCGATTATCAGGCCTGGCTGCTGGCCCAGCGCATCGGCGCGACCGGTACGGTGGTGGACGGTCGAAGGCTGGCGCCCGCGCATGCGGCCTGGCGCGACGGTATTCGTCAGCGTTTGCTGGTGGTTGATGCACAGGGCAGGGAAGGCGGGCTGGCCGCGCTGGTGCTGGGCGATGGCTCGGGGTTGTCGAGTGGCGACTGGCAGGTGCTGCAAGACACCGGCACCGTGCACCTGCTGGTGATTTCCGGGCAGCACATCGGCTTGCTTGCTGGCGTTATTTACGCGCTGGTCGCAGGTCTCGCCCGCTGGGGACTGTGGCCACGGGCTTTGCCCTGGCTGCCCTCGGCCTGTGCGCTGGCGTTCATTGCTGCGCTGGGCTACGGATTGCTGGCCGGTTTCGAGGTGCCGGTGCGGCGCGCCTGTGTGATGGTCGGCATGGTCTTGCTGTGGCGTTTGCGCTTTCGGCATCTGGGTGTGGTCTGGCCGTTTTTGCTTTCCTTCAACGCGGTGCTGATCGTTGAGCCGTTGGTGACGTTGCAGCCGGGTTTCTGGCTGTCTTTTGCAGCGGTCGGCATTCTGGTACTGATTTTCAGCGGCCGTCTGGGCACCTGGAGCTGGTGGCAGAGCTGGACTCGCGCGCAGTGGCTGATCGCTCTTGGCCTGCTGCCTATTCTGCTGGCGCTGAACCTGCCGATCAGCCTCAGCGGCCCGTTTGCCAACCTACTCGCGGTGCCTTGGGTCAGTGTGATCGTCCTGCCGCCAGCACTGATCGGCACGTTGCTGCTGCCGGTCCCCGTTGTTGGCGAGGGCCTGCTCTGGCTGGCGGGAGGCGCGCTGCAATGGCTGTTCGTGTTTCTCGGTTGGGTGGCCGAGGCCTTGCCCGCCTGGCTGCCCAGTGCGGTGCCTGGCTGGGCATGGCTGTTGAGTCTGCTCGGGGCCTTTGTTTTATTGCTGCCCAAAGGTGTGCCGCTGCGCCTGTTGGGCTGGCCATTGTTGTTGCTGTGCGTGTTTCCGCCGCTCAAGTCTGTGCCGATGGGGCAGGTCGAGGTGTTGCAACTGGACGTGGGGCAGGGGCTGGCGATTCTGCTGCGCACCCGCAATCACACACTGCTCTACGATGCAGGGCCGCGTTTCGGTGAGTTCGATATCGGCCAACGGGTGGTCGTGCCGGCGATGCGCAAGTCCGGTGTTCGTCACTTGGACCTGATGCTGATCAGCCATGCCGATGCGGATCATGCCGGCGGGGCGGCAGCGGTTCATCGGGCATTTCCGGTGAACCGCGTGCTGGGCGGGGAACTGACCCGGCTCGCCCCGCAACTCGATGCCCGGCTGTGTGAGAACAACGAGCGCTGGGAATGGGATGGCGTGGTGTTTTCCACCTGGCGCTGGGAGCAGGCGCCCAACGGTAATGCCGGGTCCTGCATGCTGAGCGTCGACGCCGGTGGTGAGCGTCTGCTGCTGACGGGCGACATTGATGTGCACGCCGAGCGTGCGGCAATGGACAGCGGTTTTGACCTTCGTGCCCACTGGTTGCAGGCTCCGCATCACGGCAGCCGCAGTTCATCCTCCAAAGTGTTTCTGCAGGCGGTTGCGCCGCTGGGCGTGCTGATTTCCCGTGGGCAGAACAATGCTTTCGGTCATCCGCATCCGTTGGTCATGTCGCGGTACCGATGGTTGGGAATTACCCACCATGACAGCGCCGAACTAGGTGCCATCAGTCTGCAACTGGGGGCGTTCGGCCAGCCTCGGGCGGAACGGGCGCAGCGGCGTTTCTGGCGTGACTGAGTGAAGGGATATCGATCGAGGCGTTCGGCACTTGGCGACCCCTATGATAGAGTGGCGCCAATTTTTCGAGGGAGTGATCACTGTGTGGGAACTGGTCAAATCGGGTGGCTGGATGATGCTGCCGATCATTTTGAGCTCCATCGCCGCTGCCGGCATTATCATCGAACGCCTGTGGACCCTGCGCGCCAGCCGCATCGCGCCGCCGCACCTGCTGGGTCAGGCGTGGCAGTGGATTCAGGAAAAGAAACTCGATAACGAAAAGCTCAAGCAGTTGCGCGCCGACTCGCCGCTGGGCGAAATCCTTGCCGCTGGCCTGGCCAATTCCAAGCATGGTCGCGAGATCATGAAAGAATGCATCGAAGAAGCCGCCGCCCGTGTCATCCATGACCTGGAGCGCTACCTGAGCGCGCTGGGCTCTATCGCCGCGATGGCCCCGTTGCTCGGTCTGCTCGGTACGGTGCTGGGCATGATCGAGATCTTCGGTTCGTTCAACAGCACCGGTGCAACGGCCAATGCCGGTGTGCTGGCGAGCGGTATCTCCAAGGCACTGATCTGTACCGCATCGGGCCTTATCGTCGCGATCCCGGCGATCTTCTTTCACCGCTTTCTGCAAAGCCGTGTCGATGAGCTGGTGGTCGGCATGGAGCAGCAGGCGATTCGTCTGGTTGAAGTGGTGCAGGGCGACCGTGATGTCGATCTGATCGACGCCAAAATCGACCTCAAGTCGCTGGCCAGGGCAGGCGGGAGCAAGAAGAAGTGAAATTTCGCCGCCGCAGGCCCCGGGAAAACATCGACATCAATCTGGTCTCGCTGATCGACGTGGTGTTCATCCTGCTGCTGTTCTTCATTGTGACCACCACCTTCACCCGTGAAACCCAATTACGGGTGGACCTGCCGCAGGCCGTCACCGGTACGCCCGAGGTGGACGCCGCTGCGAAGCATCTGGACATCGCCATCAATGCAGACGGCATTTTTTCCCTGAACAACCAGCTCTTGCCGAAAAACGATCTGGCGACCTTGATCGACGCGCTGCAACGCGAGTCGGCGGGCGATACCAGCCTGCCGCTGTCGATCAGTGCAGACGGCAAAACCCCACATCAATCGGTCATCACCGCGATGGATGCGGCGGGCAAACTGGGGTTCAGTCACCTGCGCATGACCACTGTCGAGGCCACACCGGCTAACTGATGGCACTTACCGACCGCTTGCTTGATGCCTGGTACAAGGGCCACCCTGCGCTGACGCTGCTGCGGCCACTCGAAAGCCTTTATCGACGCGTCGTGGATGGCAAGCGGGCGAAATTTCTGGCTGGCGAGGGCGATATCTATCGGGCGCCGGTGCCGGTCATCGTGGTGGGCAACATCACGATTGGCGGCACCGGCAAGACTCCGCTGATTCTGTGGATGATCGAGCACTGTCAGCGTAAAGGCCTGCGTGTCGGCGTGGTCAGTCGCGGCTACGGCGCCAAACCGCCAAGCCTGCCCTGGCGCGTTCAGCCTGACCAGAGTGCCAGCGAAGCGGGTGACGAGCCGTTGCTCATTGTGCAGCGCAGTGGCGTGCCGCTGATGATCGACCCTGATCGCAGCCGCGCCGTACAGGCTTTGCTCGCTGCCGAGCCGCTGGACCTGATTCTTTCCGACGATGGCCTGCAACATTACCGCCTGGCCCGTGACCTTGAGCTGGTACTGATCGATGCCGCCCGCGGCCTCGGCAATCGCCGCTGTTTGCCGGCCGGCCCTCTGCGCGAACCGGTCGAACGTCTGAGCAGTGTCGATGCCTTGCTGTACAACGGTGCGACGGCGGATCGCGATGACGGCTACG
This sequence comes from Pseudomonas sp. CFBP2511, assembly GCF_030209255.1. NCBI lineage: Bacteria > Pseudomonadati > Pseudomonadota > Gammaproteobacteria > Pseudomonadales > Pseudomonadaceae > Pseudomonas > Pseudomonas sp. CFBP2511. Next base: position 145,067 of record NZ_JARVSI010000001.1, on the reverse strand, counting down.
CCTTTACGCTCAAGCCGTCGGCGCTGATCAACCTGCGCAGCGGCGAGCGCCAGCCGGTCAGCTATTTTCCGGCCGGACAGGCGCTGCACGCGGTCGCCGGAATCGGCAACCCTCAACGTTTCTTCAACACCCTCGAAGGACTACACTGGCGACCGGTGACTCATGCGTTCGCCGACCATGCGCTCTACAGTGTGCAGGCGCTGACATTCACACCCGCATTGCCCTTGGTCATGACCGAGAAGGATGCGGTGAAATGTCGTGCTTTCGCAGCGGATGACTGGTGGTATCTGGCAGTCGATGCAGTACCGTCCGATGCCTTTGTCGGCTGGTTCGATGAGCAGTTGTTACGTCTTTCTCCATGATTGCTTCAGGATCTCCTATGGACACCAAATTACTCGACATCCTCGCTTGCCCGATCTGCAAGGGGCCCTTGAAGCTTAGCGCCGACAAGACCGAGCTGATCAGTAAAGGCGCAGGCCTTGCCTATCCGGTTCGCGACGGCATTCCGGTGATGCTCGAAAGCGAAGCCCGCACCCTGACCACCGATGAGCGGCTGGACAAATGACGGCAGCGTTCACCGTTGTCATCCCGGCGCGTTACGGCTCCAGCCGCTTCCCCGGCAAACCGCTGAAAACCATTGCTGGCAAACCTATGGTTCAGCTTGTCTGGGAGCAGGCACGCAAAAGCAGTGCCGAGCGCGTGGTGATCGCCACCGATGATGCGCGCATCGTCGAGGCTTGCCGCGCATTTGGCGCCGAAGTATTGCTGACCCGCGATGATCATAATTCCGGCACCGACCGGCTGGCCGAGGTGGCCACGCAACTGGGGCTGGCAGCTAACGCGATTGTGGTCAATGTTCAGGGCGACGAGCCGCTGATCCCGCCTGCGGTGATCGATCAGGTGGCGGCCAATCTGGCGAAGCATCCCGAGGCTGGCATGGCGACACTGGCCGAGCCCATCGACGATGTGGCTGCGCTGTTCAACCCCAATATCGTCAAGGTCTCGACCGACATCAATGGCCTGGCGTTGACGTTCAGTCGCGCGCCGTTGCCCTGGGCGCGTGATGCGTTGGCCAGAAGCAAGGACGAGTTGCCTGCAGACGTGCCGTATCGTCGTCATATCGGCATCTATGCCTACCGTGCGGGCTTTCTGCATGACTTCGTCAGTTGGGGGCCGTGCTGGCTGGAAAACACCGAAAGCCTCGAGCAACTGCGTGCGCTGTGGAATGGCGTCCGCATCCACGTCGCCGATGCACTTGAAGCGCCACCGGGTGGTGTCGACACCCCCGAAGACCTTGAGCGCGTAAGACGCCTTCTGGAGGCGTGATGCGGGTTATTCAGCGGGTGGGGAAGGTAAGGGCATGACCTTGCACGTGCAGTCTGCGGTTTCCTTGAGGCCGTTCAATACCTTTGGCGTTGATGTTCAGGCGCGGTTGTTTGCCCAAGCGCGCAATGACGACGAAGTTCGTAAGGCTCTGGCTTATTCGACCGAACATGACGTGCCGCTGCTGGTGATCGGCGGCGGCAGCAACCTGCTGCTCAGTGGTGATGTGCAAGCTTTGGTGCTGCGCATGGCCAGCCGCGGCATTCGCATCGTGCGCGAAGATTGTCTTGAAGCGATTGTCGAGGCGGAGGCGGGCGAGCCCTGGCATCCGTTTGTACAGTCTTGCCTTGAACTGGGGCTGGCGGGGCTTGAAAACCTCAGTCTGATACCCGGTACTGTCGGCGCGGCACCGATGCAGAATATCGGTGCTTATGGCGTCGAGATCAAAGACGTTTTTCACGGCCTGACGGCGCTTGATCGTGAAACGGGTGAGCTGCGCGAGTTTGCTCTGCAGGACTGTGCGTTTGGCTATCGTGACAGCGTATTCAAGCATCAGCCCGGACGCTGGCTGATCCTGCGCGTGCGCTTCAAGCTTTCGCGCGAAGCCAATCTGCACCTTGAATACGGGCCGGTTCGTCAGCGTCTCGACCAACTGGGTATCGATAAGCCGACCCCCTTCGATGTCAGTCGGGCAATCTGCGCCATTCGCAGTGAAAAGCTGCCTGACCCTGCGGTATTGGGCAACGCAGGCAGCTTTTTCAAGAACCCACTGGTTGCTGCCGAGTTGTACGCAACGATCAAAAGCCAGCATCCGGGCGTAGTGGGCTACCCACAGGCCGATGGCCAGGTGAAGCTCGCGGCGGGTTGGCTGATCGAGCAGGCTGGCTGGAAAGGCTACCGTGATGGCGACGCTGGGGTGCACACGCTCCAGTCGCTGGTGCTGGTCAATTACGGGCACGCCAGTGGGTTGCAGCTATTGAATCTGGCACGCCGCATCCAGGCTGATATCGTCGAGCGTTTCGGTGTTGAACTGGAGATGGAGCCGAATCTCTACTGAGGTCGGACGGCCACCTTTGTAGTGAAACCGGGCGACGCTTTGCTCGTCCGCGATCTCTGGAAATGTAGGAGCGGACTCGTCCGCGATGGGATGCGGAGCCAAGACCGGCCATCCTGGTTGTATCTGGTGCACCGAGGCAGCTGGTTTTGCTGCCGGTTTCGGCAGTTCGCGGACAAGCGAAGCGTCGCCCGGTCCGCTCCTACAGTCGATGTGTTTCCCTGAATCACAGACGTGAAAAAGCCCCGCCTGTCTGCACAGGCGGGGCTTTTTCATGGGCCGGGATTAAACGAGGGGTTTAGGCTCGGTTTCTTTCTCGGCTTCATGGTGCGGCTGAACTGCAGGTTGCTCAGTTGTCGCCACGTCAGTCTTTTCCTCGGTGGCCTGGGAAGGCTGGGCCGATTCTGCTTGCGCGCTGGCAGCAGTTGTTTCCTGCTGGCGGCGTGCTTCTTCTTCGCGCTTGCGGCGACGAACTTCACGTGGATCGTTCGGTGCACGGCCGGTGCTGCTGACCGGTACAGCCGGTGTTTCGACGATCACTGGTTCCTGCTCTGCTGGTGCAGATGCTTGTTCCTCGACAGCGGCTTGAGGCGCGATGTAAGGAGCAGGCTCGTCTTTCACGAACGCAGCAGGCTCGGCAGCAGGTGCCTCGACAGGCGTTGGCAGTTCGGATGATTCAGTGGCTGGCACTTGCTCATGAGCCGCTGCTTCGACCGGCGCTTGTGGCGCAGGTGCAGGCGTTGGCGTGAACGGCACGACGCGCTCTGCGTGAGGTGCTTCGAACAGCTCGGTCTGCGCGGCAATAGCCGGGGCTTCGACCGCTGCAGGCTGAACTTCCACTTCCGGAGCAGGCTGAGCAACTGGCGCATCGTCTGCAACCGGCGCTTCAACAGCAGGCACTTCGGCCGTCTGCTCTGCTGCCGGTGCTTGAGGTGCTGGCGTTTCAACTGCCGATGTTTCAGCTACCGGTGCTTCGACCGCAGGTGTTTCGACAACAGGAGCATGGGCAACAGCAGCCTGTTGCACAGGTTCTGCGGCTGGAGCGCTTTGGGTGGTGCTGTTTGCGCGCTCTGCCTGCTGGTGCGCATCGGCTTCGGCCGTGGCGCTGATTACACCGCTTGCTGCCGCGGCGGTGAAGCCCAGACCCGCCGACAGATCGGTGGCGCTGTTGTCTTCGTCGTTAACGGTTTCTTCAGCGCCGTTTTCTTCCGAACCGTTCTCTTCAGAACCTTCGATCACGTTGCCGTTGGCATCACGCTGACGCTCGCGACGGTTGCTGCGACGACGCTGACCGCGAGAACGGCGGCGAGGACGATCACCTTCGCTGCCATCGTTGCCATCCTGATTGTCGTCGTTGGCCTGTTCGTCGTTGAGCAGCACTTCCTCTTCTTCGCTCACGGCAACCGCAGCCTGTTCGGCGCGTGGTTGACGTTCTTCACGCGGTGCGCGCGGTTGGCGTTCTTCGCGTGGCGCGCGTTCAGGGCGCTCCTCACGAGCCAGGCTCACGGCAGGACCGGCCTGGGCTGCGGTGGCGACTGCGTCCAGAGGCTCGCGCAGTTCGCGGACCGGACGATCTTCACGGGCTTCACGCGGCTTGCGCTCACGGGATGTACGTGCCGGACGCTCTTCGCGCGGCGCTGACTCTTCGCGGGCTTCACGAGGCTCGCGAACGGCGCGTTCTTCACGCGGTGCACGTTCTTCGCGAGGCGCACGCTCTTCACGCGGTGCGCGTTCTGCACGTTCTTCGCGGGGTGCACGCTCTTCACGAGGCTTGCGCTCTTCGTCACGACGGTTGTTGCGGCCACGGCTTTGTTGACGACCGTTGCGACGCTCTTCGTTACGTGCCGGGCGCTGTTCGGCAGCAGGTTTTTCAACCACAGCCGGTGCAACAACAGGCTCTTCCTTGGTCGCGAACAGGCTGACCAGCGATTTCACCAGACCCTTGAACAGGCTTGGCTCGTGAGCGACAGGCGCAGGCGTTGGAGCAGGCGCAGCGACTTCCACCGGAACAGGTGCGTTGGCACGTGCCGGGGCTGTCTTGACGGCGGCTTCCTGGCGAACCAGGGTGCGGGTTGCTGCGGCCAGTGGGGCAATTTCTTCCAGTTCGGCAGCGGCAGCGGCGATCTCGTAGCTGGTCTGGCTGTTGTGCGCTTCCGGGCTGTCGTCACGCAGACGCTGAACCTCGAAGTGCGGCGTTTCGAGCTGGTCGTTCGGCAGAATGATAATGCGCGCACGGGTGCGCAGTTCGATCTTGGTGATCGAGTTGCGCTTCTCGTTGAGCAGGAACGCAGCCACCGGTATCGGCACCTGAGCACGTACTTCTGCAGTACGGTCTTTCAGGGCTTCTTCTTCGATCAGACGCAGGATGGCCAGCGACAGCGATTCGACGTCACGGATGATGCCGGTGCCGTTGCAGCGCGGGCAGACGATGCCGCTGCTTTCGCCCAGCGATGGGCGCAGGCGCTGACGGGACATTTCCAGCAGACCGAAGCGCGAGATGCGACCGACCTGAACGCGGGCGCGGTCGGCTTCGAGGCTTTCGCGGACTTTTTCTTCCACGGCGCGCTGGTTCTTGGCCGGCGTCATGTCGATGAAGTCGATGACGATCAGGCCGCCGATGTCACGCAGACGCAATTGGCGGGCGATTTCCTCAGCCGCTTCAAGGTTGGTCTGCAGGGCGGTTTCTTCGATGTCGCTGCCTTTGGTGGCGCGCGCCGAGTTGATGTCGATGGACACCAGGGCTTCGGTCGGATCGATAACGATGGAACCACCGGAAGGCAGTTCGACAACGCGCTGGAAGGCGGTTTCGATCTGGCTTTCGATCTGGAAGCGGTTGAACAGCGGCACGCTGTCTTCGTACAGCTTGATCTTGCTGGCGTACTGCGGCATCACCTGGCGGATGAAGGTCAGGGCTTCTTCCTGGGCTTCGACGCTGTCGATCAGGACTTCGCCGATGTCCTGGCGCAGGTAATCGCGGATGGCGCGGATGATGACGTTGCTTTCCTGGTAGATCAGGAAAGGCGCCGAACGATCCAGGGACGCTTCCTTGATGGCAGTCCACAGTTGCAGCAGGTAATCGAGGTCCCACTGCATTTCTTCGCTGCTGCGGCCAAGGCCGGCAGTACGAACGATCAGGCCCATGTCGGCTGGAGCGATCAGGCCGTTCAGCGCTTCACGCAGTTCGTTGCGCTCTTCGCCTTCGATACGGCGCGAGATGCCACCGGCGCGAGGGTTGTTCGGCATCAGGACCAGGTAACGGCCGGCAAGGCTGATGAAAGTGGTCAGGGCTGCGCCCTTGTTGCCACGTTCTTCTTTCTCGACCTGAACGATGACTTCCTGGCCTTCGCTCAGGACGTCCTTGATGTTGACGCGGCCTTCAGGGGCTTTCTTGAAGTACTCGCGGGAGATTTCCTTGAGGGGCAGAAAGCCGTGGCGCTCAGAGCCGAAATCGACAAAGGCAGCCTCAAGGCTGGGTTCGATACGAGTGATCCGGCCTTTATAGATGTTGGCCTTCTTCTGCTCGCGTGCACCTGACTCGATGTCCAGGTCGTAGAGGCGCTGGCCGTCTACCAGTGCAACACGCAACTCTTCGGGTTGAGTTGCGTTAATCAGCATTCTTTTCATGTAGTACCGTCGGTTTCCGGGCTGCCGGAAACGGCGTTCGGCACACACGACTTCTCACGGTCGGTGTCAGGGCGCGTCAGGAGTGGTTGGCCACTCCAGTGTCTAGCGAGGTCCTCGCCCAGAGGGGGCGGAGGGTCGCGACGACGTTTCCTGCTTGCTGTGGTGGCATAAGACACCCTTTTCAGCAAAAGCTTTGTCAGGAGGAGGAATCGACCATCGGTAGCGGACGAGATGAAGCGTCTAAAACAAGCCTTGTGCTACACAGTCCGATGGTTGTGCGTCTCCACCCTACACGTATCCCTGATAATTCGGGTGCTGCCGCGCGCAGAATCCGCAGCGGGTTGGCATTTACCGCGATCTTCGATAGGGAAGGTCGCGCATCATGGCTTGAGGCGTTGTTCCCGAAGCATTCGCCCTTAGCGTCTGGAAGCGACTGCACTTTGTGAACTGGCCATGGACTGTCCGCACTGGTCGCGAGCTGTCTGCTCTGCGATCAGGCGTGTTTCCGGCCTCATGTCACCTGCGCTTGTTACGCTTCCAGCGTGCTCCGTTGTCACCGAACACTGCGTAGGACGGCCTCCCGTCCTTGTGAATTGCGTTGGTCAGGGCCGGTTGTCAACCGTTGGTCCGCTGTCCGGCCGCTTTTGGCGGCGTTCGCGACTATAGCAGCAATCATTAAGTGCTTCAAATCCATAAAAAATTGTTATGATTTGCGGCATGACGAATATTGCCCCTCCAACCCCCGGCGTTCAGCTGGTTGAGGTTGCGCCGGAACTTGCCGGTCAACGCATCGATAATTTTCTGATCACTTATCTCAAGGGTGTGCCCAAGACCTTGATTTACCGCATTTTGCGCAAAGGCGAAGTGCGTGTGAACAAGGGCCGGATCAAGCCCGAATATAAGTTGCAGGCAGGCGATATCGTGCGCATCCCCCCTGTGCGCGTGCCTGAGCGCGACGAGCCCGTGCCGGTTGCGCAGGCCCTGTTGCAGCGCCTTGAGGCGGCGATTGTCTACGAAGACAAGGCGCTGATCGTGCTCAACAAGCCTGCGGGCATTGCCGTGCACGGTGGCAGCGGCCTCAGTTTCGGCGTGATCGAAGCCTTCCGCCAGCTGCGCCCGGACGCCAAGGAGCTTGAACTGGTGCATCGCCTCGATCGCGACACCTCGGGCCTGCTGATGATTGCCAAGAAGCGCAGCATGCTGCGTCACCTGCATGAAGCCCTGCGTGGCGACGGCGTCGACAAGCGTTACATGGCGCTGGTTCGCGGCAACTGGGCCACGGCGCAAAAGCAGGTGCGGGCACCATTGCTCAAGAGCAACCTGCGCTCCGGCGAGCGGATGGTCGAAGTCAACGAGGAAGGCAAGGAGGCGCTGACGCTTTTCAAGGTGCTGCGTCGTTTCGGCGACTTCGCCACGATGGTCGAGGCCAAGCCGGTGACCGGGCGTACTCACCAGATCCGCGTGCACACACTGCACGCGGGTCATGCCATCGCGGGCGACACCAAGTACGGCGACGAGAGTTTCAGTCGTGAGATTCGCGATCTGGGCGGCAAGCGCCTGTTTCTGCATGCCTACATGCTGACCGTGCCGATGCCTGATGGCAGCAAATTGAATGTGCAGGCACCCGTCGACGAGATGTGGGCAAAGACAGTGGAGCGTCTGAGTGCAACGTGATTACGATCTGTTGATTTTCGACTGGGACGGCACGCTTGCCGATTCGGTCGGGCGAATTGTGCTGTCCATGCGGGCAGCGGCGCTCGAAGGCGGGCTTGAGATCCGCGACGACTTGGCCATCAGGGGTATTATCGGTCTGGGGTTGCCTGAGGCAATTCGCACCCTCTATCCGAAGATCAGCGACAGTCGTCTGAACGAGTTCCGCCAGCACTATGCCGACAGCTACATGGCAATGGATAACGAACCTTCGCCTCTGTTCGACGGCGTTGTGGAGTCGATGCTGGCGTTTCGCGAGGATGGCTATCGGCTGGCGGTCGCCACCGGCAAGGCGCGGCGCGGGCTTGATCGGGTGCTGAAAGCCAATGGCTGGCTGGACTATTTTGATATCACGCGTGCCGCCGACGAGACGGCCAGCAAGCCTGATCCATTGATGCTCAACGAGATCATGGCGCACTGTGATGTGGCGCCGCAGCGTTCGCTGATGATTGGTGATGCGTCGTTCGATCTGTTGATGGCACGCAACGCAGGTATGGATTCGGTCGCGGTGGGCTATGGCGCGCAGCCGCTGGATTCATTGCGTGAATTCGGTCCGCGTCTGGCCATCGAGCATTTTTCCGAGCTGCGTACCTGGCTGAACAGGCGCAGCGTCTAGTTTTCTGTGAGGGTGAGTGAAGCATGTCTGACGAATGGAAAGCGCCTGTCTCGCAAAAAACGGACGAGGCCATTGAGAGCAGGGAAGAGGCCAAAAGCTGGAAACTTCTTGAAAAGACGCTGCTGGCCAGCGTGCAGGAACAACGACGTGCACGCCGCTGGGGGATTTTCTTCAAGTTGCTGACGGTCGCGTTTCTGTTTGTAGCGATCGTCTTGCCGATGCTGGACTTTGAAGGCGGTGCATCTCGCCGTTCCAGTCACACCGCATTGATCGACGTGCAAGGCGTAATTGCCGACAAGGAATCGGCCAGTGCCGAAAACATTACCACGGCACTGCGCGACGCGTTTGGGGATGAGAAAACCAAAGGTGTGATTCTGCGTATCAACAGCCCGGGCGGCAGCCCTGTGCAGTCAGGCTACGTTTATGACGAGATCCGTCGTCTGCGTGCCGAGAAGCCAAATATCAAGGTGTATGCCGTCATTACCGATCTGGGCGCCTCAGGTGCTTATTACATTGCCAGTGCTGCCGACCAGATCTATGCCGACAAGGCCAGTCTGGTGGGTTCCATCGGTGTGACGGCAGCCGGTTTCGGCTTTGTCGGCGCCATGGAAAAGCTGGGTGTTGATCGTCGTACCTACACGTCGGGTGAGCACAAGGCGTTTCTAGACCCGTTCCAGCCGCAGAAGGCCGATGAAACGCAGTTCTGGCAGAGCGTGCTGGACACCACTCATCGCCAGTTCATTGCCAGCGTCAAGCAGGGTCGCGGTGATCGCCTGAAAGACAAGGATCATCCGGAGATGTTCTCCGGGTTGGTCTGGACCGGCGAGCAGGCCGTGGCGCTGGGGCTGGTCGATGGCCTGGGCAGTGCCAGTTATGTGGCGCGAGAAGTGATCAAAGAGAAGGACATCGTCGAGTACACCGTCGAAGAGTCGCCTTTTGATCGTTTTTCGAAAAAGCTGGGCGCCAGTATCGCCGAGCGGATTGCCATGCTTGTCGGCTTTGGTGGTCCGAGCCTGCGCTGATCGTAAGCGAGCGAGACGGAGCCCGACCAATGGTCGGGTTCTTTGTCTGCACTCAAGGCACGCTCACGCCTTCCTTTATTAGCATGTCTACTAGGCGAATCAGTGGCAGGCCTATCAGGCTTGTTGCGTCAGCACCTTGCGTGCTGCGAAACAGGCTGACCCCCAAGCCTTCTGCCTTGAAGCTGCCAGCGCAATCGTAAGGCGTTTCTGCACGCAGGTAGCGTTCGATGCTGGCCTGGTCGAGTTCGCGCATGTGCACCGTGAAAGGCACGCAGTCGACCTGGCATTCGCCTGTCGAGCTGTTGAGCAGGGCGAGGCCGGTCAGAAACGTCACGCGGGTGTCGCTGGCCGCCGTCAGTTGTTCCCGTGCCCGCTCGAACGTGTGCGGCTTGCCCAATATCTGTCCGTCGAGTACCGCGACCTGATCGGAACCGATGATCAGGTGTCCTGGATACTCGCTCGCGAGTGCCTCGGCTTTCTCGCGGGCAAGCCGCTGCACAAGGTCGTGAGGGGGCTCGCCGGGGCGATGGCTTTCATCGATATCCGGCGACTCGCAGGCGAACGGCAGGCGCAGGCGGGCGAGCAGTTCGCGGCGGTAGGGGGAGCTGGAAGCAAGGAGCAGGGATGGCATGCGGTTCTCCGTAGGCTGAGTGTTGATTCTAAAGAGTGACCAGAGTGACGAACAGGCCTGAATTTCCTTTGACATGCCAAGGGGGCATCCCTAGAATGCTGCGCCTATGTTGAATGACCCGATTCCATCTCACGTTGACCCGCGCAAATTGTCTGATCGCGGCACTACCCTTCAGGGTGAAGTGCTGCTGGGCGATTTGAAGAGACTCTGCGACCCGCTTGCCGATACTGTCGGTACGGTGCAGGCGAAATTCATTTTTGAGCGCGACGAACGCCGATCAGTGGTTATCCACAGTTCGATAGACGTCTCGGTCAAGATGGTCTGCCAGCGTTGTCTTGAGCTGGTCACCCTGCCGATCCACAGCGAATGCAGTTATGCCGTGGTGAAAGAGGGTGCGAATACCCAGTCGTTACCGAAAGGTTATGACGTGCTGGAACTGGGCGAAGATCCTTTGGATCTGCTGGCATTGATCGAGGAGGAGCTATTGCTCGCCTTGCCCATTGTGCCTGCTCATCATCCTGAAGAATGCCAGCAACCGGCGGGTCTCGATGAGCCCGAACCGAGCGTGGACGAGGTAACGCGGTCCAACCCGTTCAGTGTATTGGCGCAGTTAAAGCGTGACCCAAACGTTTAGGAGTTAATCAATTATGGCTGTTCAGCAGAACAAAAAATCCCGCTCTGCCCGTGACATGCGTCGTTCGCACGACGCTCTTGAGGCAAGCACTCTGTCGGTAGAAAAGACCACTGGTGAAATTCACCTGCGTCACCACGTATCGCCAGAAGGCGTATACCGTGGTCGTAAAGTGATCGACAAGGGCGCTGACGAGTAATTTCTTGTCCGCTCCGATCATCGCGATCGACGCAATGGGCGGGGACTTCGGTCCCCGCAACATTGTTCAGGCAAGCCTTGCGTGCCTGACAGCTACACCCTCGCTGCATCTGGCCCTTGTCGGCCAAGCCTCCCTTATTGAAGAACTGATTGCCTCCCATGCTGCTGTGGATCGCTCGCGCCTGCGCGTCGTTAATGCCACTGAAAGCATTGCCATGGATGAGCGTCCGTCTCAGGCCCTGCGTGGCAAATCCGATTCTTCCATGCGTGTTGCCCTTGAGCTTGTTTCCAGTGGTCAGGCCCAGGCATGTGTCAGTGCCGGCAATACCGGTGCGCTGATGGCGCTGTCCCGCTATGTGCTCAAGACTTTGCCCGGGATCGACCGGCCCGCGATGATCGCGGCCATTCCTACCCGGACCGGTCACTGCCAGCTATTGGACCTGGGCGCGAATGTCGATTGCAGCGCCGAGGCGCTCTATCAGTTCGCGGTGATGGGTTCTGTACTGGCCGAGACGCTGGGCGTTACAAAGCCCAGGGTTGCCTTGCTCAACGTAGGTACGGAAGACATCAAGGGCAATCAGCAGGTCAAGCTGGCTGCCGGTCTTTTGCAGGCGGCCGCCGGGCTCAACTACATTGGCTACGTTGAAGGTGACGGGGTGTATCGCGGGGAAGCTGATGTGGTGGTGTGTGACGGCTTTGTCGGTAACGTGTTGCTCAAGTCGAGCGAAGGTCTGGCGACGATGATTGCCGCCAGAATTGATGCGCTGTTCAATCGCAACCTGCTGAGCAGGGCGGTCGGAGCGCTGGCCTTGCCATTGCTCAGGCGGCTGCAGACCGATCTTGCGCCTGCCCGCCATAACGGTGCAAGTCTGCTCGGATTGCAGGGGGTCGTGGTGAAAAGCCACGGTTCTGCCAGTGTTTCAGGCTTTCAGAGTGCGATTCAGCGAGCGATCGTCGAATCGCGCGAAGACCTGCCGCAGCGACTGAAGGGGCGGCTTGAAGTGATGTTCGCGGACGGACGAACCTGAAAATGTGACGCATCAGACTGGTCAGTCATCCAACCGATCAGTCATGTAAAATCGAATTCCTGCGTTCGGCCTGTCCGAACGCTCATTTTGGCGACAATAATTCAGAGGCTTGTCAAATGTCTGCATCCCTCGCATTCGTCTTTCCGGGTCAAGGATCGCAATCACTCGGCATGCTCGCCGAGCAAGGCGCGCAGCATCCATTGATCCTCGACACTTTCGAGCAGGCTTCCGAAGCCCTTGGCTACGACCTGTGGGCGCTGACCCAAAGCGGTCCGGCCGAGTTGCTCAATCAGACCGACAAGACCCAGCCTGCCATTCTGACCGCTTCGATCGCCTTGTGGCATGTATGGCTGGCCGAGGGCGGTGCGGTTCCTGCGTTCGTTGCCGGTCACAGCCTGGGTGAATACAGCGCGCTGGTTGCTGCGCAAAGCCTTAGCCTGGCCGATGCCGTGAAGCTCGTCGAGCGCCGCGGCCAGTTGATGCAGGAAGCTGTGCCAGCCGGTCAGGGCGGCATGGCAGCCATTCTGGGTCTTGATGACGCCGACGTCATTGCTGCCTGCGCTGAAGCGGCACAAGGTGAAGTTGTCAGTGCCGTGAATTTCAACTCGCCGGGTCAGGTGGTCATTGCCGGTTCCGCCGAGGCCGTCAAGCGCGCCATGGAGCTGTGCAAGGCGCGAGGCGCCAAGCGTGCTTTGCCGTTGCCGGTCAGCGTGCCATCACACTGCGAACTGATGCGTCCTGCTGCAGAGCGTTTCGTCGAGGCGGTCGAAGCCATTGAATGGCAAGCGCCCTCGATAGCGCTGGTGCAGAACGTCAGCGCCAGCGCGGTCAGTGACCTGGCGACGCTCAAGCGTGATCTTCTGGAACAGTTGTACAAGCCGGTTCGCTGGGTTGAGTCCATTCAATGTCTGGCGAGCCACGGTGCAACCCGGCTTGTGGAATGCGGGCCGGGCAAAGTGCTGGCTGGTCTGAACAAGCGTTGCGCCGAAGGCGTGATTACTTACAACCTTGACACCCCGGACGCCTTTGCCGCCGCACGCGCGGCACTGGCCTGATTAGGAGACGCCTGTATGAGCCTTCAAGGTAAAGTTGCACTGGTAACCGGTGCCAGTCGCGGTATTGGTCAAGCCATTGCGCTTGAGTTGGGACGCAATGGTGCGGTCGTTGTAGGCACTGCGACCTCCGAGTCCGGCGCCGAGCGCATCAGCGCAACGTTCAAGGAAAGCGGCATCGAAGGCTTTGGCCTGATGCTGGATGTCTGCGATGCAGAGTCTGTGAGTTCTGTTCTGTCGACCATTCAGGAGCGCGTAGGCGCACCGTTGATTCTGGTCAATAATGCCGGTATCACCCGTGATAACCTGGTGATGCGCATGAAAGATGACGAATGGTACGATGTCGTCAATACCAACCTGAACAGCCTTTTCCGTCTTTCCAAGGGTGTTCTGCGCGGCATGACCAAAGCGCGTTGGGGACGAATTATCAGCATTGGTTCGGTTGTGGGTGCCATGGGCAACGCCGGTCAAGTAAACTATGCTTCCGCGAAGGCCGGGCTGGAAGGTTTCAGCAGGGCCTTGGCCCGTGAAGTCGGGTCGCGTGCAGTGACCGTGAACTCGGTTGCACCAGGTTTCATCGACACCGACATGACGCGTGAGCTGCCAGAGGCTCAGCGTGAATCACTGATTACCCAGATACCCCTGGGCCGTCTGGGGCAGGCAGAAGAGATTGCGCACGTAGTCGCTTTTCTTGCTTCCGAAGGCGCAGGTTACGTTACCGGGGCTACAATCCCGGTCAACGGCGGCATGTACATGAGCTGATGTGACGATCTGTTTCAAAAAAATGTCATACGATTTTGTCTAAAATCCGTTATAAAGCTGCAATCTATGAATGGGTGAAGGTACGGTTGGGCATAAGGGGAGAGCGTTAAGCTTGAAATTCGCAAAACCTCTTCTATACACTTACCCACTGGCCAGATGCCTGAACATTTCCACTAGGAGTTAAAACTAGGTATGAGCACCATCGAAGAGCGCGTCAAGAAAATCGTTGCCGAGCAACTTGGCGTCAAATCAGAAGAGGTTGTCAACACTGCTTCTTTCGTTGAAGACCTGGGCGCTGACTCCCTGGACACCGTTGAGCTGGTAATGGCTCTGGAAGAGGAATTCGAGACCGAAATCCCTGACGAAGAAGCGGAAAAGATCACGACCGTTCAAGCAGCAATCGACTACGTCAACAGCCATCAGGCTTAAGATTTGTAATCGCTGACTGCTGTCACGGGAAAACCGCACTGCTTTAATCGGCGTGCGGTTTTTTCTTTAAAAACGCTGTGATTGTTCTGTAAACAAGAGAGAAGGAGAGTCCTGTGTCGCGTAGACGCGTCGTGGTCACCGGGATGGGCATGCTTTCGCCACTGGGCAATGACGTGCCCAGCAGTTGGCAAGGCATTCTGGCGGGCCGCAGTGGCATTGGCCTTATCGAGCACACGGACTTGTCAGCCTTCACCACCCGTTTCGGCGGTTCGGTCAAGGGTTTCAACGTCGAAGAATACCTGGCGCCCAAAGAAGCGCGTCGGCTCGATCTCTTCATTCAGTACGGCCTCGCAGCCAGCTTTCAGGCGGTGCGTAATGCCGGCCTTGAAGTCACTGATGCAAACCGTGAGCGCATCGGCGTGGCAATGGGTTCGGGCATCGGTGGTCTGACCAACATCGAAAACAGCAGTCGTCTGCTGCATGAGCAAGGTCCAGGGCGGATTTCTCCGTTTTTTGTGCCAGGCTCGATCATCAACATGATTTCCGGTTTCCTGTCTATCCATCTGGGTGCACAGGGGCCTAACTACGCCATCGCCACAGCGTGCACGACTGCGACTCACTGCATCGGCATGGCGGCGCGCAACATCGCCTACGACGAAGCTGACGTGATGATTGCCGGTGGTGCTGAAATGGCAGCCTGTGGCCTCGGTCTGGGCGGCTTCGGCGCTGCGCGCGCGTTGTCGACCCGCAACGACGACCCTACGCGTGCCAGCCGCCCTTGGGACAAAGGCCGTGACGGTTTCGTGCTGTCCGACGGTGCCGGTGCGATGGTGCTTGAAGAACTCGAGCACGCCAAAGCGCGCGGCGCGACCATCTATGCCGAACTGGTCGGGTTTGGCATGAGTGGCGACGCCTATCACATGACCTCCCCGCCTGATGACGGTGCCGGCGCCGCACGTTGCATCGTCAACGCCCTGCGTGATGCCAAGGTCAATGCGGATCAGGTGCAGTACATCAACGCACACGGTACCTCGACACCTGCGGGCGATCTGGCCGAGGCATCTGCAATCAAGTCGGTGTTCGGTGATCACGCCTACAAGCTGGCGGTCAGCTCGACCAAGTCGATGACCGGCCACTTGCTGGGTGCTGCCGGTGCGGTCGAGGCAATTTTCAGCGTGCTGGCAATGGTTGATCAGGTGGCTCCGCCGACCATCAATCTGGATGAACCGAGCGAAGGCTGCGACTTGAACTTTGTGCCTCACGAAGCGCGCCGGATGCCGATTGATGTAGTCCTGTCGAACTCCTTCGGGTTCGGTGGCACCAATGGCTCGCTGGTGTTTCGTCGGTTCGCCGAGTAATGCTCGCGTGGGTTGATGGCTGCTGCGCAGACACCCTGTCTGTCAAGGACAGGGGGCTTGCGTACGGTGACGGAGTGTTTGAAACCGTCGCCGTCAAGGGTGGTCAGCCATTGCTTCTTGAGCGTCACTTGCAGCGTCTCGAAAACGGCTGCCAGCGCCTGGCAATTGCAATCGATCAGGTGCTGGTCCGCACAGAAATGACCCGTTTCGCTGCCGAACTTGGCGACGGGGTCATGAAGCTGATTCTCACCCGTGGCGACAGCCAGCGCGGTTATGCCCCGGCTCCCGATATTCAATCACGTCGAATTCTACTGGGCAGCCCCGCGCCGGCTTACCCGGTTGCGCATGCCGAGCAGGGCGTGCGCCTGTTTGCCTGCCAGACCCGTCTGGCCGAGCAGCCGCTGCTGGCCGGGCTCAAGCACCTGAATCGCCTTGAACAAGTGCTGGCGCGTTCCGAATGGAGCGACAGCGAACACGCCGAGGGGTTGATGTGCGACACCTCCGGGCGGCTGATCGAAGGTGTTTACAGCAACCTGTTTCTGGTCAGCGCCGGGCGCCTGTTGACCGCTGACCTGAGCCGTTGCGGGGTCGCAGGCGTGATGCGCGCCGAGTTGCTCGATCAGGCACGAAACCTGGGACTGGCTGTCGATATCCGGGACGTGCACTTGTCCGACCTCGAAGCGGCGGACGAAGTGTTTCTGTGCAACAGCGTCTACGGCGTCTGGCCAGTGTGCAGGTTTGCAGCGCTGAACTGGCCGGTTGGTCCGCTCACCCGTAAACTGCAAGGCATCGCTCGCGCCCTTCTGGATATCTGATTCGTGATCCGAAAATTATTGGTGTTGCTGGAAACCGCCATCGTTCTGGCGGTCCTGCTGCTCGGCTTTGCTTTCTGGCAGCAGAAAGAGGCGCTGAACCAGCCGCTCAAGGTGGCTCAGGAGCAATTGCTCGATGTTCCGGCTGGCTCCACGCCCACCGGCGTTCTCAACCGCTTGCAAGTCGATGGCGTGATCAAGGACGCTTTCTGGCTGCGCCTGTACTGGCGTTTCAACCTTTCGGGGCAGCCCCTGCACAGCGGTGAATACCGCATGCTGCCGGGCATGGACGTCAACGCCCTGTTCGATGTCTGGAAGCGCAAGGAGGTCGTGCAGTACAGCCTGACGCTGGTTGAAGGCTGGAATTTCCGTCAGGTTCGCGCTGCGCTGGCCAAGCAGGCCAAGCTCGATCAAACGCTCGCGGGGCTGTCCGACAGTGAGTTGATGGCGAAAATCGGCCACCCCGACGTGTTCCCTGAAGGCCGCTTCTTCCCAGACACCTACCGCTACGTGCGCGGCATGACCGATGCCGAATTGCTCAAACAAGCCTATAACCGCCTGGAAGAAGTGCTGGATGAGGAGTGGCAGGCAAGATCGTCAGAAGCGCCTTATTCCAATCCTTATCAAGCCCTGATCATGGCGTCGATGGTCGAGAAGGAAACCGGTGTGCCTCAGGAGCGCGGGCAGATTGCAGGCGTATTCGTGCGCCGCTTGAAGCTGGGCATGCAACTGCAGACCGACCCGACCGTGATCTATGGCATGGGCGAGCGCTACAACGGCAAGTTGACCCGCGCCAATCTCAGAGAGCCCACGCCCTACAATACCTACGTAATAGCCGGTATGCCGCCGACACCGATTTCGCTGGTGGGGCGCGAGGCCATTCATGCTGCGCTCAACCCGGTGGCGGGCAGCAGCCTGTATTTCGTCGCCAAGGGTGACGGCAGCCATGTGTTTTCTGACGATCTTGATGCGCACAATTCGGCTGTGCGTGATTATCAGCTCAAGCGCCGTGCCGATTACCGCTCGAGCCCCGCGCCTGCTGCGGCACCGGCTCCGACAGGGGCACCTGCCGCCGATTCGCCTGCTTCACCACCCGAGCCCGAGACTGCACCGGATGCCCCGCAGTCCGAGCCGGATACGCAATAATGACGACTAAGGATGACCTGTGACTGGCTTGTTTATCACTCTTGAAGGTCCGGAAGGTGCAGGCAAAAGCACCAATCGCGACTATCTGGCGGCGCAACTGCGAGCGCAGGGTGTTCAGGTATTGCTGACCCGCGAGCCGGGCGGTACGCCGCTGGCCGAGCGTATTCGCGAGCTGCTGCTGGCCCCCAGTGATGAAGGCATGAGCGCCGACACCGAGCTGTTGCTGGTGTTCGCTGCACGTGCGCAACATCTGGCCGAGGTCATCCGTCCCGCGCTGGCGCGTGGCGAAGTGGTGCTGTGTGACCGGTTTACCGAGATGTTATCTATCTTCAGTGTAAAGGGTAAACCTCTCTCAAATTTCCGACTTTGACCTCCAGGCAAACCCTCGTCACCTTGATCTCCCGTATCTACTGGGTATCAGCCATGATCGAATCGATCTGGACGTCGTATTTATAGCATCCGCTAGATCCTAAATGTAAACAAGCCCCTCAAACCACTTTTTTTCGATGTTTGTAAACTAGGTTTCTTCACCACCCACGCTATCTTGCCTGATCGGAGCCTCTATTTTCCCTATAGGCCCGGATTCATTGGGTTTCGAGGTTTACATAAAGGAATTTTTCGCCCCTCAGTCCTTCAAGAATAAGTCTTCCGCACCCCTAATCTAGGTGAAAACGCACCATCTTCGTTGACATGAGAACCTCCGAAGGCCTCGCAGATTTTCACCGGTTTACGCGTGATGGTTCCAACGCCTTGGCGCAGGGCAGCGCGTCCTTGGCACCCCCTCAGTATCGCAGCACCCTACGGCCAGCCGCCTAGCCACATCCCCCAGTCCCCAGCCAAGCAGCTCCACAAGCGCACATCCACAAATCCGCTCCTAGAGATGTTTACCCGCAATCCGCCCCTGAGAACATAACTTCACGTTCTACAAGCTGACGGCTCGATAAGTCGAGGTCTGGTAAGCACAAGATTCGCAAGCCAATAGAACGTATATCTGGTAGCTTATCGCCATCAATTTCTCAGTCGATTTCGGGTAGGTTTCATGGACGATCACGCACCCCTTTATTGCCTGGGGCTTCTTGGGAATATCCCTCAGAATCTTATGCCGTCACTTCGCGAGTCAATTTATAGCGGCTTGGAGACTCTGGGCCTCGTGGTCGGCCGGGATGTCAGCTTGTTCGAAGGAAGCGCTCTGGAATTCAAGCCGGCGATCGACCGTTGCAGCGCGGCCTTATGCTTCGACGTTGCTAATCATGAGCAGGCAGCGATTGAAAAGCTGATGCAGCGTCGTGTTCCATTGATTCCTGTTGCCAGTACCAAATCCAGATTTGCGTCGGAGTTTCCTGGCAAGCTTGGAGCTCTCAATGGGCTTGAGGTAAGCGATGGGGCTAATACCCTTGCTACCGCTTTGCTGGAGAGTGCTGCGCTCATCCCAAGGCAGCGGCGCATCTTCCTTAGCTATCGCCGTGTAGAGTCCACTGAGGTGGCCCTACAGCTCTTCGCAGCACTGTCCGCCCGTCAGTACGATGTATTCCTTGACACTCACGGCATTCAGTCTGGAGAGCATTTCCAAGAGGTACTCTGGCAGAAGCTGTGTGATTCGGACGTGATGATCTACCTAGACACGCCCGGATATTTCGACAGCCGCTGGACTGAGGCTGAGTTCGCGCGGGCCACCCTGCGCGGGCTGTCAGTGTTAAGAGTCGCTTGGCCCGATGTAGAGTCCAAAGCGAGCCAGATCATCGGAGGGGAGGTAATACTATCTGAGACGTCCTTTGCTCCAGCAGTAAGTGCAGCAAGTGGCGTCGAACCCGAGCTTAACCGAAGAATCGCAGATACCCATCTGGATGAGATCGTCCGATTGGTCGAGCTACTTCGCACTCAAAGCGTAGCGAGTAGATACGCCAAAGTGGTCAGCAAACTTGGCCATACGCTGGCCGAATATGGCGGAGAGATCATAGGCCAATCGGTTAGCCGAAGCTTGATCGTATCGATGCGTGGGAAAAACATCACGGTCTACCCTGAGCTCGGCGTTCCTACGAGCTATGCGCTGTACGAAGCAACTCTGAATATGCACACCCCTCCTGTTGCCGTTGTTTACTACCATGTCGGTATCAAGGAAAGGAAATGGCGAGCTCACATGGAGTGGTTTGCGGGCTATGTCACTGATCATGTCCGGCTGGTAACAACTGAAGATGCTGCTTGGGAGTTCAGTGTGTGGCATCAATCTGGCACGTAGATCCTTGGGAGTCCTTGACCCGGGTTGATGACATGACGGCATTATGATGTATAGCCACTGAAGCACCTAGAGGCCCTGAATATGAGCAGCATTTTCCTTTCCGCCAGCGTTCCGAGCAGCGACAGCGAGTACTACAAAGGCTGCAGCCCTGTACTGATACAGGCAGCACTGCGCGCCTTTCTGTTTAGCGTCGTGGGACGCAAGCATTTGGTTTTTGGTGGGCACCCGTCAATTTCCCCTTTGATTTTAGCCGTCTGTGAAGAACTAGGTATCAAGAACAAGAATGCGGTGACGATATTTCAGAGCAAATATTTCGAAGCCAGCTTTCCTACTGAGAGTCTCCGCTTTGCCAACTTAGTTCTTACTCCCGCCGCCGAAACGGTCGAAAAAAGCTTGTCTATCATGAGAAAGCAAATATTTGCCGACTTTGATTATGATTCGGCCGTATTTATTGGTGGTAAGAAAGGCATTAGGCAAGAATATCGGCTATTTAGAAGAATGCATCCGTATGCCATAGCGCTCGCGTTGCACAGTCCGGGCGGTGCTGCCTCTATGATAGGAGGTGCGGTTGTAGAAGATGATGAGCTCCTAGATTATGACAGGCTGTTTATCAAGAATCTAAATATAAGCAAAGATTTTATAAAGGAAATGCCTGCGCCCAAGCGCTCACGTGCAGTGCTTAATGACAAAGGAGTATGACTATGCATTACGGTTTTGAAATGGCGGTGCAGGAGAATGAGATTCTCGTAGACCCTTTGGTTGTTAATCGTCATAAACATGACCTCAGCAACAAGGTCGTTGATCTTACCAAATACTTTTTGAGCGATAATCAAAGTATTGATGCAGAATTAATTGCAAAGCATCTCTTTCCAGAAATGCGGTGTGATGTTTTCATCTCCCATTCGTTTAATGATAGATCTAAGGCCATTCAGTTAGCTCATGATCTCAGGAAACGTGGAATTGTTGCATTTGTTGATTCTATGTTTTGGGGCTCCGCTTATGAGCTGCTCAGGGCAATCGACAACAAATACTCTATTCCTTTTGGACAAGCACACTACAGCTATGAACGGCTCAATCGGTCTGCGGCTCACGTAAATATGATTCTGGCAACCGCATTGCAAAAGATGATAATGCATTCATCCATGCTTTTATTCTTGAATACCGAAAACTCAATTTCAACAAAGCATTCTGTTCAAGACGAGAAAAAGACTCACTCGGCTTGGATTCATATGGAATTGACATTTAGTCATATGCTCTGGCAGATCGAGCAAAGCAAAAATCTCTTGGATGGAATGGAGTCTTACAAGTCCGAATCTGCTTCTATCTACCACAAGGCTGAGACGGAGCA
Source organism: Pseudomonas sp. CFBP2511 (assembly GCF_030209255.1). Classification (NCBI taxonomy): domain Bacteria; kingdom Pseudomonadati; phylum Pseudomonadota; class Gammaproteobacteria; order Pseudomonadales; family Pseudomonadaceae; genus Pseudomonas; species Pseudomonas sp. CFBP2511. The sequence continues at coordinate 124,087 of NZ_JARVSI010000001.1, read as the reverse complement.
CCTGAAGGCTCTGACCTACAGTAAATTCTTGAGCTGGTTGAACAGTATTAAGATAAAAAACGACCCCCAAGCATTCATAACCGCTGCAGCAAATCTTTACCGTAATCCAAACAGGGTTCTTTAAGTGGACAGAAAACTTAAGCACCTTGAATTCGTACAGTCCGTTATCAATCGGTTGTCTACAAACTCATTTCTTCTCAAAGGGTGGTCAGTACTGCTGATTTCGGGGTTATTCGCACTGGCAGCAGCTCAGGACAATAAAGGTTTTGCAATATACGCTCTCGCGCCGGCCATTGCGCTGTGGGGGTTGGATGGATATTTTCTTGCCCTGGAACGTAACTATCGCAAGCTTTATGACAAAATTCGGCTGTTGAATCCTGATCAAGTTGATTTTGCTATGATGCCTTTGGTAACCAGCGGAAATAGCGACTTCTTTCAAGCTTGCTTTTCAAAGACGATTCTGGTTTTTCATGGCGCGGTGATCATTTCGATTGCTGCGGCGGCCAGCATCTTCTGAAACTCGTTTAGCGGATGCCTATGGCATCCAATGGGGGAGAGGGAAATGTCTGCAGCGAATCCTCAAAGACGAGCTTCAAACAACATTCGGCTATCATCTCCCTTAGCCTCGTAGCGTAAGAAACAATGCATTACAGGATATTACAGTGCCAATCGATCTTCGTACCCTTCGATCTGCGGCCACGCGCAGTCGTCAATATACTACAGCCAGTAACTCTCAAGCCGCCCGAGCTCTGGGTTATAGAACCGCGTTTCTTTGCCATAGCCACAAGGACAGAACCTTAGTTCAAGGCTTGATCGAGGTTTTCAGGGAGGAGGGGCTGCACCTTTATGTCGATTGGATGGACAGTGAGATGCCGCCAACCACTAATGGAGATACTGCTAAAAAGATCAAAAACAAGATTGTGGAAGCCGACCTCTTTCTTTTCTTGGCCACACCAAACTCAATGGTATCGAGGTGGTGCCCTTGGGAAATTGGCTATGCAGATGGTATGAAGCGAAACGAGCAGATATTCGTTATCCCAACCGTTGAGAATGGTACGAACTTCGGTAATGAGTACGTCGACATCTACCGTCGGATTGACGAGGCCAGGGGAGGCGGACTTGCTGCCTGGTACCCGCGCAGACAATACGACGGCGTTCAGGCGCGCTCCCTTTAATGATGCGTTTATGATCATCAATTATCGCTAATAGGGGCAGAGGCGGGCTTTGAAGCGAAGCGTCTTTTACCATGTTTTACCGGGCCGGCGGTCGTGGACAAAGCCCCGCCATGAGTGACCGTCCTTGCGTTCGAGCTTTCATCCTTACCGCTGCGCGCTCCGCTTGCCCGAAGTCCACTCCTAGATGCATTCGTAAAATGGGGCTGACGACAGCTAGGGCGTAGCAGATCAACCATGTACAGGATTCGAGATTAAGTTTCGTAGAAGTCTTCGAGGGTCTTCCTATGCATGCAATCCTCGACGCCGTTGATGTCATGCTAAACGCGAATGACGAGTCGCTCATCCCAAGCCCAGCCACCAAGAAGACCACCATCCGCTCATGAATCAATCCCCACACGACGCCCCAGTCTTGTTACCCAACCAACCCATGACATGCTGGAGACCAGGCCAGCCGATCCCGCGGCCGGACGTTGTGATGTTCGATGAGTTTGAAAGCTACCGGGAAGGCGCAAATATGAGGCGGTTAATGAGCCCGTATCGCGCCGTGGGACTGATACTGCATAGAGCTCGGAACGAACGCTCTCATATCTAGGAGGATACGACAGCGCTGATTCTGACTGACAGTCACATCGGAAACTTGCGGCGCTCCAGCTTGCCCTCATACCTCTTAAGGGTATTCACGATAGGCCTGGTTTTGTTATGTTCCTTCAAGGCCGCCAACGCCTGGTTGATGATGTAGGAGGTCTCGATCGATTCCTTCGAGATTACCCCGGTGATGTTGCGACGCAGCGTCCATTTCACCGCTAGCCATTCGAAATTCACCCAGATACGAGCTTGCTTGATCTGCCGGGCTTTGATGAATCCATATGTCAGCTCGTAGAGCTCAATGAAATGGCTGCCGTAGATGTTATAGATGAAGTCTTCATCGTATATCCCGTAACGGATGGCATTGGCGCAGCCCTCCATAGCATTAAGGATGGCAACAGCTGACTGGCGGTGCTTCGTCTTCGGACTGACTTCCGCCTTTGCTGCATCATCGGTGGGCTTCGATGCACCTTTTGCATTCGCAGCAGATTCTTCAGGTACCTCGCCTGTTGTTTTGTTTGCGGCGGTACATCTATCAGCCTCAGGCTGATCCGCCATTGTAGGCTTGGGGGTCATAACGTCATTGGCAGGCTGAACATCTGGAAAGACAGTTTTGGGCAATTCTGTCTGTGGAACCAGACTCTCCATATAGGCCGAAGCTTTTCGTCTATCAAGCTTGCCGTTGCTCAACATCATTCCCTGACGAACCCTGAACAAGTCTTGCAGGTGCTGCGCGAGCTCCGCCATCTCTTTCACGAAATCGAGTGCATTTTTCTCGCTTGCCGTTTTTCGGGTGAAGCCGATGGTTGTCCCTACCAAGCCAATGCTGAGGTACGCGAGGATCGGCATCAGGTAGGCTGACGGATTTATTTGGGTGATCGAGCAGCCGCTGCAATATGCCTGCTGGTAGAACAGATAGCCGAGGGCGGCGATCATAAGCACGAATACAAGAGTGTACAGGGCAGGAAAGACAAATTTGAAACGGTTTACGAACTTGAAAAGCATTTCGTTCACTCAATAAAAAAGCGCCACCCTGATGGGTTGGCGCTTAGTTGCCTAAAGCATGGGAACTAGATCAGAACAGACCCAAATCAATTTCTTTGGCAATCAATTCAAGGCGTAATTTCATAATTTAATCCTCACTAATGGTAGGCACCTAAGCACATCAGCTCTTCAGCCACGACCGATTCTCACATCATCCGCCTTGGGAAAGCAATCAAATTGTGACGATTGACAGGCTTGTGACTCGTCACGTTTACGCGAGCTTATTTTCTGGGAGCTATAGCGGAAACCCAAGCGCAGAGGGCCTTCAAACCCCGATATCGAGCCGTTCCTCAGGGGCTGAGGGCTAACAAGACATACTGGGCATCGCCTGCCGCTTAGCTGCTCAAGCGCTGCAGGGAGGCCGTTTGGAAAGGGCTGGGAGTCTTCATCATCATTGTTCAGGGCCTCGACGTTCCTATCGAAGTGGGATGAGACGCCGCCGACGCGCAGCTTCCTTCCTAAGGCCGCGGAGTCACGGGCGTAGTTGTCTCCGTCATCGCATTCCTCGGTGTCTGGCATCGGATAAGCTGGCGCGCGTTTCCCTTGTAGATTCAGTGTTCTCATTGACCCAAATGGTTGCCCGCGCAGGTACAACGACGGCATCAAGAGCGCTCCATTCCTGCGTCGATGATCACCGGTGGCAGCTAATGCCCGTCAGGGCCGGGTGCTCCACAACACATTCCCAAGCGTCTCTAAATGGTGAGGGTTGCATTCAACATTCGCTCTGCCAAGCCTACCTTAGACCGTGGTTAAATCCCTCATGGTTTACGGCCACACATGGGGAGACGGGCTGATGGTGGAGAAACACGGAATGGATGGTGCCATGGACGCCTCCGAAGAAGGCTACCAAGCCGAGATCCATCCTTCCAACCAGGATGGTCAGGTCATGGCAGTTCTTGAGCATTGGCGCAGTGCCTGGACTGACCTCAGTCGCACTCAAGAAGTTATCGATCAGGGCCCAAGCTTCGTACTGTGGTATTCCGACACAAACGCTTTCACGAATCCGGGCGCGTTCTTCTCTGCCGATGCGATTGATCAGATGATCCCACCTGAAGAAATCCGCAAAGCGCTGCGTGAGCATCTTGATGCGATCAATCATGCGCGTGACATGGCGGTAGTGCTAGTTATGAGAGAAGCTGCCGGAGCCCAAGCCGCCGTAGCAGTTATACCCAAAACCGCAGAATGCAAGCCGCAAGCCTGGTTTGAAATGGCCAAGATCCGAAAAGCATCGTTCGCTGATAGGGTCTGGATTCCACTTCGTGCCAACTCAGTGATCTCTAAGGACGGGGAGGTGGGTCGGGAGGGCTACCTTGAAGATTATTTCGGGCTTAGCTCTGTGATGTTTGATCTCGCGAATCGTGAGCAGATATCTAAAGTGGACTGGGGTGACATCGGCGACATCACCTTCACTGGGGGCACGGAAACCCGATATGTTCGAACAGATGATGTGGCAGCGGATGCTGTTGATCAAGCTGGAAAGGGTTTGGAGAAAAACCGAAGAGCCGAGATTGGGCAGGGCAAACCGGTGGCCTCATTGCGTCTGCCTTTTACAAATTTAACCCTAGAGTTGAGTGTCGGCTCAACAATACTGAAGCCTGTACAGCCAGCAGGATCAACTACCCCAGATGCTTCTGAACCTCCAGAGCCGGTACGGATCACGACCTACTATTGGGCGGGTGATTGGGGGAGCCACCGCGGCGATGCATTGGGCACCGGGCTTGTCATCGAACAAAGCTTTGATGGGGAAGCCCCCAGCGAATGGCATTTGCATCAAGATTTTGTGATCTCACTGGGCTTGCAACGACAAGGTGACAGTTGGCTACGACCTGCCGAGGGTTTTCAGGAAGTCGTGAGGCTCGCCCGCGACGAGTGTGGTAGTCCTGTGCTGCTTGAGGTTCGTAATGAGCATCTTCGTGATTATCTGAAAGCCCGGGGGATGTATCTGCTGATTTCGAGTTATCGAAGTCGCTCTCAGGTTGTGTCGGATGCCTCTCATATCGGCTGGGCTTCAGATCTGGTGGAAGAAGTAAAGGATGGGGATAAGTGGGAGGGTATCAACCGGTCAATACACGAAGGCGGCATGCCCTATGGCTCCTCAACTGGCGTTTTCCACGCATCGCGCACTGACATTGACAAGGATGACGAAGTCCCGGTCGCCGGACTTCCAAGCGACGATGCTGTTGTGTCCACAACCTGGTCGATCAAGCATCAGGGGCGCAAGTTGCAAAATTTGAGTGGTTCGCTTTGGAAAAACGATGTAGTCGAGCCCTCGAAGGTCAGTGAGCGGGTGCTGGGTGAGCCGCCGCTTACGAAAGTGGACTTCGCGGTTGACGGCTCCGGGGAACGTTTGAGTGGTGATCAACTTGCTAACAGTGGACGCTGGTTATGGTTCCGCCCGAACGTGACGGCACTTCTTGGCAGTTATCGAGGCTCCTCTCTGAATTGGTATACACGGGACACCGGTACCATCGGAATTTCACGTGGATACAGCGTTCATTTTGGTCTAAACGATCTCGGGTTTATCAATGTGTATGCCAAGGACATCGGACGGCTTCCGCTTTGGCAGCAGCGTGTTTGGGCCGGTGCCAACATGGTGCCAGACGGGGGCGTTTCTGCAGAGCTGCTGGCATCGCAAATGAAAGCAGACCCTGCAAGTACAAAAGCGCCGGAGATGAGGCTGCGATCGACGTATGACGAGCTTAATGCTGAGTTTCGAAAGTTAACCGGTAAGCCCTTGTTTGCGCCTCATCATGCGATTGAAGGCATCTTCGGCAGGATCCACCGGTTCCGGGCGTTGGAAATAACCGGCGTGCTTGAATTAGCCAAAGATCTAGCTAGGGTAACGGTGGAGTCGATGGATGGCAGTGCGTTATCAGTGCTGGCTCCGCCGCCTGGCCAGAAGCCAGGCTCGATCAAGCATTTGGAGGGCGCGTTGCAGAAGGGCATAAGCCTAGATGACGCGAGAGCGTTGACCAAGGTATTAGTAGGAATCAATGAACTAAGACAGGCTGATGCCCATCTTCCGTCTTCCGAGTTCGCCAATGCGTTTTTTCTGGTTGGCGTCGATCACCAGGCTGAACCGGTGGCTCAAGGCTGCCAGATGCTAGAGTCTTTGGTTGATTCCTTGGCTCAGATGGTGCAAGCCTTTTCTCAGTTCCCACGTAAAGGCAAGTGACACCAGCCCCGGGATGATTACCGGGGCGCTGCCTCCAAGGCTATAGCGCTCTTAAAGGGCGATCAACTCCAGTTCCGGTGCTACGTGAGTTTTCCAATGTGCAAGCAGAGGGAGACAGGCGAGGTGGTACATGAGCCAGCAGGCGTAGATACTGGAAGCGAGGTAACAGGATTCAGATGCCAGTTTTCCGTGAGCCATCTCGTGGCGCAAGCTTGGGCCTCCCTTCATGTTGAACAGCAGATCAATGGTGTAGATCAGGTCTACGCCAAAAATCGACTCCAATTGCTCCCGCCTATTTTTGAGTAGTCCACTGATTGACCTGTCTTCCTGAAGCATTTCTTCATTGAGTTTTGAGGTGTCGATCCCGGCATTGCTGAGCACATGGCGCAGCGAGTTTTCAAGCTGGGGGAATAGTAGGTGACAGGCAGACATCATGTCGCCCTGAAGAAAGCGTGCCAGGCCCAATGCATAAGTGCCTTCAAAACCAGATGCTACGAAAGGGCTGGCTGAGGCAATGGCCATCAGATGCCTGTCGTCAGTGGCAAAGTTGGTCAGCAGTGTTCGGGCAGCAGGCTTTACGCGGCTTTCGACCCAATACTGATAGTGAAAATCCAGGTATGGCAGGCATTGATGGTCGTACCATTCCGACGATGGTGTGTCGTTGAGGTTGCTAGTTGGCGCCTGGTTGACGACCCGCCCTAAAACGTCCGTGTAGAGCTGCCCACTGAAGAGGTCGGACAGGAAAGAATCACTACGAGCTTTAATAACATCCGTGTGCAGCGCCATTTTTTCCGGAATGGCGCAGATATGGGCAAACCTGTAAAGAAAGTCCGGAAGCGTTAAATCCTTGAATATATCAACAGTACCTGTGCGTTCCATAGAAAAGTCCATGGGCGTGCAGAAGGGTGAAAGCTCATGGGCAGCTTGTGCTTGCTGATCGAGCAACTCGACCTTCAGTTTTTCCTGCTCCTTCTGCATCCCTGGAATTGAACGCAGCTCCCGGATGGCGTCCCGCGTCCAGCTCGCTTTGGCCATAAAGCTGTCGACCCCTTCGCGCATCTTGAGCGTCTGTTCAATGGACTTCAGCTTACAGTGCTTAAAGGCTTCGTAGTCTTTGGATTGTTTGTGTGCATGTGCGGCCAATTCCCAGACACTCTTGACGGCCATGGCATAGTCATTGAGCTTGCTCGTCTCAGCGGCGTGCTCCGCATCCTTGGCGACCTGTGACCATTCGATGAGTTTGAATGTTTGTCCAAGAAGGGCAAGTCGGTTGAAGGACGGGAAGCAACCCAGTTCTTTCGCTTGAAAGTACAACTGTTTCCATGTGGCAGTGGCGATCTCAGGCAGCGAGTTCTGCTTGCCGGTACCTGTAATGATGTGAAAAACCCTCTCAATCAGATCAACAATTTTTGATGAAAGGCCGGAGGCTGGCTCGTAGGCGAAAGATAGTTTGTCTTCAAGGTAGAATGTAACCGTTTGGCAGTACGATTCTATGGCTAGGGTGGCGGTAGGTTGTAGTTTTCTGTGGTTGTACCATGCCACATCGGCAACGCGGGCACGGATCAAAGGATGATCGATTTGCTCCGCGATGTTGGCGAGTACATGGCTCTGCGGCCCAGCTATATCAGCGGGAATAGGGGTGCGCATACCATCCTTGATTGCTCTTGGGCCAAATGCGTCATGTCGGTCGACTGAGAAGTGATAGCTGCAGACGACCATCAGCATCCGGTATGCGCGAGACGCTGCATGATTCCCTTCAGCGCACGCCTGCTTGTAAAGAGTTCGGAGCTGGGAGTCCATGGTGTAGAACTCCAACGTATCAATGAACTGCATCAAACTGCCGATCTTGGTCTGCTCGAAGTCTTCAATAGAAGCCATCTCTAATTCAGAGCGTTTCGGTTCGTCATTACTGATCATACTTGACTCCATGTCTATCCCCGGCATCGCTCCGAACGTCATTGCTCTTCCAGCGTGCCGATGTTTACGACGCGGCAGCCAAGGGGTCGTTTGCGACGGCTGAGCCAGAAAGCCCGAGCTCATGCTGCTCAGAAATAGAAAGCACTTTGTTTAGAAGCTTATCAATCGGGAAGTTGTCGTAGCGTTCAGCAAGCGTTTTGCGCAGCCGCATTAGGCGCAAGTTGGCCGTATCTACGAGCGAGGCATACGTCGTCGCACGAACACGTCCTTGGGTTTGCCCATGCATATCCAGCACGTATTTTTCTGGAGCCACGCCTTTGGCAATCGAATGGCCTACCACCCAAGCCGTTACATACGGCGATCCCTGCACAAACCCTGATGAGCAAATGTCCTGGACATATCCGTCAGCCTGGTAGACCTCGCCGCGTTTCAGTTCAAATCCGCCACGCTTGAGCTCTATTAACAGAATGTTCTGCATTTGTACCAAGGCCACATCCGCAGGATTGAAGGTCTCAAATCCGCTGAGCTGTATGCTGGACTGATCTGGCAGTACCACGATGTCAGGACGCCTTTTATCATTGATGAACTGGGCATCCTGATCGCCCCAGAGCTGCTTGGCTAAGTTTCGCAGCGTGCTGTTCGACGTGTACTCCATCGACTCGTACTCTGGCCCGAAGATCCAGCGAGAGCGCAGAAGCAGAGGGTGGAGCGTGTGTAGCTCATCCGTGTTCCGATCAGCTGAGAGTCGGCTGATGGCCTCGACAACTCGAAGACGGTCGTCAATCTCATCCAAGACGCGTAAGGCATCCTTGACCGACCAATCGGTAAGAAGTGTGTCGAGCCCATCAATATCCGTCGAGGTGAGCTCCGCGAGCTTCCGTAGGAGAGCGGCACCGCTTTTTGATTTTTCAAGGTTGATCACTGCCTTTACGGCAGTGGCCAAGAAATCCGGCGAAATCGTCGGATGGGCCTCGGCGATGGCTTTTGTGAACTTGGTGACCTCGCGCTGTGCGCCTTTGCCCAGCGTTTTAAGCTCTACCCGGTTTTGGACAAGGGCATCCTCGGATGTGGCTTCGACCACTTCAGAGGCAAGCTCAAGCGAGACCTTCTCGATATGCTGGGCGGTGGCTGCGAACAGCTCTTTGACCTCCGCTGAGTTCCTGAAGCCTGTCCAGTCGGGTTCCACGTGTTGGTCGAACCCTTCGGTATCGACGATTACTTTGTAACGTTTCGCAAAACGCGTGCGTCCGTCAAAGTTAGCTATCTGGCCGATAGCCCAGGAAGGGTCGCCGACAAGGCGCTTATCGACCCAAAACGCAATCCCTTGGTGGATTGATGAATGATTCAAACGGGTGGAATCTATGATGATGACTTTTGCGCTTCGGCCATCTTTCAAAGTGAGTACTGATTCACGGATGTGCCCATCGAGCCGGTCGAAATTCAGCGGGATGCCATTCACACGGATTTCAAACTCCGGGTCATGAATGAAGCGAGCCGCCAGGACGGTCAAAATCTCTTCGATCTCCGGAAGCTTTCGAGTCACGGACACAGAAAGCTTGGTGCCCGATCCTTCTCGCGTGCCTTTGTCTTGCCATTTAAGAACAAAGGGGCTGGCGCCGGCACCTGTGCCAACGATGAACTGTCCGAGGGTGCCGTCCCGCCAGGTTTCCACACTGTATTCGTCAGCAAAGCAGAGCAACCCGTGACGACCGATCCCGTTCCGGCCATAGGCTTTGCGCGGTTGCCACGCTCTCATAGCGGGAAATTCAACCCGTGGGCCCTGATGCTTGAGTCGCTGATAGCGAAGGGTCATCCAACGCTTGACGAAGAGTTCAGGTGTCATCCCATGACCATCGTCGGCTACAGTCAGGGTGCCACCGATTTCTGATGGGAGAATAACTTCGACTTTCGAGGCTCCGGCATCCCAAGCGTTGGCTACTAGCTCCGTCAGTGCTACCTGAGGCGCGTGGGCGACTTGTCCTAGTTCGCGGAGAAGATAATCTTCCTCAAATAGAGAACTGAGCAGCGGTTGATCAAGCATGGTTTCCTTCCTTGGAGCACGCGCAGCGCTCAGCTTGCAGCACCCGGCAGGGGCTTTGGTAGGAATGATGATACATCACTCATTCTTCAGCCTACACGCGCGCTCTTTTGTGTTCCCCAATCAGAGGTTTCTGTCAGCAGAGCGACATCGCGACTCCCAGCTCAGCTAGACGAGGCAATCCTTTGACAGAACGATAGGGCTGCCTCGCTTTTCCAACAAAAGGGGTTGTCTATCCCTGGCCGCGTGGCTATCGTGGAGCCGTACCAACTCACGAGAATCCCTATGGATGATCATATTTCAACGACCAATCGAGATGAGCTACCTCTCGAATGCGAACGGGATCTCGATCCTGTCACCGCAGAGCTCAAAATTCAGTTTGCAAGGCTAGAGCGGGAAAGGCGCGAAGAGGCTTTTAAAGCCATCGACGCCGCGATTGAGATGGCGTGTGCTCCTACCAAACCGCGTAACCAGTTCCATAATCTGGGTGACGCGCTGGTAAAGATCCGTCGGGTGCTGGATGCGCTTGAGCAGGTTTGTCTGATCGGCATCGGTAGTTCCCCGACTCTATTGCAACAGTCAAAGTTTTGGAGGGCTGCTTACAATTTCCATCGTGAAGCGCTAGCCAGACTTAATGCTCTCCTGGCCCGTTCCCTGCGAGCCACCTTGCGCGTTCCTATGTTCCTAGACGGCCCAGAGCTGAGCGGCTACAAACACCGTCTTCGCTAATCCCTTCGAAAAAGTTTCTTTCCTTTCTTCGAATGGGAGCGTTGCTCGTGTCCAGAAAAAAATATCACGCTCGTGCCAACCGATTAGAGCGCAGGGGAATGATTAAGACTCCTACGTCCGCCGAACAGCCAGCACCAGTGTCCAATCACGCGTGTGCCGGCAAGTCATGGGCGGATCGCCTTCTCGATCTGTTAAAAATAGGGATTGGCTTGGCCAATCTGATCGTTGGCTTTCTGAAGCATTGAATACGGTAGGAGGGGATGGTGTTGAGTAAACTAGCCCAACACTAAGTGTGGTGGGTTCGGTTGCGAGCGATCCGCTGATTGTTGATGCTGATTAGACACACCCCAGCGTTGTGCTGGGGTGTGTCTAATCAGGAGCTACCATGAATCGTCTGCGTCGCATGTTAAGCCGCACGTTTGCCATCCCTTCCACCAATCAGGCACTCGTCGCGATTGCGGCTTGCCCGGCCTTGTATGCCGTTGCTTGCGCACAAACCCCGCAGATTTCCGAGTACCTGAATGGCCTAGGTGTTCACGTCAGCATGATGCAGGTCTTCATTGCTGGGAGCACTGCTTACTGTGCGATGCTGAGCCGTCACCGGATGTTCAACAACCGCTACTTCGTTCGCTACGCAGCTGACATTGAGCGCTACCGTCGGTTGGCCACCGTCTGTCAAAGCTTGATTGATATGGGGTTGATAGAAACTGCTGGATATCAGGCAATGGCCCGCGAGCGGGATAGCATCAGCGCTCGCTTGGGATTTTTAATCGATGCTGATAACTTTTATCGCAAGCTTAACGGCGTGGCAGATCTGATACGCGAGGGGCTCCGTCACCTCAGGTAGCTGAGCCGTTGAGCACGCTCAAGCTCCGGATCTAGAAAAAGATTAAGAAGGTTTTCAGATCCCCAATCGACGCTTGAGCCTCGTACGCAATCCAGGGCTCAAACTCGAACCGAGTCAGGCGCTCCTGACTTCAGGCTTACGTGGCGGCGCTTGGATGTGACTTTCCATATATCTGCAGGAACCAACGTCTGTCCCCCGATAATGAGAGCATCCCCAAGACTTGGCCTTATCCCGAAACACCATCTTCCCTCCGCTAGTAGGGCAGATGGCCTCCCACCCGTTGCAGGCCGGTGATACGCAGATACGGTAGCGTCCCGAAGGCGCCATAGGGGCATTACACCTAGAGCATCCGCTCTCAGTGTGACTGCATCGCGGCCAGTTCGAGCAGGCAATGAATGACTGTCTGGTCGATCCATTCACACGATTTACCAGATGACCCTGAACGCACGTAGGGCAGTTCGCCGCGATTGCATTGACCTGTTCCTTGCTTGCTACGAACTCATCCAAGTCGAGAGGGTATTTATCGTTGATCAGTTCCTGCACGAAAGGAGAGCAACGGATCATGTCGCACACGAGGTAGACCCGATGCTTCGCGCGGGTCAGTGCAACGTAAAACAGCCGACGTTCTTCAGCGTGGGGATAGGGTTCGCCTTGGGGCAGTAGTGCTTCAATCAGAGGATGAGTCACGATCTCCGAAGGCAGCCCATACTTGCCTTTGCCCAAGCCAACGATGATGACGTAGTCCGCTTCCTTACCCTTGGAGCTATGAATCGAGTCGCTCTTGAAGGTGAGGCTGGGGTAGCGCCTTGCTATGGCTGCAAGATCGGGCAAGTCATGGTTGAACCTGGCCAAAAAGTACACGGAAGAGCCTAGTTTAGCGATGGCGCTGATACGGGACACGGTGCGTTCTGCTGCGTCGGCAACCGCGGCATCGTCGATCAATGGAGCCCTCACCAACGAGACGGCCGCGGTGTCTACGACGCTGTGGGATTGGATGTTCTTTGTGATCTGGCGTCGATTCTGCATCACAAAGCGACTGGCCACCTCGCCGATTTTACTGTTGAAACGAAATGTCTTGTTGAGCTCACTCGCTTGGGTGGCACCAAAGAGTTTTTCGAAGTCAGCGGTGAAGCTTATGTCGCTGCCAGTGAAGCGGAAGATCGACTGCCAGTCGTCACCTACGCAGAACAGCGAAACGTCTTCCTGGCGCTTTCGCAGAGCCTGTACGAGATCGGCTCGGGATTTGGCGATGTCTTGGAATTCATCAACGACGATGTACTTCCATGGACTTTTGAAGCTTCCGTCCAGGACGTATTCATTCGCGCGGCTGATCATGTCATCGAAGTCCATTTGCTCGCTGTCTTTAAGCGCTTTCACATATGCCGTGACGATCGGCTCCAAGAGGGTCAGAGCTGCGCTGATCTGACCCGGATCAGCAGATCGAGCGATCAATTCGGCTTGCTCTTGGGCCGAGAGATTTGCAGCGCGAAGCAGCCCCAGCATGTCGGTGAGCACTAGAGAAAACTTATTGATGACCCCGAATTCCCGGAGGGTCTCCAACACAGCTTCGGGAGGGAGCGGGTTTAGAAGCACACCAGCCTTGATCAGACGCTGCTCCAGCAATGCGAGTAGAACGCCTTCTTGTTTTTCGTAGTGGAAGGTTTCGATAAGGGTTGTACCGCCCTCGGCGTGTACCTTGCGTTTCCATGCCATGTCGGCCTGGTATTCGGCTCGGTCAATGTATGGCGCAGTATTACCATGGCGATCAGTGCCGAAATGCTCGATGTAGATCCCAAGCTCTGGCAGGAAGAAATCTGGGCGATATGGGGATCGATCAGGCGCCTGCAGTGGGGTCTTGCAGACAGCTTCATACCGGTACTCAATCCCATTCTTGAACAGAAAATTCGCGATGTCGCATTCACCGAATCCTTTGACCGCTTCGCCTTTCAACGTGCGGATGCCGTTGTCTTCCAGAAACCGGTAATAGTCACCCAAAGTTTTGAAGTCAAAGGGATTACGGGCGGGGTGCAGCCACTGTTCGAAATAGTTAAGCAATAGCTCTCTGTAAGCAGGTTCGCACTGCTCGGCTTCGAATACGGTGTTGACGAACTTCGCCTTGAGCTTCTTATCCGTCGCCATGTCGCTGATGGCAACCGTCTTTTTTTCAGCCTCCTGAACAATGCACCGACCTAGCCTGTGAAAGGTTTCAGCGGTGATACCCTTGATGCCCAGGTTGCTCTCCAAGCGCTCGCGCAGCTCTCTTGCTGCTTTATTGCCATACGCGAGAAGAAGGATTTCCTCGGGCTTGGCCTTCCCACTGTTGACCAAGAACGCGACCCTACCGATAACAGTACTGGTCTTGCCGGTACCCGCGCCGGCCAAGATCAGGTTGTTGTCCTCGTCGATGACGCAAGCTCTGCGTTGATCTGTTGTGAGTGGTTGGCTTTCTACCGTCTCGAACAGATCGTGATGGTCTGCCAGTGCTTTGATAACGTAAGCGTCGCGTGTTTTTATTAGCCAATCATCGGGATGCTGAACAAGCTTCCTCATCTCAATCAGCAGGTCTCGATGATCGGATGTCAGAATACCGACAGGTGGGACGGGAGGGCAGGAGTCTTGCCAGGACAGGGCCAGCTGCCTGTATGCTGTCCACTTTGATGATCGCAAATAGCCGCAGCCTTCTAGACTCTGCTCAAACGATTTCAGCCGGGTTTGGCTTTCGATGACTAGGGGAATGTACCAAGCCCTGACGAGCTCTTCCCAAGCTGAATCGCGTCTTTGTTCGCTGCGGAAGTAGAGGCGCCAGTTGCCTTGCGGCGTTGGAATATACGCCGTGTGCAGAAACCAGATTTTGGCGCGCTTTGGAGCGTCGCTGATCGACGTCCAATCGAAGCATTGGGTGCCGCTACGGGTGTGAATTTCAACACCGGTTCCGGAGATGCCAAGGGCGCGTGCTGCTGAAGGGAGCCATTTGGCCCACCACGGGATAGTGAGGTCTTTGAGCATTTGATACCAGCACCGTCCTTGGTGAAGAAGTAGGCGGTGCATTTCCTTTTAAAATGTTCTGGTTTGGGCGGGCACATGTCGTCGAGCAGCAGCGCAGTGAGTTAGAACCGCATTCATGCGGTTCTTTTGGATCGTCATCATCAGCGTGAAGCGGCATCGCGCCGAGGCGGACTATAGGTCGCGCATTGCGCTCATGGCAACGCCGCCCGCACGTAAGGGAGACCTTGGGCGCAAATGCCGAACTCTACGGCGTGAGCTATGGGGCAGAGTATGGCCATTAGGGACGATGGTTCTCTTTCAAGCTTTCTACCCTGCGGGGTGGTTTGGTAGATGAGCCGCCTGCTGCAGGACTTCAACGTTCGAATGGAACATGCAATTCTTCTCATGTTAAAATCAACACTGGTCAGTCTGGATCAAGCGGTCGGCACGCATAGGTAACCCACAGACGTCGCTCTACATCTTGTCACGTGCATTCGACATCAGTCATTGCGGGCAGCCGACACCGCGTAGACATATGGAGAATGATTATGCGTGTTCCTATTCATCCTGATGACCTCGTTGCCGGCACCGGTTTCATCCGGCTTGCTAGAACCCTGAAGCGCGACTGGCTCGGTATCGAACCAATCAGCCTATCTCAGGCGAGCGAGTTGATGTCGAGGTGTCTCGGCTACTCGAACCTTCATGATCTGAAGCGTGATGCCAAGCAAGGCAGTGCTGAATTCGTGCCGCTGGCGAGCGTGATGACTCAGTGCCTCGCCACGATGACGGCTTCTCTGATGGAATCTGGCAAGTGCCGAATGCTCAACATTGGGGAGCTTCAGGAGCAGATTTTTCAATGGCCGTTCCTGCAATTGACCACCTACCGCAACCACTACGGACATACCGACAACCGGATGGTCGGCCAAGCGGTGAAGACTGAGCTCATTGATGCTTACTTGGATACTCTGCCCACTAGGCCTAAGCAGCAATTGCCAGCGGCGGGAGCCCCATTCACTACGCGCGAACTACATGCGATGGCAGGATATTTACCACTCCACGAGACCCTTGATTACCTCTCGGTAACATCAGGGCAGTGTCTCCATGGCGAGGACGGGTCGCCGATGCAGCATGTTGATTGCTTGATCTGTAAGCCGTTAATGCATTAGGCAGCGCGTTACCACATTCACCTAGCACGGTTAAGGGTAATGCGGCGCCAATAAGATCCCCTTGTACAAAATCACCACGCCCGAATGGCCGGGCGTTATTGGTTTTTGATTATGTAATATGTTGAGAACAGCACGCCTCTTTGGCTCTCAGCGACTGCACCGTCAACCCGGTAATGTCGTACAGGTCATACCGAACGAAGTAAAAATTGATGAACTGCCAGCACCTGCGGGCTTGTGAGGAGGGCGTCATCCCACACCAGACCTAGTTCCATATCCGGAATGGAGTCAGACAAAAGGCCGTCTCTCAAGGCGGCGTCCTTCCAGTGACCATGACCGGAATACCATTTCAGAAAGAATGGTTATGCCGAAGCCGTTTGCCACCAGACCGCGTAAAGCTTCCATTGAACCTGTACGAAATGCGATTTCAGTCTTGATGCCCGACTCTTGCCAGTAGCGTGTGGTGGATTCCTCACCTTCATCCACCGTAGGCATCAGGTAAGGAAACGCCTCGATATCTTTCAGGCTTATCTGCTCGGCCTGCATCAACGGATGGTCTGTGGAGAGCCACACCTGCCGTCTTGAGCGCATCAGCACCGCTACCTGAACGACCTAGCTGGCAATACTTACATGGGAATGCTAGCGCTTGCACCTTTCTGTTTTATATACGTCGGTGTAATTTTCTAGGGAATTCCTGACGACCGCCGTAACGGAAAAAAACCAGCGAAGGAGCTGAAAATTCAATCTCAGACAGAAGGCACGTTGGCAAAATAGCTATGGGTTCACCTTCCTGAAATGGCACTTTCTGTATCAAACTTTGCCCGGTGTCTACCTCACACACATTGTGGTTGACCGCCAGCAATCTGTTTGCTGGCGCGTCCGACACTGATAACGAAAAATGTCAGCTCCAAATGCTGAGCAAGATAGATTTCCGATACGCTTGTTGAGTGATTCTCCGGTTCCGACCTGAGGGCGATATATGCAACGAAGAGCGTAACTCGACTTAAGCTCACCTTTCTATGGGATGAGTGGCAGTGATTGTCCCATCGCTGATGTCGCGTCCCTTAATTCATCGCAGGGTTTGGTGTATCGTTAGGCGACTAACTACGTAGACACCCAACATGTCTAAACCCGCAGAATTCCGCCAGCTAGAAAAACACCTCGCCGGACAGCTGCAAGCCCTCTGCGATGACTTACCCACCAGGCTCATCTGATAGGGGTAACCGCCACCGGCTTGCGGCGCTCTGGATTCGGGCAAGCCGCCCTTAGAGTTGAACGGGCGCTGGCTGCTGTTTCGCAGCAAGGTGTGACGGGGTACCTGCTGTGCGCTTTGGAGCACAGGATGACAGTGACTGGCCTGCTGCTGTTGTGTGGCGGGCCAGTTGCCCATTCGCGCCAACAATCAAAATCTTCTTCATCTTTAACGCCGCCTTTGGCTTACATCAAGATAAGCCGCTTCAGCAAGCGACGCACCTGTCGGCTTGTGCAGCTGGTGCCGTAGCGGAGCCCGAGGTACTGAGGACGTTGCCTATATTAGTCCGCCAATCGCCACCCGCCCACGGCGCTCCGCCTGTGGGCCGGAAGGCGAAGGGAAGCCCGTAAAGGTTCGGCGGCTGATTACCGGTGAGCTGACACATCCCCGGATGCGTCGTTCTGACTCCACCCGCCTCCAAGCGCCCGGTATAGACTCACCTCGGACGTCAATTGCGCCAGCCGATCACTTATCATTGATTGCTGATTGCTGAACAGCGAGCGCTGGGCGTCCAGGTACGTGAGGTTGCTGTCTATGCCAATTCGGTATCTACGCTCGGCCAGTCGGTAATAATCCTGACTGGCGTCAACCAGATCGCTTTGCGCCTGCAACTGATCTTTATAGGTCTTACGGGCTGTAAGCCCGTCTGCTACCTCTTGAAACGCGGTCTGGATGGCCCTTTCGTAATTCGCGATGCCAATGTCTTTCTGAATCTTCGAGTAATCCAGGCTTGCCCGGAGCGCGCCGGCGTTAAAGATCGGCAGCATGATGGAAGGCGAGAACGACCAACTGCCAGAACCACCTTTAAACAGACCGTCCAGATCGGAGCTTGCAGTGCCTGCGTTCGCAGTCAGATTGATGCGCGGAAAAAATGCTGCCCGCGCCGCGCCAATGTTCGCGTTGGATGCCTGAAGCGAGTGCTCGGCCTGGAGGATATCCGGTCGGCGCGTCAGCAGGTCAGCGGGCAATCCCGCGGGAACCTCGGCCAGCAATCGTGCGGAGAGGGGCTGCGGTTCAGGCAGGTCGACGGGCAACTGCGTGCCGATTAACATTACCAGCGCGTTCTCGTCCTGGGCGACGCGGCGCTGGTAATTGGACAAGCTGACCCGAGCACTTTCCACGGCGGTGCGTGCCTGACTCCGGTCAAGGGCCGAGGCGACACCGACTTCGCTGCTGCGGGTGGTTAAACGCAGGCTTTCCTCATACGCGCCGAGTGTGTCATGGGTGAGCTTGAGCAGTTCCCGATCCGCCTGCCAAGTCAGGTAAGCATTAGCGACGCTTGCGACCAACCCGATTTGTGTTGACCGGCGTGCCTCTTCACTCGCCAGATAAACTTCCAGTGCCTGCTGGCTGAGGCTGCGGATACGTCCAAACAGATCCAGCTCGTAAGAACTAATTCCCAGATTGACGCCGTACTGGCTGTTGATGCCTGCCTGACCAGATTGCGACAAGTCGGCGGGAAGTCGCTGACGTGTGCCACTGGCGTTGGCGTTTATTACCGGGAGCAAGTCGGCACGTTGAATACGGAACTGCGCACCATAAGCCTCGACGTTCAACGCCGCGACCCGCAGGTCGCGATTGTTGGTCAGGGCCGTCTGGATCAGTTGGCGCAGTGCCGGGTCTTTGAAAAATTGCCGCCATCCCTGTTCGGCGGCGGCCTGATCCCCTGCCTGAACAGCTGAGTAAGCCGCTCCTTGCGGATACTGCTGCGCGACCGGAGCATCCGGGCGTTTGTACTCAGGGATCATAGAGCAGCCGCTGAGCACAGCGGCCGTGATCGCGAGAGACATCAAAGACTTATTCATTGCTCGACCTTCTCGACAGAGGTGTTTTCGTCTTGTTTTAGCCGGTTCCCTTTGAACACAGAGGACACCGCCACGAAAAACAGAGGCACCCAGAAGATGGCCAGCAGGGTGGCCGTGATCATGCCGCCAATCACGCCGGTGCCGATGGCATGCTGGCTGCCCGACCCCGCGCCGGTGGAGATGGTTAACGGAACCACGCCCAGGATGAACGCCAGGGACGTCATCACGATTGGACGCAGTCGCATGCGACACGCCTCGATGGCAGCGTCCTGCAAACTGCTGCCTTTTTCATGCAGCTCTTTGGCGAACTCGACAATCAGAATGGCGTTCTTGGCGGCAAGGCCCACCGTCACCAACAAACCCACCTGGAAAAAAACGTCGTTGGAAAGCCCGCGTAAGCTCGTCGCCATCAGTGCGCCAATAACACCCAACGGCACAACGAGAATCACAGCAATTGGGATCGACCAGCTCTCGTACAAAGCCGCAAGACACAGGAACACCACAAGAATTGACAGCGCGTACAGGGCAGGGGCTTGGGAACCCGAGAGGCGTTCCTCGTATGACAGTCCTGTAAACGAAATGCCTACGCCCGGAGGCAGTTCGCTGGCGATTCGTTCGACCTCGGCCATGGCTTGGCCAGAGCTGTACCCAGGGGCAGGTGTACCGAGAATTTCTTCGGAAGGGACGCCGTCGTAGCGTGACAGCTTGGGTGAGCCGAATACCCATTCAGCGCTCGCGAACGCGGAGAAAGGCACCATCTCGCCTCGCGCGTTGCGGACATACCATTTGTCCAGGTCTTCGGCGGTATTACGAGAATCTGGCTGGCCCTGTACGTACACCCGTTTGACCCGGCCACGATCAATGAAGTCGTTTACATAGCTGCTGCCGTAGGCGACAGAGAGCGTGGTGTTGATGTCAGCCAGCGAAATGCCCATCGCTCGGGCCCGCTCGTCATCGATGGTCAAGTGGTACTGCGGCTCATCAGACAAACCGTTGGGCCGCACGCCCGACAACACCGGGCTTTTCGCCGCTAGTTCGAGGAATGTGCTCCGCGCTTCCATCAGCTTCAAATGCCCGACGCTGTCCTGATCCTGTAGGTAAAAGTCAAAGCCGGTTGCGTTACCCAGTTCCAGAACCGACGGTGGCACCACTGCGTACACCATAGCGTCGCGATACTTGAGGAACTCCTGCTGTGCCCGTTGGGCAACTTTGAACACAGTATTGTTGCTGTCGCGTTCATCCCAAGGCTTGAGAAGCACGAACGCAATACCCGAATTCTGCCCACGGCCTGCGAAATTAAAGCCGTTGACGGTGAACACCGAACTCACAGCCCTGCCTTCGCCATGCTCTTTGTCGAGCAGGAACGCGGTCATGCGATCCAGCGCTTTTTGAGTGGTCTCGGCCGAGCTGTTGGCCGGGGTTTGCACCTGGGTAAAGATCACACCCTGGTCTTCTTCCGGCAGGAACGAAGTAGGTATCCGGGTGAACATCCAGATCATGCCGGCAACGATTACCAGATACACGACGAACCCTGGAATCTTGTTTCGAATGATTCGGCCCACGCCGCGCTCATAGCCGTTTACACAGGCATCAAAGCCACGGTTGAACCAACCGAAGAACCCCTTCTTAGGTGCACCGTGATTTTCCGGGTTGATGGGTTTGAGCATGGTGGCGCAGAGCGCCGGCGTGAATACGAGGGCCACGAACACGGACAAAGCCATTGCCGACACGATGGTGATGGAAAACTGACGATAAATGACGCCCGTCGAGCCTCCGAAGAACGCCATGGGAAGCAACACTGCAGAAAGCACCAGCGCGATCCCTACCAGGGCGCCCTGAATCTGTTCCATAGATTTGCGCGTCGCTTCTTTGGGCGATAAATGCTCCTCCGCCATCACCCGCTCGACGTTTTCCACTACGACGATGGCATCGTCCACCAGTAGGCCGATGGCCAGAATCATGCCGAACATGGTCAGTGTGTTGATCGAGAAGCCGGCCGCCGCAAGTATGCCAAACGTGCCCAGTAGCACCACCGGTACTGTCATGGTGGTAATAATGGTTGCCCGAAGGTTCTGCAAAAACAGCAGCATAACCAGAAACACCAGCACGACTGCTTCAACCAGCGTATGCATCACGCCGCTGATCGACTCCGTGACCACGGGGGTCGTGTCATATGGATATACCGCCTCTACGCCGGCCGGGAAAAACGGCTTCAAGCGGTCAACGGTTGCTCGGATAGCTTTGGCGGTGTCCAGCGCGTTGGCGCCGGTCGCGAGGCGGATGGCGATACCTGAAGCGGGCTTGCCGTTGCTTTGTGCATCAATGCTGTAGTTTTCACCGCCCAGGCTGATCTGGGCCACATCGCTCAAGCGTACTTGGGAGCCGTCGCCGTTCACTTTGAGCAGGATCTCTCCGAACTGCTCGGAGGTCTGCAGGCGAGTTTTGCCGATGATGGTGGCGGTAAAGACCGTGCCCTTGCGTGCCGGCAGCCCTCCAATCATGCCTGAGGCCACTTGCACATTCTGAGCTTCGATAGCTTGGGTGACGTCGACCGGGGTCAGTTGATACTGATTGAGCTTGGCCGGGTCAAGCCAGACGCGCATTGCATACTGGGTGCCCCAGACCTGAAAGTCACCGACACCAGACGTCCGCGAAATCGGGTCTTGCATGTTGGACACGATGTAGTTGGACAGGTCTTCCTTGCTCTGCTTGCCGTCGTTGGACACCAGGCCCACGAACATCATGAAGTTCTGCTGAAACTTCGTAACACGCAGACCCTGCTGCTGCACCTCTTGGGGCAGCAGAGGCGAGGCCAGGTTTAGCTTGTTTTGAACCTGCACCTGGGCGATGTCCGGGTTGGTGCCCTGATTGAAGGTCACGATGATGCGCATACTGCCGTCGGAGTTACTTTCAGACGAGATATAGCGCAGGTTGTCGATGCCGTTCATCTGCTGCTCGATGACCTGCACCACTGTGTCCTGGACGGTTTGTGCCGACGCGCCAGGGTAGGTCACCTGAATAGCGACGGCAGGCGGCGCGATGCTCGGGTACTGGTTGATCGGCAACTTGAGGATCGCCAGCCCCCCCACTAGCATGATCACCAGCGCGAGCACCCAGGCGAAGATGGGTCTATCAATGAAAAACTTCGACATGTGTTACTCCGTTTTGGCGCTGGCAGTGGGCGCTGAAGCACCGGGCTTCGCGGCGTTGCCCTCAGCTTCGTGAGGCTCGACCGTCGCGCCTGGCTTGACGAACTGCAGCCCTTCGACGATGACTTTATCGCCATCCTTCAAGCCGTCTTCCACCAGAACATCCTGGCCCACCGTTCGGCTGACCTTCAGCTCACGCTGCTCGACCTTGTTGTCGGGTGTCACCACCATGGCGGTGGGTCTGCCCTGGAGGTTGCGGGTGACGCCGATCTGCGGCGCGAGAATGGCTTTGTCCGCAATGCCGTCAGGCAGGCGGGCATGTACGAAGATGCCGGGCAATAGCACATGATCAGGGTTGGGGAATACCGCACGCAGAGTCACCGAGCCTGTGGTCTGTTCGACCGAGACTTCTGAGAACTCCAAGGCGCCCGGCAGCGGGTACTCGCTGCCGTCTTCGAGCGTCAGGTTGACTTTTGCCGCGTTGTCACCGGCTGTCAGCAATTGACCGCTTGCTAGCGCGCGGCGCAGCTTAAGCATGTCGCCGTACGACTGGGTCACGTCGACGTAGATCGGATCGAGTTGCTGGATAGTGGCTAGGGCCATTTCCTGACCATTGGACACCAGCGCCCCTTCGGTCACTGCCGAGCGCCCGATACGTCCACTGATCGGCGCCAGGACTTTGGTATAACGCAGATTGATCTGCGCACTCTTGACTTGAGCCTCTGCCTGGGATTGCTGGGCGTGCGCCGTGTCGTATTCCTGCTTGCTGACGGCTTGTTCGTCGATCAGCTGCTTGTAGCGCCCAGTGAGCGAGCGGTATCGCTCAACGTTGGATTGGGCGCTGGCAAGCTCGGCTTCATAGGTCGAAGGATCGATCTGGTACAACTGCTGACCTTCCTTAATCTCCGATCCTTCCTTGAAAAGACGCTTGAGGATAATGCCGTCGACCTGAGGCCTAACCTCGGCCATTCGGAAGGCATTAGTACGGCCCGGCAGGTCGCTGGTCAGATTCACCGAGCGCGGGTGTAGTGTGACCACACTGACTTTTTGCGGCGGAGGCGGAGGGGCAGGATCCGTTTTCTTATCACAGCCACTCAGGACGGTTAATAAGGCGAGGGTGGGAACCAGGGCGAACCGGACGGGCTTGTAATGCATGGAAATCCTCGTTGTGAAGATGCTCGAAGTGATAGGTGAACGTCGTGCGGCAAACCAGAGGCTTCTGCGCGACCTTGCTGATTTTTCAACTCGATGGGCTCAACGAGCGATCAATACGAAGCGCGCACGGAAATCTACGGCGACCCGTGCTGCCAAGGTTTTTTGCCGATTAAGTGTTTGACCATCCGCGGTGCTTTTGTAATTGAGGCGGGATTGGTACTACGGCTTGCCAGTCACACGGCAGCTTTGGAAGTTCCGGCCAGTGCATCGGCGGCCGAGTTGGAGCAGGCTGCTTATTAACCTAAGCAGGGTAGTGGGTCGGCAATGTGCAATAACTCACTTATGCATTGGCTTACAGCGGCGTGTAGCTATTTCGTTAGGCGTTGGCGTTCGTGATGCGGGGACTTTATCACAGTGATGGGAGAGGAATTATTGATCAGTTTGGGATGCCTAGATGAGTCAGACTAATTAATCCCGTGGAAGAGGCCATGGTGGATTCACATGCAGGCACAGCTTCAGCATGATGTAGTTATAGGTACGCACAGGATGACCAGGTAATTAAGGGTTCTGTCGGAATTGGTTCATGAGTGTGTTTCGGAGCCTTGTATGTCATAACGGATAACGCTCGCTCAACAAACCCTGTCATTGGCGGCATAGGCTGTGCTCACTTCTAGCTCTTGAGCGACAAGGGTTGGTTGTTTTCGAAACAATACTCGCACTTTCTGTAACGGCGCTGTCGTCGATAGTCGCCGGAAATCGCGTGTCATACGCGCCGCTGTAGCTCGTGGGGGAAGTAAGCCCGGCTTGGCGCTGGCGCCGGGCATGCCGATTCTGGAAATGGCGCCCTAGTTGATGCTGACGCTGGTAGCATCGCCGGTGTTGTTGGGTGCCGCTTATGACACTTCTGCGGCTACAGTCTGACCTCCGCGTGGGCGCTGAATTGAGATTTATTTCGACGTATCCAGCATTTCCCTGATCTTGTTGGCCAAGATATCGATAGCGAATGGTTTTGTAATGATTTCCATGTTCGAGGCTAGATAACCGTCCACATTCGACCCGTCGGCATGGCCCGTCGCTAATAGAACCTTCAAACCTGGACGTCGTAACTGCGCAATATCGGCTAGTTGGCGTCCGTTCATGCCTGGCAGACCTACATCGGAAATCATCAGATCAATGCGCTGCCTGCTTTCCAGTATAGGAATGGCCTCTTGATCAGCAGCCGCTTCACACGCGTGGTAGCCGAGATCACACAGCACCTCCACGATAAGCGATCGCACCACCGCTTCATCCTCGACGACCAGATCGATTTCGCCTTCTCCCAAGGGGGCCTCTCTGTTCACTTCACCTTCGGATATCCCTACATCGCCGCCCAGGCAAGGCATGTACAGTTGCACGCTGGTACCACTTCCCGGCTGCGAGATGATCTGGACAGCTCCTTTAGCTTGACGCATAGAATCATAGACCATGGAAAGCCCTAGTCCCGTCCCCTGACCTATCGGCTTGGTGGTATAGAAGGGCTCAAAGACCTTGGTCAGGACGTCCGGCGTCATCCCCACCCCCGTATCGGTCACCTCCAGCATCACGTAAACGCCCTCCGTGAGCTGCAGTGCCCTCCCCTCGGCAGTAGTGACATGTACCGACGCTGTCGTAATGGCAATTGTGCCTTCATCCGGCATGGCATCACGCGCGTTGATAGCAAGATTGAGCACTGCGCTTTCCAGCTGATTTGCATCCATTGACACAAGTGGCAGGCCTGCCGTCAAAGGTGTGGTTATCTCGATATTCTCTCGGGTCGTTCGGTGAAGCAGATCTTCTAGCGAAGCCACCAACTGATCAACATCGATCGGCTTGAGATCAAGGGTTTGACGACGAGAAAACGCTAGCAAGCGTTGAGTAAGCGCTGCTGCCCGGTGGGCTGAGGTGACGGCCGCAGTGATGTAGCGTTCGTCGTCTATTGAGCTACCGGCCTGGTGTCGCCGCTGCATCAGTTCCAGGCTACCGATGATGCCGGTGGGCAAGTTGTTGAAGTCATGAGCGATCCCGCCTGTCAGCTGCCCTACGGCCTCCATTTTTTGCGCCTGATGCAGCGTATGTTCTACTCGGGTGCGCTCAGCCAGTTCGGCGGTAACCCGCGCTTCAAGCGTCTCGTTGAGTTCGTACAGCGCGTTCTCCGCCTGCTTGCGGGCAGTGATATCCACGCAGGTGCCGGTGACAAACGAAGACTTGCCAGCAGCATCCAGAAAAACTTTACCTTTGCTTACCAGCCATCGTTCCTGGACGCTCCGGTGTAACCGGAATTCGACGGTAAAGTCCTTTCCGTGAATGCACTCAATCAGTGAGAGCCGCACCAGGTGCCGGTCTTCGAGATGGACGTATTCAAGGAAGCGCTCGATAGGATTACCGGTCAGCACGTCCGGAAAGCCGAAAAGGTGTTTCAGCGCGGTGTCGCAGTGGAATTGGTCTTCCTCAATGTACTAATCGAAGATCCCGGCTTCCGAGGCTAGAAGTGCAGAGCGCATGCGTTCATCGGTAATCTGCACGCCGGGATTGGAACGTTGTCGCCCTACGACCTGCTCGGTGACGTCTTCGGTCTGGTGAATGATGTAAATGACGCCGCCTCGGTCATTCAACACAGGCGTGTTCAAGGAACTCCAGTAACGCACCTCAAAGCCGGCATCCTCTCCAACCACGCGCGGGATGTCGTATTTAGTGATTGCCATGCGATCCGGCTGGCGGGTGTGCATGACGCGCGCTCCAAAGAGGCCCTCAAGACACTTGCGCCAAACTCTGATTGCTCATCCGGATTTCTGCCGAACACCTCAAAGATCGAACGTCCGATACAGTCTTCACGCCGTGTATTGGTGCCGCGGAGGCGTCGCTCATAGGCCGCGACCATGATGAAATCTGGGCCTGGCGATAACACTAATACCAGATGGGGGAGGGCATCGAACAAGAGCTTGAAATCTGGGTCTTGACTCATGGGTACCTACTTAGGTCTCTGCGGCCCTGAGCGAGCAGCGAAAGGATCTATCGCTAAAGATCCTCGAAATAGATTCATTATCAATTCTTCTGCTGCAGATGACTGCTAGTCGGTCAGTTCAGTTTGCAAGTCTTCCAAGCCACCGAGCGGCATTCGCTCTTTGACTGCCTCATGCCGATGTCGAGCGTCCGGGGTTTTGTGATAAATGCAGACCGAAAAGACAGCTCATCAGGGGATAGACATCGATGACCCGAGGTTAGAACCACTGGCAGGTTCGGCTATCGGCGCCAGATCACATTAGGCAAGTCCGAGCCATCAAGTTTTCCTGACATACGGATGTCTCTCAGCACAAGGCTGACCGGCTCTGCGTCCTGCAGTAAAACGAGAGCATCGTCAGCACACAAACAAGCAATAACCCTTACCTACAAAAACCTGGATCGGATACGTGCATGCCAGATCGCCGAATCGGAGGACATGCTCTTCTTGCTCAAACGCAGTAACGTCAATGAGGCGAGTGTCTCATTACACACTATCGGAGTTCCCAAGGAGGGTCTGCTCAAAAGTGAGACTTCAGAGGAGGAGTTGCGTTTCGATTCATGAGTGGGAGCATCAATGGCGCCGCAGATTGCCGATTTCCTGATAAGTTCATCAATGCCTACATCGAACTCACAGAAATCACTTCCACGTAACGGTATTTCTTTTTGGCCGTCTTGACCGCCTCCTGCTCAGCGAGGAGGGTGCTCAAGGTATCGGCCTCGTGGATCAGCTCGTAGGCTTCGCCCTCGAACTCGTTCGTGACATGCATCGTCACACGCAGCCGAGGGGTGTACGCCTTTGTGGTTTTCTTTTTGGGTTGAGGCTTCACCGCTTGCGCAAGCGCGATGCTTGGTACCGATGTTAATGAAGCTGGCGCAGTTACTTTAGGCGCTGGCGCGGGGCTGCCGAAGAGCGCTCGACGCATCTCTTCCTCGGTCAAATCTGTATTCATGAGGTTTCTCGTAGGTGATATGTTGCTGGCGAGATTCTACCATTTCAAGATGAGTCTGCGGCTTGGTGTTTCTAGATTGCCGCTCCTCCATTCATCTTTGTGTTCAAACAGCTAGCTCTTAAATTCTCAGAAATCTGTCGCCTGACACAGACTTCTTGGTTGGGATTACTGCGTCTGAAATTTGGGGAGGTGCATGGACTACGGTTTGGAATCAACGATCTGGAAAGAGGCAGGCGACGTTTCATGGGGAAGCGTTCACCGACGTTGTAGAGCTCGCTGTCAGCAGCTATTTAAGGCGCCCAGGTTACTCCGGGATACAGCGGATTTATGCTCCAGATGTGGGTGAAAGCGGGCTATGTATCCTTCGATACGTGAAGAGGCACGTCGATCACTTGCCCCGTGACGAACCTCTACTAGGTGCTTTTCCGTGAGAGCTGCGCTCAGGGCGCACGTCTATCATTTCTTGGAGGCGCAGATCGTCCGTGCTGGCTCAGCTTCTGAAATGGTCACCGAGTATCACGTGGCCCGGGCGCCCAACCTATGAGGAGGGTTAGCGGGCCATAGGGGATGTTGAGGCTTCGAGGCCCGGCAGAAGCGCGTCCAGAGTGATGGGAGCATTTCCAGCTGGGTCTGCTGTTCGGAACCGCAAGTAGGGGGCGGCTTGTAACCCCGGAGCGGAGTGGAAGGTAGGCGAGTTCAAGCTGGCTTTCAAGGGGCAGATCAGGCTTTACCTTCGCTGGGTGCACAAGCACGAAGGGGGGAGGAAGGCTCGCCGCCAGGGATCATCCTTTGCCGTATTACGGCGTTCTCCAACATAAAGGGCTGCATTCGCCAGCACGCTTGCGGCCCGTGGCTGTCTTCGACCCCTAATCGCAGCGTTGGGTCGATTCCGGTCAATTCCATCCATACAACCGCAGAACAGCCACGCACAACAAAACACACGTCTATCTCGAACATGACCATTGCTTGGTGTGCGGCACGCCGTTTGATATCCGCGCACTTCTGTTGGACAAGCAGCCAGCGTGAGCATGTAGGGCCATACGACCACCGCTGGTGCCTGTCCCACGCGCATTAGTACCTGTCCCACGCGCATTAGTACCTGTCCGAGGATCAGCTTGTCGCCTTGGCCGGATGCCATCCCTAGCGTATCGGCTCGCAGCCCGGCTGGCGTATATGCGGCACACGGTGTTCACGCAGATATTCACCGTACCGATGACGGCCGGACAGGCTTGCGTTGTTCATTGAGCGTAGCGACAGCCTGCTTCTACGGCAGCAGCCCAGCTTTTGAGTTGTCACAAGGGTAATTCCACAATGTTGAATAGCGAGTTTGCTCTTAATAATTTTGTTTGTCATTGTGGGATCAGCCGCTGGGATTGATCCCAACAGTTCAGTAGCCGGCGCTGGCAGCTGCCAGCTCCTACCATTATCTACCTCGACAAAGGAACACATATGACACGCATCATCCTAATCACCGGCGCCAACCGTGGGATTGGCCGCGAACTCGCCAAGCAGCTCGCAAAAGACGGCGACACCGTGCTCCTCGGCGCACGCAACTTCGAGGGCTCCATCCAGGCCGCCGCA
The DNA here is from genome assembly GCF_030209255.1 of Pseudomonas sp. CFBP2511. NCBI lineage: Bacteria > Pseudomonadati > Pseudomonadota > Gammaproteobacteria > Pseudomonadales > Pseudomonadaceae > Pseudomonas > Pseudomonas sp. CFBP2511. Next base: position 95,519 of record NZ_JARVSI010000001.1, on the reverse strand, counting down.
GAGATCGGCAGCAACGCACACGCGGTACATATCGACGTGTCGAATCAAGCGAGCGTGGACGCGGCTGCGAAGAGGATCGAAGCCGACTTCGGTCGTCTCGACGTGCTGGTGAACAACGTGGGTGGCGTCTTTGACTATGCGCAAAAAGCTTCCACGGCCGACCTCGCGGTCGTCCAGCACGCGCTGGAAATCAACCTCTTTAGCGCAGTGCGCGTCACACAGGCGATGCTCCCACTTCTGCGCAAGGCGCAGGACGCGCGCATCGTCAACGTCTCCAGCGAGAAGGGTTCGATCGCCAGCATGACCGCGGGCGTCCCCGCCTACGGAACTTCAAAAGCGGCGCTAAATGCCTACACACGCAACCTCGCTTCGGAACTGGCCGATCAGGGCGTCACCGTCAACGCGGCTTGCCCCGGCTGGACAGCCACTGACCTCGGCGGCGAAGGCGGACGCCCTGTTTCCGAGGGCGCAGCCAGCATCAAGTACGTCGTCAATCTGCGCGCCGAGGCCGGCACCAGCGGCTTCTATCAGGACGGCAAGAGCCTGGCTTGGTAATGACGCGTTGAGCCGCGCTCCGATGGCGGGACGGTTCGACCGTGCCGAGGCGCACGCGCCGATCGACCCATCACCACAGGTTTACCCATGAGTTCACTCGCAGGAAAAGTCGGGGCGCGAACCAATTTCTTTAAACACAATCGAGGAAAAATAATGAAAGCTGTAGGCTTTAAGCAGAACGGGTCAATCGACCGCGATGACGCGCTGATAGACGTTACCCTTCCGAAGCCCGCTCCCACGGAGTATGACCTGCTGGTCGAAATTGCGGCCACGGCGGTCAACCCCATCGATTACGAAATTCGCCGGAATGCCACGCCGGCCGAAGGCGAAGTTCGGGTGCTGGGCTGGGACGCGGTTGGCACGGTCGTCGAGAAGGGTTCGCTCGTGCAGGGCTTCGAGGTCGGCGACAGGGTTTATTACTGCGGCGCCATCCGTCGGCAGGGGACGAACGCTGAATACCACTTGGTCGATGCACGCATCGCGGCCAAGGCGCCCGCATCCCTCTCCAATGCCGAGGCGGCTGCGCTGCCGTTGACCGCGCTCACCGCATGGGAAATGCTGTTCGAGCGCATGGATGTTACGCGCCCAGTCCCCGGCGCGGCCCAAGCCGTGGTCATCATCGGCGGCGCCGGTGGTGTAGGCTCGATGGCCATCCAACTGCTGCGCGCCCGTACCGACCTCACGGTGATTGCCACCGCTTCGCGCCAGGAAACTAAGGAATGGTGCGAAAGCCTCGGCGCGCACCATGTCGTGGATCATAGCCAGCCACTGGCTGCGCAGATCGAAGCCTTGGGATTGGGGGCGCCTGGCTTCGTCTTCGCCACGGCGGGTTCCATTGAGTACCGCGACGACATTGTAAAATTCATGGCGCCGCAAGGACGCTACGGCTACATCGATAATCCCAAGGTTTTCGACGCCAACCCTTTCAAGTGGAAGTGCATTTCGATCCACCTTGAAGCGGTTTTCATGCGCTCGCTTATGCAGACCATCGACATGAGCGTGCAGGGCGACATCTTGCGCGAAATCGCCAAACTGATCGAAGCCAAGAAAATCCGTACTACGCTGACCGACACTTTCGGAACGATCAACGCGGCCAACCTCAAGCGTGCGCACCAACTGCTGGAAAGCGGCAAGGCATGCGGAAAGATCGTGCTCGAAGGCTTCTGACCACTAGGCACTGGCGCACATGCGTCGCACGGATGAGGCTTATGGGGCCGCGATTTGCGGCCCATAAGATCGCGTCCCCTTTCCGATCCCCTTGCTTGAATGAGGCACCAAGATGAATTCTTTTGAACACCGCCGCGAGGCCGAAAGCCAGATCGCGCGCCTGATCCACACCTATCTCTACCGCCTTGATGAAGGCGACCTTGAAGCCGTCGCTGACTTCTTCGATGAAGCGACTTGGCACATCACTTCAGAACTGGCGATGCGCGGCAAGGCGGAGAAGCTCGCCTGGCTGCGCGAGCACACGCCCACGCATGATGCCCACCTAGGGCCGCAGCATTTGATCGGCAATATTCTCATCGACGTGTCAGACGACGGGCATAGGGCTACCAGCGTCTCATACTTCCTGGTGTCCCAACTGACGGAAGGCTCGGCGGTGCATTTGGCCGCACGCGGGCGCTATGTGGACGGCTTCGTCTTGCACAACAGCCGCTGGCGATTCACGGAGCGGCACGTCCACATCGACCGGCACTAAATCCCGAGCGATCATAGATCTTGACCGAAAGAGAGCAGTGATGGCTGAAGCAGCCGCATCTCAGTCTGTCCGGCGATAGCGAGCCTGCCTTGGGTCGTCTTTGAGCTGAAGGTCGGCACTTTCATCATCGGAACGTTCAAGTTCATTATCGCTGGCCTTCTGCCTGAAATCGCCGCCGGCCAAGGTGTATCCGTTTAACAATAGGGGCATCTTAGTTCCTATGTCGGCGGGCCGAGCGCCCAGCTTGCATCTCCACATCGTGATTGCTTTGAGCCATCCGGGGCGTCATAATTCAGCATTATGGAAATCCCAAAATCATCCGGTCGAGTGATCCAATCCGTGCAGCGGGCGTTCGATCTGCTAGAGCACGTCGCCCGGCAGCCCGAGGGCGCACGCTTGAGCGAGTTGGCGGACGGCGCCGGCTTAAACCGCAGCACCGCACATAACCTGATCGCGTCCCTTGAAGTGCTCGGGTACATCACGCAGGACAGGAAGGGCGCTGCCTATCGGCTGACCAGTAAGCTTACCCAGCTTGTGCGGCCTGACGCCGAGGCCGAACACGCACTGCGCGCACGCATCCGCCCCGTGTTGCATACGGTGAGCGTTGCATCGGGCGAGTCCGCATTTCTCGGCATGGTCAGCGGCAGCGACTACCTTTGCGTGGACGCCGTCCTGTCGGACAAGCCCCTGCACTTGGCCGTGAGGCCCGGCGAGCGCAGCCCGCTGATCGGACAGGCGCTTGGCCACATCCTGCTGGCGGCAGACCCCGGCTTGGCGCACTCCGCCCGTGCTCAAGACGCTGAACGCTGGCAGCGGCACGCCAAGGAGATCGACGAAGCGCGGCGCAAGGGCTTCGCTCTAGATCTCGACAGCGAGAAGACCGGGATCTCATGCGTTGCAGTGGCGGTCACGCCGCGCGCAGCGCTCGCCATTGCTGGGCCCACAAGTCGCCTGCCGAAAGCTCGCCTTATCGAGATTGCCAATCATATTCGCGCTGAACTCGAAAAAGTACGCCCGGCGGGCCAAGGTTGGTTGTAGCCGGCGACCGTCGCTGATGCGCCTGACCGAGAGAGTCGTGCTCTGATCCTTCGCGGCATGTCATTGCTTATCGCCTCTCAGGAATGCCTTTCTCCCGTGCCTGTAAGCCAGCGAGTTTTTGACGTTGACGCGTAAAAAGGCCGCGCTTAGCGCGGCCTTTTGTCAGTGAGGTTTTGTGGATCTAATAGTGTCGAAGTGCTCACGCAGAAACGGCAATTCCGCCGGATCAAGACGATCAACTTGACCGGTTAGTCTCTGCCAATAAGGATGCAGAGGCTGGCGTCGAGTGTTTTTCTCGATGCGAGAAATTTGCTCCGGAGTCAGTTTCAAATTAACTGCGCCGAGATTTTCTTTTAATTGGCTTTCGGTGCGTGCCCCCACAATGAGGGATGTTATACCTGGTCTGTCCTTTAGCCAAGCTAGGCACACTTGGGCGGCGCTAGTTCCGTTTTCTTCCCCAACCTGTGAAAGAATTTCAATAATATCAAGAGCTCTCTCGAAGTCTGCAACGTAAGGTTCAGGCCAGTCGCTGCCTTGCCGAGTTCCTATGGGGGGTTTCTGACCGCGTCGAGTTGAGCCAGTGAGCAAGCCTTCTCCCATCGGGCCCCACACTAGTGTCCCGATTGACTGATCTAATGACATCGGCAGGATCTCATATTCAGCTTCTCTGGCCTCTGGCGTGTAATAGATCTGCTGGCATATTGGTTTCATCAGGCCATGAATTTCTGCACTACCTAAAGTCTTCATCATTTGCCAAGCAGTAAAATTACTTGTCCCAAAGTAGCGTATTTTCCCCGAACGGATCAGATGAGTCATCGCTTCTAACGTTTCTTCGATTGGAGTTACGCCGTCCCAGTTGTGCAGTTGGTACAAATCAAGATGATCGGTGCCGAGGCGGCGTAGGCTGTTTTCACAAGAGCGGATTAAGTGGTATCTAGATGCACCAGAGTCATTCGGGCCCGATCCCATCGGCATGCGTGCCTTAGAGGCGAGGATCACGTCGTTACGTTTTTGTCCTAAGGCCCTACCCACGATTTCCTCCGATAAGCCCTTGGAATAGACATCAGCAGTGTCGATGAGGTTGACGCCGGCATCTATCGCGAGATCGAACATTCTCTGAGCTAGCTTCTCATCAACATTTCCGCAGTTCTCAAAACCATTACTTCCTCCGAAAGTGAGCGTGCCAAACGCTAGCTCAGATACGAATATTCCAGAGTTGCCTAATTTTCTGTAGTGCATATCCATCTCCATCGAATGTGTGTAATTGATGAGAGGAAGCGATGCGAGGGATGTTCGATGCGATAATCGATAACAGGCATGAACTAAGTAGATAGTTATGTGGAGTGGATTGTTCGGATGACGAAGGAGGCGTAAGTGTAGATGGAGACGTTGGGCCGGGACGAAGGAAGGAGCTGATCCTTAATGAACCACAGTACCCGGTAATTAAGAGGAGGGTAGGCGAATGCGGATGGGGCGTCTTTCGGTAACTGGAGAATCTCGTCAACCTTAATCGAGAGTACAGAACCCGAAATCCGCCCCGGAACGGATTTCATTTCAAATGGGAGCTATGTTAGCAACGGTGTATGCCGCGTAGCCTCACAACGTTGAGTTGTCTATAACGAAACGATAATGGACATCGCTTTTAAGCATTCTTTCAAATGCTTCATTAATCCCGTCGGCGCGAATTAGTTCAATATCCGCAACGATATTTTGCGCCGCGCAAAAGTCTAACATTTCCTGGGTTTCAGGGATTCCACCGATCATTGACCCAGCTACCGTACGCCTCTTGAATACCAGGTTAAATACCGAAGGTGATGGGTGAGATTCGGAGGGCACACCGACCAAGGTCATCACACCGTCTCTCTTCAAGAGCGTAGTGAACGCGTCCAGGTTGTGGGGGGCTGCGACGGTGTTGATAATAAGGTCAAAGCTCTTTAGATGACTGGCCATCTCATCCGAGTTTTTTGATACGACCACATCATCGGCCCCTAACAGTTTAGCTGCCTCTCGTTTCGAATCCGAGGTTGTAAAAGCCACAACATGAGCGCCCATCGCATGAGCTAATTTTATGCCCATGTGCCCTAGGCCACCAATGCCTACAATACCCACTTTCTTGCCAGGGCCCGCGTTCCAATGACGCAGGGGGGAATAGGTTGTGATCCCCGCGCAGAGCAACGGAGCGACGGCGGCGAGCTGCGATTCAGGGTGGCGGATTTTAAGAACATATCGTTCATTAACTACAATCCGCTCTGAGTAGCCGCCTAGAGTATGCCCGGGCGCATCAGGGGTCGGAAAGTTATAGGTGCCAGTCATGCCATCGCAATAGTTTTCCAGGCCGTCATTACAGTCATCGCAGACTTTGCAACTGTTTACTAAGCAGCCGATACCGACTAGATCACCCAATTGGAAGTTCGAGACGTGTGCGCCTACTGCGGAAACGCGGCCTACAATTTCATGCCCTGGAACGCACGGAAACAAAGTACCCGCCCACTCTGCTCTTGCTTGGTGTAGGTCGGAGTGGCATACGCCACAGTAAGCAATCTCAATTTGCACGTCGTGCTCGCCTGGTTTTCGGCGTTCAATATTCATTGGTTCCAGCGCCTTGTCCCCTGCAATTGCACCAAATGCTTTAACTGACATTCATTTCCCCTATACAAAACATAAAGTTTGAAAATTGACTATACACATTTTTGGGGGGCGTATAGCCACCTCCCGAGAAATGCTCCTATTAGTGAAATCGATAAATATTGGCTTAAATTACAGTGATTGGTATACACAGATGTTTTACGATTTATCGGTCTGCCTCATGGGAGCAAGCAGCAGGGCAGTATGTGTTGGGTGTGCATGTCTCGTATTATGGCGCCCATAAAACACGGGAAGTCTCACGTGGGTGGTATTGCCCGGATCCACTCCGGCCAAGCCCCCTGAATGGCCTTCGGTTTTCCACAACAGCACAACTTTCGGAAATGATATATGAAGCACGTAGTCTGCATGAATACCCTGTTTTCAGAATCATGAACGTGCCTGAAGATAGCGTTAATCTAGTTCAGTCGATATGTTTTACTACTGGACTGGCGGACTAAGCGCGCCCCCTGTTGCTATTAAAAAAGCTAGCGCGATTGCGGCGATCATGGGTCACCGTTTGAGAGTGATTCGAATCGTGGCGCCGACTTGAAGCCTGACGGAGTTTAGCAATTGGATCAGTCCGCGTATTCGAAACTGTTGTTGTGGTGTGCGCTCCTCTGCGCCGGCGCTTCTATAATTTTTGCGTTTTACGAACGCCAGTCTACGAAACTTGAGCAATGGCCCGAGCAAGTCAGGCCTTTTTCAGGAATTCCTCAAGACCTTCCTGGTGACGTGAGTGCGGGAGAATACCTAGCACGCGCTGCTGACTGCGTAGCCTGTCATACGGCGCCTGGAGGCAAATTTTTGTCGGGCGGTAGGGCATTTCGGCTACCTTTCGGCGAGGTGTACTCTACGAATATCACGTCCGACAGGGATGTCGGGATTGGGGGGTGGACTGACGATCAATTTGTCGACGCGGTTCGTCGGGGTATCGGATCTCGTGGGCATCTTTTTCCCGTCATGCCTTACACGTCTTATACTGGAATGAGCAAGCAAGACGTTCTGGAGATCAAAAAATACTTGATGACTGTTGAGCCGGTAGGCGCTGAGACCCCACCTAACAATCTGGCGTTTCCGTTCGACCAGCGTTGGGGTGTGCGTTTATGGAGCATGGCTTTCTTTCAGGATCGGCGATTCGAAGGGGTGCAAGGACAGAGTTACGACTGGAACAGAGGTGCCTACCTAGCGCGTGCATTGGGGCGCTGCGGCGAGTGCCGTGCAACTCGGAACGCTGGTTTCGCTATGAGCTCTCAGGCGTATTTTTCAGGTGTTCCGATTGAAGCTCGGGGCACATATAACACTGCTCAAAAAAACCTGCATGGCGTTGGTGCGTGGACGTCTGCGCAAATAGCCAATCATCTGTCGACCGGTTATGAGGCCAATCATAGCTTCGCTACCGGGCGTATTCCAGATGTGGTCGAACAAAGCTTCCAGTACTTGACGCCTCGTGATATGAAGGCTCTGGTGATGTATTTAAAAGCGTCCTTACCAGTGAATAGCGGCACCTCGGGCCTGGTTGAGTTGCAGTCCTCCGCGCTGGACGCCCCAAATGCATTGATGCCCCCCAGGAAATGAGCATGGCTTTTGATGCTACCCTCTTTCCATACGACTGGTCGGGTGTATGGAGAAGGCCGCTGTTCTGAGGTTGCGAGTCCGTTCCGAGACTCTGAGTTGATCATACTGCCGGCGTTGCTTTGTTTCAGGTTATTGGTCAAAGCTTCATAGCCGTCTACTCAATTCATGACGTCGCATCGGTTTGGAATCTTGCGGCATAAGCTTCGCGGTCACTGGAAAACAGTTCTTAAAAGCACTTGGCCACATCGCGGATGTAGGCTTGGCTTGGCTGGCATGTAGCTTGCGTGTCAGGTGTCGGCGCTCGTCGCCAGTTTAGGTTCAGGTCTACCTCATGCGCGACGCCGATACTCGAAGGTAATGATGACGATGAAAGGTAATATGACGAGAGACTCGTTCGGTGGGCTGGTGGCATTTATGGCAGTTGCTCGCGAGAAAAACTTTACGCGGGCTGCAGCACAGCTGGGGGTGTCTCAGTCAGCCGTGAGCCATGCCGTTCGTGGGCTGGAAAAAACCTTGGGTGTTCGACTGCTAGCGCGAAATTCCAGATCTGTATATCCAACTGAGTTGGGGGAGCAGCTCCTGAGCGTCGTCGGCCCACAGCTAGGAGAAATTGACAGGGAGCTGGATGCAGTCTCCGAATTGAGAGACGCCCCTTCCGGGACTATTCGTATCACCGCATCAGACCACCCGATCCGAACTTTGCTCGCTCCGAAGCTCAAGGGTTTTGTTCAGAAATACCCTGATATTAAAGTTGAGCTCTTCGCTGATAATGGTTTGGTAGACATCGCGGATAAGCAATTCGATGCGGGAGTACGTTTAGGCGAAATGGTAGCGCAGGATATGATAGCAGTGCGTATCAGTCCGGATATAAGATTCGCTGTGGTGGGCACACCACGGTATTTCAAAAGTCGAGAAGTGCCTCTTAACCCTGCTGACCTAATGAACCATAATTGTATAAACTTAAGGCTTGCCACCCACGGGGGGTTGTGGGCTTGGGAGTTTGAGAAGGAAGGGCAGCAGGTGAACGTCCGAGTTGACGGGCAACTTATATTTAACAGTATTTACGACTGTCTTGACGCTGCCGTGTCTGGAAATGGTCTGGCGTTCGTACCGAGTGATATCGCTGCACCTTATTTATCGTCGAAACAACTCGTATCGGTCATGGAGGACTGGTGTGCCTTATGGCCCGGGCACCACCTGTATTACCCTAGTCGTCGACAGCCATCTGGTGCTATGAGCCTGCTTATCGGGGCCCTCAGATACGACCCCTCGCTGTAAACCCATGCCAGACCAGCCCGCTCGATTGGACGACAGCGAGGGAGTGCGCTTCAGCCCTGGAGCCTAGGAAATCTTCCGAAGTGATATGCCCACTCGGGCCCTTGGTCGGTATCGTAAGCTAGGACGCCAGATAGCATTCCAAAAGGCTCGATATACCTGGCGACTTTCAATTGACCTGCATCAATAGGGTCAAAACCCAATTGGTTGATCAAGCTCGCGACTGTGGTTTTGCTGGTGGTGTCGTTCCCGCAGAAAACGAGGCTAGGTCTTTGGTAATCTTGGTTCCTTACCCTGAATACCTGCATTAACACCTCACTAGGAACGGTCTGGAATGCTGCGACGATCCGAGATTGTTTGAGCTTTTCAGCTAGTACCTCGGCCCCCGAGCTTGTAAGACCAATAATGAGATCAGTATCTTCGATATTGAGTGGGTTACAGCAGCTGAGCACGACCTTATCATCTAGGCTACCTGCAGCCGTCAGCACATCGTCAATTTGATGCCAGTGGACTGCCAATAACACTATATCGGCCTCTGCTGCCGCTTGAGCTGGTGATCCGTACCCACATTGCGGCCCGCCCTGTTTGGCGAGTTGTGCGAGTTTGCCCTCTGTCATGGAGTAGCTAAAGGTAACCTCGTGGCCTGCGTGTGCAAGCATCAATCCAAGGTTGCTGCCCATTCTGCCGGATCCTAAAACGCCTATTTTCAATGATGTTGTCCTTTGTCGACATGTTAAACTTCGAAAGGGGGGATACTGCTTGCGATAAAGCAAAGTCATCAAATTTTAGATTGGGTTAAACTCAAGCCGCAGCCTGACGCGCCAGGGGTAATGCTAAGGATCGGTTCGCCCATTGTCTAAATAGCTCATTGAGGCCTCGGAGTTCGTCTAGCTTCTAATGTCGGACACTTCCGTGATCATCATATTACGAAGATAGATTGCAAGAGCTCCAGCACCAATGTCAGCATTCCAGATCCTGGGCGAGAACGCCTTGCATGACACGTTCGTCGATTTCGAACTGGTCTGCTATAGAGTCCCGCTCTGGCACTCCGGGGTCTTTGGCCACAACCACACGCCGCCATAGCTCGCCAGATCGCCTGCCACGCCTCCCCGGACACAGCCAACGACTCTCCATACTGTCGGGGGAGATGTGCAGAAAAAACCTCAACCGCCGCGGCATGCCTTATTTCATGTTGTACCAGCTGAGGAGCCTTTACGGACTATAAGACCAGCATAACCCAAGCATTCCTCTTCACCTGTAGGCAGGTAGCCAAGTCAAAGTATTGCCCGTAAGTAACTGAAAAACATGCCGAACCGTCTGCGTGCAGTATCGATCATAGACAAAGGTTCTCTGACCAGGAACCAGTGAGGAAGGCTTCAAGAAGAATGCAGCCATGAGCTAGACAGCTAAGTCTGCAGTGCGAGGTACGTGTGTTCCCTTGCTCAGGCGAAAGAAAAGAAGAACCCGTCAGATATTTTGGTAAAGTCTCTCCACAGCCATGCAGAGATTGAATAAATGCCACGTGAGCATTATAGCGACCTGATCGCCCTGGTTGCGGTAGCGGAGGCTCGTAGCTTCACTGCTGCCGCTGCGAAGCTTGGTATCTCACAGTCGACACTTAGCCATACGATCAGACAGCTGGAGTCACGACTTGGGGTCAGGCTCCTTACACGCACTACCCGCAATGTATCCGTCACGGAGTCAGGGGAAAAGCTGCTCAAGGTTGCCGCCCCTCGATTGAGGGATATCGAAAACCAGCTTAGAGCGATAGCTGACTCCGGAAGCCTGCCCTCTGGAACGGTTAGAATTGTCTGCTCTGAATATGCGGCTAATACGGTTGTGTGGCCAACCCTGGCCAAGCTGCTACCTGAGCATCCTAGGATCAAGGTGGAGGTGGTTGTAGAGCAGGTGGCTCGCGACCTAGCTCAGGGACGTTTCGACCTTGGCGTCAGATTAGGAGATGAACTGGATAAGGACACTGCTGGTGTTAGAATTGGGCCAGACCTGAAATTTGTGATAGTCGGAGCTCCTGCTTATTTCTCGGCAAAAGCGGTTCCTTTAGAGCCGGAGGATCTGCTTGAGCATGATTGCATCACGCTGATGTCCGGAGGACAGAATCTTTTTCCTTGGGCACTGAAAAAAGGTATGCGTGCAACGGTAGCGAAGGTTGATGGGCGGCTGTCATTCAGTGGCGTATATCAAGTGCTAAACGCTGCTCTTGAGGGTTTCGGTCTGGCTTATATACCTGAAGCTCTAGCGCAACCGCACATTGTTAGTGGGGATTTGATAGCAGTTCTGCCCGAGTGGTGGCAGAGTTTTCCAGGGTTTCATCTCTACTATACCAAGCAACCAGATATGTCTCGCGCGGTGAAGACTGTTCTAGCAACATTCAGTAACAGTCAGTAATGTTACACAGCGTTACAAACTTGGCGTTGCGTTGAGTGATGATCCTATGGGTTGTTTAGGTAAAAACTGGGCGTCGCGGTTGGAGTAATCAATTCCGTAAGGACTCATGCAAACGCTGCATGGTAGCTTGCAGAGCTCCAGTCGCTTAAAAGGTTGCGTTACTTCCAAACTCCGTCAGAATTCCCTACAGGCAATTATGCCCTGAGCGTAGGAGGGAATTATGATGATCGAAGCTGTGTGCACTTTAGAAATAGGAATAAGTTGCGGTCGTGAAGCGCTGTTAGCAGCGCGTTTAACACCACTTCTAGACAGGCTTGCCTTGATTGAGAAATGCGTGGGATATACGGTAAGTCCTGTTTCGGCCGATAGCGGTAAACTTGTGGTGAGCGGTTTTTGGGAGTGTAAATCCGCGATGGATGAGCATTTTAACTCGTCGGATATGTCTGATTTGATTGCTGTGCTGACAGAAATGGGCACCAATGTGATCTTTGGAAATTTCTCTTTAAGGGCTGCCGCCTAAGGAAAGTTATATGGATGCTCTTGATTCTGAGATGATCGGTTTTGATCTAAACCTTCTTATAACGATGGCGGTAGTGTACAGGGAAAAGAGCGTGAGTCAGGCTGCAGGCCATCTACGCGTCAGTCAGCCCGCGGTAAGCAATGCGCTGAAGAAGCTCCGGGATTTGTTCAATGATGAATTGTTTACTCGTTCGAACGGTCAGTTTTTGATTACGGCAAAAGGGGAGCAGTTCATGAGTCAAGTCGAACCAGCAATAATCTCAATACAAACAGCTCTTAGAGAAAGTCTTAAAGGGCGATGAGGGGTAGAAGCCCATTCTCGTGGCTTGATGACCATGTAGCAAAATGGGAGATGATTCCCTTCGTCGTGCTCGTGAGCAGGCTTCGCAACGACCTATCGAAATCATTCATGGCTGCCAGCAGACAGGCAAGATGTTAGCTTTTAACTTAAACCTGTAAGCTCAACGCAGCATTTGCATGAGTGTATTAGTTTCCAGGATATCAATGTTAGCGTTCCGCACCTTTTTACTTGCCTAAGTTTTCAGCGCTACGGTTTAGATGCGGTTCATGTAAAGAGCTTATGCCTAACTGGCTAGTTTCACTTTCTTTGAGATGGAAGTTTAGTAAAATTTTAGTTGGCTCAACGTTAAGTTGAACCAGAAATCTTGATCATTATAAATGGTTTAGGGGAACCGAATAGTGAGAAGAGAATTTCGCGATAAGAATTTTCAGGTTTGGGGTTCCGTTTTAGCAATTTCACTTTGCTCATTCGCTCTTGTTGCCTCAGAGTTTATGCCAGTAAGTCTGCTGACACCTGTGGCAGAGGATCTTTCGCTGACGGCGGGGCAGGCCGGTCAGGCGATATCGATTTCAGGAATCCTGGCGGTTCTGACGAGTCTTTTCATATCACCAGCCACTCAGAAGTTTGATAGAAAGCATGTACTTCTGGCCCTTTCAGTTTTGATGATCGCCTCGGGCATCATGGTGAGTGTCGCTCCGAATTTTTCAGTCTTCATGGTTGGGCGGGCTTTATTGGGAATTTCGATAGGAGGGTGCTGGTCAATGTCCACCTCCGTGGTTATGAGGATCGCCCCAGAATCCTTTGTGCCAAGGGCGATAGCCGTTATCCAGGGAGGATCCGCATTGGCAACGGCTGTAGCAGCCCCGCTTGGAAGTCTGTTGGGGAGCTACATCGGCTGGCGCTGGGCATTTTTTTGTGTGGTTCCGCTGGCGGCAATCGCCTTGTGCTGGCAGGCAGTCTCCCTGCCGAGCATGCCAAAAGAATCTAAAAGGACTTCGCCGGTTGCAGTATTCCGATTGCTAGGAAACTGGAACCTTATGTTAGGCATGGGCGGGGTCGCTTTCCTTTTCATGGGCCAATTTTCATTATTTACTTACCTCCGTCCATTTCTTGAATCAGTCACAAAAGCCAATATAAGCCAAATTTCATTACTGCTGCTTGCATTAGGCATATCAGGCCTGATCGGGACGGTCTTGGTGGGTTCAGTTATCAAACGTAATTTGGGCGGGGTGCTCATAGCTATACCGTTGCTGATGTCCTTGATAGTTGAAGGGCTGTTGCTATACGGCGAGGGAATTGCCGCTACCGCTATGTTGCTTGGGGCTTGGGGTCTCGTTGCAACGTCAGCCCCTGTAGGCTGGTTTACCTGGCTCTCTAAAACCTTGCCAGCAGATGCGGAAGCAGGTGGTGGACTGATGGTAGCAGTCATTCAAATGGCTATCACAATCGGTGCAACCGTAGGGGGAGCACTTTACGATCTTCATGGATATCAAGCGACATTCACGGCAAGCGCGCTGATGCTAATTTTAGCTGCTGTGCTCGCAGCAGTCGTCTCACGGTTTACACGAGCCGCGAATCAGCTGGAGTTAAATAGCAGCTGATGGAAACTCAAGAACGCAGTTGAAAATACGCCGGCCTAAAAGCTTCATCCCTTGGGCGTTCTGCCCACGCCATGCAACCCCGCATGGCTTTTTTTTAAATACTTCTAGTTTTAACTTTTGGTAAGGACGCCGTAACACCTCGCAACAAAAAATTATCAACTTAAAGATTGATCACGTAGCAGCTAGGAACGACCTAAATCGTAGCGCTGCGATAGATATGACAGGTAAATACTAAGTCAGATGATTGTTCTATCTACATGCGCCTTTGGAAAATGTCCAGTTATCGAATTAGCACATGGCTGTTAGTGCTGATCATAGGTGATGAAGCGTTGGTAGGTTGGTAATGTGCGAACTTCGAATAGGGCCTGTACCAGGGGGAGCAACACTTGACGATCAAGCTCAGTTTTTTGGCAAGCATATTGTGCGGGGCACTGTGCTTCACCGTTTATGCAGCTCAGCCGGGAGTTACGTTTCCCGCTATCGATCAACTGCAACAGTATACCACTGTTACTCGTGGGAGTACTGTGGAGCATATGTTGATCACGCCAGATGCTTTGAAGAATATCAAGGATGGGAGCGCTGTTCCTGTTGGTACGCACTTGGTGCTGGTCGATTATCAAAGCGGAAAGCTTAGTCGTTACCTCGTGTCTGAGAAAACCGGGGAGGGCGAGCTAGATTGGTCGTACCAGGCTTTCGGCGCCGACCAAAAAGTTAACAAAGATGAAAATCCTCAGCAATGTTACTCGTGCCACGAGTCTCAGCAGCGGAAACAATTCATGTTTACCTTTTCCGACGCTATAGGGTTTAAGAGATAATGCCAGCGAGTCGTTTATCCCGCCGAATTGGCTTCAGAGCTGCTCGAGCAGCGGAAGTGCTCTTCTTATTTTCGTTTCTGCTTTGGAGTTATAGCTATTGGTGGTATGGGAATAACAGCCACGAGCTTGTGGGTCTAGCATTTTTTATACTGGTAGGAAGGCATATATTTGTACGATTCAGACTGGTAATGAATTATTTTTTGAGAGCGCTCAGACAGCGTGCGAACATCGGAAGCGCGTTAGCACATTTATGCCTGGTAACTTCGATAATCGTCCTGTTTGTCAGTAGTTTGCTGGTATCAAAGCTGCTCGGTTCGGTACTACCTCGCCTTGGTGGTATAACCGCTCGCCAGGTTCATTGGTTCGCCGCATATTGGCTAGCCGTCTTTGTTGGGGTGCACATAGGGTTGCATTGGAATCGGTTTTGTGGATTATCCAATCGAAAATTACACGGCTGGGATGCGCGAAAGCTTCAGTCTGGCTTTGGTGTGGCGATGGGCTTGGCTATCTTCGGTTTTGGGATTTGGAGTGTTGACGTCCTGGGGCTCGTTCAGAGGTTGTCTTCAGGCTACAGCATCAAGTTCTGGAATTTTAGAGAATCAGTTGTTCCTTTCTTTGCACACTGGATTGGGGTGATTGCGTTGGCCGGACTTTGCACTCATTTGATAACAATAATTCTCGCGGACAAAGGGCTAAAGCATAAAACCCCAAAAATTTAGTGTCCTACTATGAACGCA
Source organism: Pseudomonas sp. CFBP2511 (assembly GCF_030209255.1). NCBI lineage: Bacteria > Pseudomonadati > Pseudomonadota > Gammaproteobacteria > Pseudomonadales > Pseudomonadaceae > Pseudomonas > Pseudomonas sp. CFBP2511. The sequence continues at coordinate 80,373 of NZ_JARVSI010000001.1, read as the reverse complement.
AGACGGCTGTTGTCCACGCTTTACTAAACAGATCCGGCAAAGAAAAAATCATGATTAAGCGAATGGATTCATGGGTGCAATGTTTTTGGACGTATTTATCCATCTCTAAGTGACGTGTAGCCTTCTTATATCGCTGGCTCATAGGCTTGACGCGCGGCTGGAGAGAGCGCCGCGGACGCAATACGTTGAGCATCAGTACGCGACCTGTATGAGTGTAATCGGGCATATGCCGAGAACGAGTCTAGTGTTACTCAATAATGAGGGTTTGCTATGAAAAAGCTATTGCTACTGTTTTCGTTTTTATTCGTTTCATATACTGCAATGGGGCAAGACATGTCGAATGGTGCTGATAACTTCTATAAAAGTGATAAAGTTACGGTGCAAAAGGTCACCTTCAAAAACCAGTACGAAATGAAAGTCGTTGCAAACGTGTTTACTCCGAAAGGTGGCGCGAAAAACACTAAATATCCTGCTATTGTTGTTGGTCACCCGATGGGCGCTGTGAAAGAGCAGAGTGCAAATCTTTATGCACAGAAACTCGCTGAGCAAGGATTTGTAACCATAGCAATTGATTTGTCGTTTTGGGGGGAGAGTGAGGGAGCCCGTAATGCTGTATCCCCAGACATCTATGCTGAAGACTTCAGCGCAGCTGTTGACTATTTAGGAACGCGTGATTACGTCGATCGTGACCGCATCGGTGTACTCGGCATATGCGGTAGCGGGAGTTTCGTGATCAGCGCAGCAAAACTTGATCCACGCATGAAAGCGGTCGCGACGGTAAGTATGTACGACATGGGGTCAGTAAACCGGAACGGCCTGAAGCATTCTCAGACGTTGGATCAGCGTAAGCAGGCACTCGCCGCCGCCGCCGACCAACGTTACGTGGAATTCCAGGGCGGCCCGAAGAAGTATGTAGACGGCATGCTTGAGACCCTGCGCGCTAATGCTAACCCTATTGAAAAAGAGTTCTTTGATTTCTACCGCACCCCGCGTGGTCAGGTTGTACCTAAAGGCAGCTCTCTATACCTCACCACAAACCGCGCGATCACCTCGGAAGTGAAGTTCATGAACTTCTATCCTTTTGACGACATAGAGACCATATCGCCCCGTCCTATGTTGTTCATCGCCGGTGAGATTGCGCACTCCCGTGAGTTCAGCGAAGACGCTTACCAGCGTGCTGGGCAACCGAAAGAGCTTGTGATCATCCCAGGCGCTAATCACGTAGACCTTTATGATCGTGTAAATCTCATCCCGTTTGACAAGCTAACTGCGTTTTTCCAAAAGAATTTAAAATAAGTTACGACCACCCAAGGCTGAGCTATGGTTCAGCCTTTGGTGTCTTTTCCCGATAGTACTGGCCCAAACCTTTCATAGTCCCTCCCTAATCTGCTTCAAAAGTAGTCTCTTCCTTTTCTTTTAAAACCCCAATTTGTAAGTACTGGTTCCCCTGCAACGCAGGATAGGTTGGGCGCATTAGGCGCACTCAGTCTAGCAATGTGCCAATGGTAAATCATATTTAGGTGTGTGAGTCAACGTTGATGGCGGTTTCCAGTATACGCATTGTTCGGCTTAGTTCATGGTTGCAATCGTGATTTCTTATGCGCAGTACCTCATAACTGCCGTTAGGATCGGCCGTTGCTGTACTGGGGAATTATCTAGTTCAGCGCGCGCTGAATTGGGAGATTCAATTTAATTGAACGACGCGTTTGATTGCTGCAAGTGTCCGTAAGTGCAGTGAGCGTGTCAAGCTGAGATGAACATGACGACTTCAACCGTGATGGATCAACCTGAAGAGAAGGCCAAGATAGGAAGCGCCGTAGGCTCGATGGCGCTCTGTGTGGCGATGCTGATCTCCTCAGAGTTTTTGCCAATGAGCCTTCTTACTCCTATTGCTGATGACTTGGGCGTTACACAAGGGATGGCGGGGCAAGCTATTTCCGTGTGCGGACTCTTTGCTCTATTAGCAAGTTTGATCGCGGCTCCAATCGCGTCTTACTTCAATCGCAAGCGGGTTCTGCTAACCCTTACCGCATTACTACTTGTTTCCCTGCTCATCACCGTTGTAGCTCCGGACTTCCTGACCTTAATGCTGGCACGGGCAATATTGGGATTAGCTATTGGGGCTTTTTGGACTCTGTCGACTGCAACGGTCATGCAGTTGGTGCCGGTAGCCAAGGTTCCCATTGCGCTGAGCATGATCTTCATGGGGAATGCCATGGCAACGGCTTTTTCAGGGCCTATTGGAGCCTATGTGGGAGAGGCCGTGGGTTGGCGTACCGTGTTCGGTGGCCTAATTCCGATCGTCCTTTGCGTATTCATTTGGCAGGCCGTCAGCTTGCCCAACATGAAGCCTGGGAAAAAGATACGGTTTGTTGAGCTGTTCTTACTAATCAAACGACGGTATGTCGTTTTTGGAATGCTGGGTGTGATGCTAAGTTTTTCAGGTGCCCTGAGCGCCTTTACCTACTTTCGACCATTCTTGGAGACGGAGACGAAGGTTGATTCGCACTCCCTATCTCTTCTGTTGCTTGGCTTGGGCTTGGCTGGTTTTGTTGGTACGAGGTTCGCAGGCGTAATGCTTCAACGTGGACGTCTGTATCCGATGCTGCGATTTTTACCCGGTGTCCTAGCTGTGGTTACGCTGCTGCTCGCTGCTTTTGGTGGAAGCTACTGGATCGCAGCAGCCGCAATGGTTGCATGGGGGGCGCTCTGGTCAGCAATACCTGTGTGCTGGTCTACCTGGCTGGGACGGGAGCTGCAGGATCATCCAGAAAGCGGGGGGGGCTTGATGATAGCCTCAATTCAGCTTTCGATCATGCTCGGAGGCGCGGCCGGTGGCCATTTACTGGACACGGTGAATCCCGCCAGCCCATTATTGGGTGGCTCCGTCCTTTTAATCCTTGCTGCGTTGGTGATCGGTAACGGCAACCGGCTGAAGCGGGTTTAACTGATTAAGCGAATGCATGGCATTTAGCTGATGCTAAGCAGCCTGGGCGTTAAGCCCAGGCATTAACAAGGCCTAGAGACTGTGTTCAGTTTAGCGCGTTGAATAGCCTAACTATCTCTTCCTTTACCTGCTCAATGGTAATGCCGGGAAGTCGTTCGCGCAGGGTTTCAGGCGAATAGATCAGATACGCTTTGCGAGGCAGGACAGGGCAGCCCGGCAGTGCATAAAGCTTGTCCTTGTACGGCCCGCTCTTCAATGACCTTACAGGTACAATCACCGAGCCACCAAATTCGCTAACCAGGCGCATCCCTAGGGAGGAACTCATAGTAGAGACGTGAGGCGTTTCGTCAGCTTCACCCCAGAATAATTCTTCCTGGGCGCGGATACCTTCATCCCAATATATCTCGATATAGTCAGGATCGAAGGTTTCCCTCAGTGATCGTTTTTCAGTGGATGCAATAATCAGTGGGTCATCGAACAAGGGTTCGACAGTGAAGCCGCTGATCGTTCTCGCTTCATACACAACGCAAATGTCCAACCAACCCTGGAACAGTCTGTTGACAAGATATTCGGCGTCACCGTCTTCGCAGTGTATTGCAAGGTCGGGGCGTGCTCGCCTCGACTGACACACCCAATCGAACATGATGTCATCCCACAGCAAGGTGTCGGCGCCAATCGAGATGATTCCGGTAAACCCGGAGGCGAGTGACATTTGCCGTCGGGTCATTTGCCAGGTTCTCACCAGCGCCTCCGCAAAGCGGTGAAATCTCACACCCGCGGCGGTCATCGAAATTCCAGACTTGTTTCTTATCAACACTTGGCGCCTGAGCAGTTCCTCCAGCGCTTTAACACGCATGGTTACCGTTGAGTGAGTGACATGCAGACGATCAGCCGCCTTTGCCATACTTCCCGTCGAAACGATTTCTAAAAATGTTCGCGCCAATTCAATATTCATCTGCTGTATCCGCACCAAAACAGGAAGTTTAAGATATGTGTCGCACCCAAATGATGCATCCAGAATCATACCCAATGTAATTATAGTTATCAGCCAGCATGTATATGTAAAGCGGATTTGGGCCGCAGTGGTCTTAGGACAAGCGCAAAAATTTCGGGAGAAAACCTAAGTCGTTGATTTTCGGGCTTTTCAGCGATTTCGGCTCATACCTGTATTCAATAAAAATGAACTAAAGACGATAAAAAATCAATTGAACAGAACATCACAACATGTCACTGTTGATCATCGCAGCGTCACTATATAAGGGTGAGATGACAAACCTGATTCTTTGACGTTATTGATTTAAAGGTCGCAGAACCACTAGATGCGTGCTTAGGCATTTTTGCTTGAGCCAACTTAAATACCTGCCCCATTACGCACGCCTGGCTTTGTGCTAGGTTGGGAGGCTTGTTGTGCAAAGTATCGAAGAAGACTCTATCGCCATATTGAAAGATAAGCTCGTTAAGAAAGAGATAACCAAGCGTGATTTCTTGAAAGCGTGTTTAGTAGTCAGTGGTGGGGTGGCTATGTCGAGCTTGGGTCTGCCTAGCGCATACGGCAATGAGCAGATGACGGTCGCAAACCAAGGCGGTGATGCCGTGAAAGTTTTCGGGGATGCGTGGACTACACCTTTCGAACGCGGTACAGGTATTAAGGTCAATATCGACGGCTCCGGGACGCTTGTCGGGACAGTCAAAAAGATGGTTGATGACCGCAACGTTCATTGGGATGTTCTCGATGGCGACGGGTTTTTCAGTCCTATGCTAGGAGCCGACTATCTCGAGCCCATCGACTACAATATTGTGAGTCCGAACGGATTTTTCGATTGGAACAAGCAAACCTATGGAGCAGGTAACTACGTATACTCGGTAGTTCTAGCATACGACAAAAGTAAGTTGTCCACTGCGCCCAAAAATTGGGTGGATTTTTTTGATCGCAAAAACTTTCCTGGCAAGCGAGCGTTGTTCAAATGGTTCTTATGTATGCCAGAAGTATGTATGTTAGGAGCCGGGCGTAAACCAGAAGAGATTTATCCAATCGACATGAATCTAGTAACGGAGATGGTTCAGTCATTAGGTGATGACTTGGTTCTCTGGGACTCGGGAGCGTCGAGTCAGCAGCTTTTCCTGGATGGCGAGGTAGTAATGGGGGCAGTCTGGAATACTCGTGCAACATCCGTTGCACGTGATACCAATGACCGAATTGCCTGGACGTGGGAGGATCAGATTGTCACACCCGCAACATGGAACATTCCTAAAGGTGCAAAGAATGTGGCCGCTGCGCAACGATTCATTGCATCTACTCAAGATATACGAAGCCAAATCAAAGTTCTGGAGTTGATGGGGTACGGGCCTGCTAACCCTGCAGCAATCAACCAGTTGAATGAGGCCCAGGCGAGAATCAATCCGACGTCTCACTTAGACAAAGGTATCATTCGCAACGACCTGTGGTACGCACAGCACATGAACAGTGAATTGGGAACTTGGTTAGATGCAATTTCTGGTTGAAGATAGTTTGAAGGCGCCCGCAGGTATTCGCATGAGAAAAAACAGATTGGATTCGGTCTGGTTCTTGGTGTTGCCAATATTAATTCTTGTGGGGTTTCTTTATATTGTTCCGCTGCTTAACGTGTTACTGATCAGCTTCTCAGATCCTTCTCCAGGCGTTGGAAATTTTCATCGCCTGTTTACGGCAAGAGGGCCTTTGAAGGTTTTGATCACGACCCTAAGAGTATGCTTGATTACCAGCGCTATTACTGTGGGGCTAGCGTATGTTGTCGCTTATGCCCTAGCCAGGGCATCCAGTATGCATCGGCAGTTACTAATGATAGGCGTGCTGGTACCGCTTTGGATTTCGGTACTCATCCGCGCCATGTCTTGGCTGGTTTTGCTTCGAGACAATGGGCCTGTCAATAATTGGCTGATCGAGCATGGATGGATAGATCAACCCCTCCAGATGGTTCGCAATGAGCTGGGGGTAGTAATCGGAATGGTGCACTACCTATTGCCGTACGCGGTACTCCCTTTGTTTGCGACGATGAGAGATATCGATGACAAGTTGTTGTTCGCTTCTCGAAGCCTTGGCGCTCGCTCAACTCAAACTTTTTTTAGGGTTTACTTGCCCTTAACGGTTCCCGGTGTGTTCGCTGCCACAGTTGTAGTATTCGTATTCGGGCTGGGATTTTACGTAACGCCAGCGATTTTAGGCGGCGGACGTGTAGTGATGATGGCTGAGTCAATTAACGTCGAGGTGATGCAGACTTTGCGTTGGGGCTTTGGCGCGGCGCAAGCGGTGTTTCTGCTTGTAGTTACGATGATACTGATTAGGGTTATGGCCAAAACTGTAGGATTAAAAAGAGGGTTCGGTTGATGTCTCTCGATAAAACGCCAAAGCTTATGTTTGTCAATTCCTTCGCTTGGATTATTGTTGCATTTCTTCTAGCCCCGCTATTTGTGGTAATCCCGTTTTCGTTCACATCTGAGCGTTATCTTTCGATGCCCAACGGACAGTGGTCGTTGCGACATTATGAAGCTGTATTTAATGATCCAGCTTGGCTTCATGCTATCGGTCAGAGCACGTTGATTGGCTTATGTGCGATGATTATCGCAACCGTGGTAGGTGCGTCAGCAGCAATTGCATCGTGGCAGCTCAAGGCTATGCCTGGAAAAATCATTAGCATCCTGGCACTTATGCCCTTGGTCGTTCCATCAGTCGTAACTGCTATGGCGCTGTCGCGGTCATGGGTCACGCTTAACCTATTTGATACCTTTCTGGGAGTGATTTTAGCGCATTCGATCATCGGCATGCCATTTGTCTTTCTGACCGTGAATGCAGCATTAAGTAACTTAGACGAACGAATCGTACAGGCGGCTCGAAGTCTTGGCGCCAGCTCTATAAAAGCGTTAATCCATGTGGTTGTTCCTAATCTCAAAGTTTCATTATTTTCAGGCGCAGCATTTGCGTTTTTTACCTCATGGGATGAGGTGGTTGTTACGCTGTTCGTATCGTCATCGAATGTCTATACACTTCCAAGAAAGATATTCACGGATATTCGGGAGAATATCGACCCAGCGGTGACCGCTATCGCGTCTATGATGATACTCGTAACAATAGTTTTTGCGTTTTATACACTTATTAAGTCGCGAGCGAAAACGAGTTCTGAGGTGGTTCTATGACATCTGCTAATTTGGCTAATCCAAAATCTGATATTCAAATTTATGGAGTCACAAAAAGCTATGCCGACTTCCTAGCTTTGGACGATGTGTCTCTCACAGTCAACGAAGGTGAGTTTATGACCTTGCTGGGCCCTTCCGGGTCAGGTAAAAGTACGCTGCTGATGGCAATAGCAGGTTTTGTAGACCCTTCTCACGGCGATATCCTGATGGGAGGCCGGTCAATCGTTCGACTAGCCCCTGAAGACCGAAATTTCGGTGTTGTTTTGCAAGGCTATGCTCTTTTCCCCCACATGACTGTTGCGCAGAATATCGCTTATCCGCTGAAAATCCGGGGTTTGGGTAAAACTGATATCGAGGCGAAAGTTAGAGGCTTGCTTGACCAGGTGCAACTTACACACCTGAGTACAAGGATGCCTAAAGAGCTCTCCGGGGGCCAGCAGCAACGCGTCGCGCTTGCCAGAGCTCTTGTGTTCTCTCCAAGGGTCTTACTACTGGATGAACCAATGGGGGCTTTGGACAAGAAGCTGCGCCACGATCTCCAGTTGGAATTGCGACAGCTCCATCGCAGGCTGGGTTGCACATTCATCAATGTGACGCATGATCAGGAGGAGGCGATGGCTATGTCAGACCGTGTCGCTATCATGCGCGCGGGAAAGATAGTCCAGGTTGACAATCCGGCAACATTATACCGACGGCCCAAAACCCAGTTCGTCGCTGATTTCTTGGGCAAAAGTAACTTTTTGTCAGGCAAGGTTGTAGGTCAGTCTGAAGGTTTGGTTAAGCTCGAGTGCAAGGGCTTGGGAATAATTCTACATCATTCCGAGGTCGCTCTCACAATCGGGTCAGAGGTGCTACTTGCTCTACGCCCTCAGCGGATCAAAATTGGCGCTGATGTTAATACTCTGAATGTTCAGGTCGTTAATTCTATTTTTCTTGGCTCACACACCGAAATATCTGTTCGGTCTCCTTCTGGACAAGCGCTAGACGTTACGCTCGATAGCTCTGAGAGTAACTCGGACTGGACAGCTAACGAATCGATCAGCATCTGTTGGTCGCCCGGTGATACTGTCTTGGTGTCGAAGACTTGATCAGTCCTTAGTGTATGTGACCGTTTGCAGAGTAATGTTCTACGTAACTTTATTCACGCCTGCCAATTGTCATATAAAATCGCTCGGTCTTGCTGCCGTTCTTTGTTTCCGACTTCATATCGCTTGTGATTCGGCGTGATAGCAGTTGGCGCACATCTGTTTGGGGAATTGGATGACATACATTAATATTCGATGTGGGCTTTCGGCGTTCTTAGTGAGTGTTGTGCCACAGATCGCACTAGCGGCTCCCTACGTAAGCGACCAAGCTACTTCTAATGGCCTTGTTGAAGATTCCACGCTCCATGTTCTCCTGAGAAACTATTACTTCAACAGAGACAGAAAAAACCAGCTTGATGATTACAGAGACTGGACGTTAGGCTTACAGGGCGTTTTCTCCTCCGGGTTTACACAGGGGACAGTAGGTGTTGGTGTCGACGCCTTTGGTTACAGCGGTATCCGACTGTGGGGCCCCGACCGGTATGCCGGTTCATGGAATCTCACCATGGATTCGAATGCTGACGGAAGCCGTGAAAACGATAGCGCTTATGGTAAAGCCGGTGCAGCTGCGAAATTTCGCATATCAAGAACACAAATCCGCATTGGCGACATGCAACCTGTTACGTCTCCGGTTTTTGCGTTGGGAGGTACTCGTCTTACACCGCAGACTGCTACAGGGATACAGGTACTGTCGAGCGAGGTAACCGATCTGGATCTAGAGGGAGGCCATTTCTGGTCTAGCACATCAGAGCCGACGACCTCTAGGGAGGGGAATCTTTGGGCTGCGTACGCGTTTGTACCTGCGAAGTCAGCCGACTACGTAGGAGGCAGGTACGCTGTGAATGACCGTATCAATCTGAGCCTGTACGCTATCAATTTAGAAGATGTTTGGAATCAGTACTACTGGAACTCCATCTACGTGATTCCACTTGGAAAAGATGACTCTCTATCATTTGATTTTAATATGTACCGCACCCTAAGTGAGGGGGGACAGAAAGCAGGTGTCATCAATAACACCACGTGGTCGCTCAACACAGCCTATACGTTTATGGCTGCACATACAATTAGTCTGGGATATCAAAAGGTGGACGGCGACACACCGTATGATTATGTAGGCGTAGGAGACGGGAAGGGCAGTGATGCGATTTACTTGGCCAACTCCTCCCAGTTTTCAGACTTCAACGGCCCCAATGAGCAGTCTTTGAAGCTTGAGTACGGTGTTAACTTTGCAACCTACGGATTGCCTGGTTTGACGTTCCGCAGTCGTTACACTTGGGGGTGGGATATTGACGGCACTAATGCCCCAGCCGTCAGTAGCTACAGGAATGCCAGCGGTGAACCGTTATATGGCGCCGATGGCAAGCACCATGAAATTGATTCGGAGTTCCGTTATGTCATTCAAGGAGGGGTAGCAAAGGATCTTAGCTTCCGGGTTCGTGGGGCCATCCATTCTGGCAATGTGGATCAAGGCGAGGGAGATATCAAGCAAGTGCGTGTGATTGTGGACTACCCTATATCGATTCTATAGTCCTTAGTCTGCACACTTCGGAGCGGTAGCCGTCCCTTGGGCAAGGCGAGCTCTATCTTCATTGAGTGCCGAGCCAACTCAGGTCATTAACTCTGCTATCCGACGCCAAATACGCCAATAGCCTCTTACGCATCAGTGTCCCTGGCTGCGCTCAAGCTTCCCTTGCACTTCTAGAGGTCACACTGAGCTGCTGACCTCACTATCCGCATTTATCTTTTATTTTCATCCCTGAGATCAGATTATCTACATTCTAGGCGTGGTTGAGGCGAGGTATCATCCGTACGCCTTTCTATAACCGGGCTGTATTGCAGCGCGGTGTGCAACTTGAGAGCTCGGACTGGCTCAAGTAGGTAGCGACCAATCTTGAAATCAGCCATGCCTCAGGGATCTTATATGATTTTTATTTTGAAGCGGGTCTTACTGATTTTTCTCGCCGTTACGGCTGTCCTTGCTGCGATCATCTATGGTTACCTGCAGGCACCATTATTCGGAGCGCTTCCTAACGGCGCAGTGCTTGAACGAATTCGCCACTCCCCCAACGCTGTAAATGACACTTTTCAAAACCAGGTCGAGACCCCCATCCATACTGCGGGCAGCACGGAAATGTCTATCTGGAAAGATATGTTGTTCGGCGAGAAAGGGCACCCGCGACCACCTGCTCCCATACCTACTCAAAAAGTCGATCTCAAGGCTCTAGATAGATCTCAGGATCAACTGGTTTGGCTTGGGCATTCTTCGTTTTTTATTCAAATGAACGGGCAGCGAATTTTGATAGATCCGGTGCTCAGCACCAATGCGGCACCAATACCTTACGTGAACGAGGCGTTTGAGGGTGCATCCCCTTACTCCTCGGATGACCTTCCAGACATAGATCTACTCCTCATCAGTCACGATCATTACGACCATCTGGATTATCCGACAATCAAGTCCCTTCGACCGAAGATCCATGCAGTTGTGGCCGGTTTGGGTGTCGGTGCGCATTTTCGAGCGTGGGGTTATGACACCTCTCAAATTCACGAGGTTGATTGGTATGAAGAGGTTGGCATGGGGGGCGGCCTCGCCGTTAGCGCGACGCCTGCACGCCATTTCTCCGGACGGGGGTTGGAATTCAATAAATCGCTATGGGTGGGATTTGTGCTGACGACCTCCAGGCATCGTTTGTTCTTCAGCGGAGATACCGGGTATGGGCCTCACATCGCAGAAATAGCGAGGCGGTACGGCCCTTTCGATTGGGTTGCGCTTGATACTGGGCAATATGACCCCCGATGGGCGAATGTGCACATGAACCCGGAACAAGCGGCACTAGCAGCTGAAGAGCTCCACACGCGAGTTTTTATACCTGAGCATGTTGGACGATTTTCACTGGCCCCTCATGACTGGGACGATCCCTTCAAGCGCGTTAGCGCTGCGAGTGCTGGGAAGGATTATGTCCTATTCACTCCGCTCATTGGTCAGCTAATCCACCTTGATCGTTCCCCACCACCGAATAGTCCCTGGTGGGAGGGCGTCAATCCAATACATTCCCCATTCAAATAATCTTTTCCAGTTCCAATACCAATACCAATACCAACACCAACACCAACGCCCCAACGACCAGTCAACAAGCAGCGAAGGAAGCAGTATGAAAATCCAAAAGAGCAGGGCAGGCCGGTTAGTATTGCTAACCGCAGCAATGTGTGCGGGAGCGTTTATGTCAACTGCGAACGCCAAGATTGTTTCTCGAGTCGTAGATTACCAGGTGGATGGGCAATCTTTTGAGGGCTATGTTGCCTACGACGACGCATTGAAGGGGAAGCGTCCGGGAGTACTCGTGGTACATCAATGGCTTGGACTTACGGACTATGAGAAAGGCCGAGCACGACAACTCGCTGAGCTGGGGTACGTGGCGTTTGCTCCCGATATTTACGGGAAAGGCATCAGGCCAAAAGGTACGGACGAAGCTGGCGCGCTCGCCATGCGGTATAAAGGTGACAGAGCGCTGCTACGCGAGCGCGTCAACGCAGGCTTCGATCAGTTGCTCAAGAACAATCTAGTAGATCCTTCAAAGGTCGCTGCACTTGGGTACTGCTTTGGTGGCACCACAGTTCTTGAGCTGGCATTGAGTGGGGCCAAGGTTAACGGCGTGGTCAGTTTTCATGGTGGACTCGATGCGCCGGCGCCTAACGATGCTAAGAATATAAAAGGCAAGATACTGGCTCTCGCCGGCGCTGATGATCCTTTCCAGAAGCCGGAGGACTTAGCGGCGTTCCAGAACGAGATGCGGGATAACAAAGTTGATTGGCAGCTCACATTCTACGGCGGCGCCGTGCATAGCTTTACGCAGCCAGACCCAGGATTTATTGATCCAGGCGCGCGTTATAATGAAAGAGCTGATAAAAGGTCTTGGCAGGCTATGAAGGATTTCTTTGCCGAAATCTTCAAGCCTACCTAGCTTGGGTTAAGACTGCTTGCCCTATGCTTTGGATGATAAGGCAGAGCAGTCTGATGACTACCAGGGCTTGATGTCACATCGGAAAGAACGGCCTCCGACCGCTTTCCGAGTTGTCATAAACGCTGGCGGTTTGCAACGTTAGATTTTTTTTCCACTTTTGGCCCAGTTGTGGTGCCTTCGTCAGCTGCAGATCAAAAAAAGCAGTCTCTACCTTTTTGCCAAGCAGCTCTATCGCCTCCAAAGCGGGAAGCAAGTCCATGCGATTGCTGATGATAAAAGCTCGGTCAAAAGTATCTTCGTAGGCGTCTTGTAACATTTTTGTCGCCATGAGCGCTTCAACGCCTTTCTCTAAAAAAACGCTATTGGCTATTTCAGTACGGCCAAGATGGCAGTGAATGCCTACGGTAGTCAATTCCTCAACCAACCGCGCCTGTTTTTGATATTTTGCCGGATATGGTGACTCAGGAAGTCGAGATATGAAGAAGCGTGCGACTGAGATCCTGCCTTCTCCTATTATTGAAGCCATGAAATCGGCCCAGCGAATATCTACGGTCATTCCCAACCCGCGGATACCATCCAAAAATGGCCCCCCATCATAATATATACCCACGCGCTCCATTTGAACCTCCCAACCATTTGATAAGGGCAGTTTCTACCGTGTAACTGCGGTATTAAGAGAACATCTGTCAAAGAATGACATCATTACTTTGGAGGCTTCACTGTCCGGATTTCCTAGCATGAACAACAAAGATGAATGATCTTCGTCCTTCATGTCGTGATACTCAACGGTAGTGCCTGCTTGGCCGAGCGCGTCTACAAACATGAGAGACTGACGGTGAAACTCCTCGGACTCCTCCCCGCCAAGCATTACCATCACTGGGGGAGTGGAAGCTTTAATATGATGGATAGCGCTCTCTCTCGTTACCTGATCTCCATCCAGCTGCAGCCAAGCCTGCAACCAGCTCGACTGAAAAGGCTGCATGTCGAATACCCCGCTCATAGGTACCACTGCTTTAACGATGTCAGCGGGGACGCCGTGTGATGCCCAATCGGTGACTGAGATCATGGCCGCCTGCTGCCCTCCCGCAGAATGCCCAACGACAAAAATACGGTCTTTATCCCCATTGATCTCGTCCGCATGCTCGTAGGCCCAAATGACGGCCGCTCGAGATGCCTGAGTGATGTCCGAAACAGTGGCGCTGGGGCATAGCGTGTAATCGGAGATGACCACGGTGTACCCACTGCTCACAAAGCCATTGGCACAAAAGGAGTAATCCTTGCGAGTGCCCCCCCTCCACCAACCTCCATGTATAAAGACCACGATTGGAGACTTTTCTCGGTTTGAGAGGAATACGTCAATCCGCTCTTCTGTTCGCGCACCTACGCGGATATCGGCGATGTGGGCCAAGTGCTGCCTTGCAGCCGCACTTTGCCTGCCAACGAACTCGAGGTATGGGGCTTTATCCCACATGTGGTTGATTAGATCGAGCTGTAGACTGACTTCATCGGGCGTACTGTACGGTGAGTGGGTCAACATTGAAGTTCCTTCATCGGACAGGGAAAAAGTTCATGCAGTCTCAAATTTAATCATTTTTGCTAGCCAATGCAGCTTCATTGCGTTGGCGCCAATTTACTGGGTATACCGCATACACTGCTACTGCATGCTCGCCATCAAATGTAATATTGGTGTCCTTAGGGATCCAGGCAAACTCCCCAGCTTTCAGTTCATGCTGAACGCCATCTACTGTAAGTTTGAGTAAGCCCTGAATACAGATCGAGATTTCGTCGTAGGGAAGGTTCACATTTGCGGGGTCACGGTGGATGCGGAACATGCCAGCGCCCAGTTCGTCGTTGTAGCTTTCATCCACCATTCGGCATAGTGCTGACCCAGTTTCGCCATCATTCGGAAAATCAAGTTTTGCATCCGATACCCGAAATACTTCAAAAGCTTTTTTCATATTTATCTCCAGATGAATACAGTGTTACGCATTTGTGTTTTGAACGTTTTCGATGCTTACGTATTTGCCGCTAAAATAACCGAGCGGAGCTCCATCGGCTGTCCGGAACCGTACCACCCTTCCGAGCATTATCAGATGGTCGCCCGCGTCAATCATTTGATATGGTGTGCACTCAAATGCTGCTAGGCAGTCAGCGACATGCGGCACAAAATCGTCGCTGAGCATCCTTGACGCACCAGCTTTTATTCCCGAATCGCGAGAGGCAAATGCGCTCGATAGATCTTTATGGTTGTTTGCTAGTATACTGATCGAGTATGAGGAAGCATGCTTGAACTCCTCATAACTGCCAGATGATTTAAGCAGGCAAACCAGAACCAAGGCCGGATCCAAAGAAACGGAAGTGAACGAATTTGCAGTGAAAGCACGCGGCTCGCCATTTTCCAGGCGAGTCGCTACAACGGTTACGCCTGTAGCGAACTTTCCAAATGCTTTTCTTAGGGTAAAGTTGTCAGCCTCAGGAATGGCGAGCCATGAATTATCCATGATGCAATTGACCTATAACTTGATTGTGAGATATCACGCTGGGTGTTTAAATGAAAGTCTCGCCGTTAGGCAGTCCTTCGGTTGGAAATATCAGCGGGCTGACGGATTCAAAAAGATGCACTTGCCCCCCAGGTGCATAGCTGTCTGTGCTGCGCATCTGAGCTGTACCCGCGCGACGCTTCAGCTCGTCAAACAAGTTTTGAACGTCATCTGTGTCTACTTGATAGATTGTTAGGTATTTCCATTCGCGCCCGGCGCCATCGCGCTGTATCTCCGCTAAGCGGTGGCGTTGAGCGCTAATAAACCCCGGAATTTGTAGAACGTCTGGAATGTGCGTATTAGTCCACCAGTCGTTCAATTCTTCATCTCGTCCTTCAGCAGCATTCAGCAGCACTACTAGACTATATCTACTCATCATATGCCTCGAGAATAATCATCATTTACAGGCAGCAGCTATCGCGGCTTCTTCTGGGGTATGAATAAGGGGCACGATATTTTCGCCGAAGCTCGCTAAGGAATCCATAATCGACTGGTGATCAGGGCCACAATGTGCTTGGAGCATCAGGTAGTCGAAACCGATCTCCTTCAGTTCCAAAACCTTTTCCGTCACCTGCTCCAAACTACCTATCAGTGTATTCTCGGCATACTCTTCGGGTGTACCTGGGATGTCCACACCCGGAACGTGTCCCCCTTTGATTATTGAAGAGTCCTGATAAAGGCCCATAAACTTCCTATGTTTTTGGTACGCCAGTTCAATCTTTTCTTTGCGGTCAGCTTCGTCTTTAGCAATATACATCCATTGTATAATCGCGATCTTTTGGTCGCCTTGATGCTTCTCAGCCTCAGCTACTCCGCCGCGGAATGCTTCCATCATCTCGTGTACATAAGATATTGGATTCCGTAGCTGCGACATCATGACATGGTAGCCTTGCTTAGCAATGTGGAACGCCGCCTCAACCCGTTGCGCTGCCATCCAGATCGGTGGGTATGGCTTTTGATATACTGACGGAACAATGGTCACATCCTTGAATTTAGTATGTGGCCAGTCGAGCGAAATATCTTGCTGTTCGAATAATATTCGCATCGCTTTAAGACGTTCTTCGAAGATCTCGCGCGCGCTTTCGTAGTCGGATGGCATATTGAATCGACGTAACTCATACGGCCCGCCGCCGCGACCAAATCCTATGTCAATTCGGCCGCGTGTGAGCTGGTCTAACATCGTCAGTTCTCCTGCAAGCCTTTGCACATCATGCAAGGGAAGGAGCATAACTGCCAAAATCATACGCTGGCGTGTCGTAATCGCGGATATGTAGCTTGCGAGAGCAAGCGGGTCTGGCGTCGCGTTGTAATCCATGAAGTGGTGTTCACCCATGACGAACGCATCAAATCCAACTTTGTCGGCAAGTTTGACCGTTTCCAACATTTCAGGGAAAAGGTTGTCCATTGAAATAGTTTTATCGGGCCAGTGGCCGCCCAGCTCAAGCGCTACTTGCATATCAGTTACCTAGGTTCTACCGCATTGGTAATGGTTGGTAGTGTTAATTTTGCACGCGCATAGTTTCACTGCAATTGAATTATTTTAAGTTTTAGTTCAAGGAAATTGAAGTATGCTCGGTTCGGCGGTCTCTAGGGCTGAACTGCATTGTGTCGCGCAGCTATTTTTGCGCAGCAATACTCACCACAATCTTTCCAAAATGTTGGCCGCTCGCTTGCCATTCAAACGCTTCAGCTAGATCGTTTATTCCAAACGCACGGTCAATTACCGGGCGGATAGTGCTTCGGTTTAATTCGTCAATAAAACGCTGCTGATCAGCAGGTGTCCCCACCATCAAGCCCTTTAATGTTTGCTGCCTCAACAGCAGCTGCACCGTAGAGATCTCACCCATTCCTCCGGTAAGAGCTCCAATCATCGCGATGTGGCCGCCCACCGATGCGGCGATCATCGACTCCTTGAGCGTACCTGGGCCCCCGACTTCGACCACGATATCGGCCCCCTTTCCGCCAGTTAGCTGTCGAACAGCGCTGCCCCATTCCGGAGTTTCCTTGTAATTGACTACGTGGTCGGCGCCCAACGCTATCAGTCGCTTAGTTTTTGCGTCGCTCGATGTCGTGGCGATTACCGTAGCCCCTGCATGTTTCGCGAGCTGTAATGCATAGATAGACACACCCCCTGTACCCAATACGAGGACTGTCTGACCTGCTGATACTTGAGTATCAACATTGAGGGCTCTCCAAGCTGTTACGCCGGCCGTAGTGATTGTCGCTGCTTCTTCGAATGACCAGTCCTTTGGTGCGAACGTCAACCACCCCTCTGGAACGGATACGTACTCCTGCGCGTACCCATCTATTCCATCCCCTGGTACTGCGTTGCAATCTGAAGGCATGCAGTCGTAATCAACCCAAGTGGGAAAATAGGTCGATACAACTCGGTCACCGAGGGAAAACTTCGTAACCTCGTCTCCTATGCCAACCACTATTCCCGCGCAGTCTGACAGCGGTACTATTTCCTTACCGCCAACATAAGAACGTGTTGCGACCCAGTAGTCGTGGTAATTTAGCGAGCTTGCTATAACCTTGACTAACACATGTCCTTTTGATGCCTTAGCCGGTGCCACGGTTTCCGTCATTGCGAGGCTCTTTAATCCTCCAGGGCTTCGTAGTGTAACTTGCAGCATTGAGTACCACCTTCATGTATTGGATTGAATCGGTGCTTTGTATGTGATCAACAAAAGCTTTTACCATGTTCTTGTTAGCGCTGATACTCAAATAAATTGAACGCATGCTGATATACATTGAACTGAGTATCGTCTTAACTCATTTCAATTCGATATTTCCGGAGCAGCCCTGAAGTTAATTTGGTTTAGCCATGTCAGAGGAAGGACGTCTCCGGGTTTTCATTCGCGGCGGTTGCGATCAGCGCTTGACGCATCGGGCATGTCAGCCTGGGCAACCTGCGAGGGGCAGAGCTCGCCTTAGCGCGCGATGCCTATGTATTTCTTGTCGATTATGCCTGCTGCGGGGTGCGGCTGTTCTGAGCCGAGAGCATTTATCGATCTTGTTGCTGGTTGCTAGCGTAGCGTCTCACGGAGCATCGCTTGCCGCTTCTCCTCTGCGCTATTAGGGTGGACGGATGAATCAGCCCAGATGTCTTCAGATGCTTAGCCACCCGTATGGTCGCTTTACATGGAGGTGCGAATCAGCGGGCATTCGTTCTTTAGAGCTGAGAAAAGAGGTTTTTTTATGGATCTTCATGTTAACGGCACCTTATTCAAAGTGGATGCTGACGGGGATACACCACTTTTATGGGTGATCCGCGACGACATCGGATTGACAGGAACAAAGTATGGTTGCGGTTTAGCCCAATGCGGTGCTTGCTCGGTCATGGTAGACGGCTTGCTGGTTCGGTCTTGTGTAACGCCAGTAGAAGGGTTGGTGGGGGCGAAGATAAGGACAATCGAGGCTATTGAAGAAGATGACCTGGGCCGCAGAGTAGTGGCCGCTTGGGTTAAACACCAGGTCGCGCAATGTGGGTATTGCCAATCAGGGCAAGTGATGGCAGCGACGGCGCTGCTTCAGCGTATTAAGCATCCCTCTCAGCAAGATATAGATATCGCGATGAGCAATCTTTGCCGTTGCGGGACGTATAACGCAATCAAAGCCGCCGTCGCTGAGTTGGCCGAGGGCTGAACCGTATGGTCTGAATCATCGGTAACTTACTGGCGTGTAAATTCCGAGTGCCTCAGCTTCCCTATGATCAGGGCGGAAGGCCTCAGGCATGCGCTCGTCTCGATCCATCAAAGGGCTGATACATGGCACAGCACGATTATCCAAGCACTGATACCGGTGATGCCGTCAAGGGCAATCCCGTAAATATATCCCGGCGTCATTTCCTAATGGCTTCTGCTGGTACTGCTGCAGGGGCGTTAGTTATAAGTTTCGGTATTCCTATTTCCCAAGCTCGAGCAGCCGGTTCGACTGAGTCGCTTAAGCCAGGGATGAGGGTGCCCGCTTTTCTTGAAATCCGGCCCGACAACACCATTCGTCTTCAAAGCCCCTTCATTGAGGGAGGTCAAGGAATATTCACTGGCATGGCGCAGATCGTAGGTGAGGAGCTAGATGCTGAACCATCAGGTTTTCTGGTCGACAATGCTCCTCCCGGTGACGATTTTAAAGTAATGGAAGGCGGTGGGCGTGTGACTGGCGGCAGTCAGTCGATGAGAAAAAGCTATATGACTATGCGGCGAATGGGGGCTTGTGCCCGGTTGATGCTTCTCCAAGCAGCCGCCATTCGTTGGAATGTTCCCGTTAGCCAACTCACTACTGAGCCGGGCCGTGTAATCCACTTACCCTCAAAACGAGAAGCCACCTACGGAGAGCTTGCGGGTGAGGCGCTCGACTTGCCTGTGCCTGATCCGGAAACGGTCACTCTTCGCGACCCGAGCAGATTTCGTTGGATCGGTAAACCTGTTCCACGTTTAGATATCTATGACAAGTCCACCGGCAAGGCCCAGTACACGATCGACACTCGCGTCGACTCAATGCTCCATGCGGCGGTGCAGCATGCTCCACGGTTGGGGTTGCAGGTAGGGGTTGTGCGTAATGAAGATCAAGTAAAGAATCTAAAGGGTGTGCATTCTGTCCATCGTCTTTCAGGCGCGGTTGCTGTTGTTGCAGAGCGCTGGTGGGTGGCAAAAAAAGCCGTAGAAAGCCTTCAGGTAGAGTGGGTAGAGCCTAGCGGCGATTCGTCGGTTCGGTATATGCCGAGCGACTTCTCCACGGATGAGTATGTAGAGCTTTTGGGCAGCGCGCGAGAGGCCGGCGACGTTGCCGAAACTCGTGGAGATTTACAGCATGGTTTTGCGAACGCCGCAAAAACTGTTTCGGCTACCTATCACACACAATATCTTAATCACGCTCAGCTAGAGCCCCCATCTGCCCTTGCCTGGTTTGATACCGCAGGGCGCCTAGAAATCTGGTTGCCTAATCAAGCTCCAGATATGTTTTTAGATGACATTTCTAAGATAACAGGGCTTGGACGATCGCAAATCACCATTCACTCCCCGCTGTTGGGCGGTTTTTTTGGAAGGCATTTCCTGTATCCCACTGCCACGCCTTACCCGCAAGCAATTGAGCTAGCCAAGGCAACAGGGCGTCCCATTAAATTGATTTGGAGTCGGGAGGAAGAGTTTCTTCGTGATGTGCTCAGGCCGCTAGCTGTTGTACGTTTTCGCGCCAGTTTGGATGCGGACGGGATACCAACAGCCCTTGAAGCCATTACGGCAACCGAAGGGCCAACCGAAGGGATAGCCAATAAACGCGCTGCGAAAATTGACCCGACGGCTGTTGAAGGGCTGGCTGGAAAACAATACGACATACCTAATAGGCGGATTGCACAAGTTTACTCCAAAACTCCTGCGATGCTCGGTTATTGGCGCTCTGTAGGTAATTCTCTGAATGATTTCTTATACGAGGCGTTTCTCGATGAGCTGGCGGACAGCGGCGGCATCGATCCTGTCGATTTGAGAATAACGTTGCTCAAACGTAACCCTCGTCTGCTTAATCTTTTATACGCAGTGGTTGAGCTATCGGGAGGGTGGAGACGTGGCCCATTTATAGCTGAGGACGGAACGAAGCGTGCGCGAGGAATAGCGATGGCTTCACCTTTCGGAACGGAAACGGCGGTTATCGCAGAGGTGTCGATCCAGAATGGAAGAGTTAAAGTTCACGACATCTGGCAAGCCATAGATCCCGGTAGTATTGTAAATCCCGCCATTGTTGAGGCTCAGGTTAACTCAGCAGTCGCGCTCGGTTTATCCCAAACTCTGGTTGAGCACGCTGAGTATAAAGATGGTGAACGCACTGCTCGAAACTATGACCTTTATCCCATTCTCACTGCGGACATGATGGCGAGGGTGCATGTCCGGATAATCGAGAGCGGTGAAAAAATGGGTGGTATTGGTGAGCCTCCACTGCCTGCTGTGGCACCTGCAGTCACGAACGCAGTTTCTTGGCTAACAGGGCAACGGATTCGCAGCATACCGCTGTCGAAATATCGCTTCGACGTTTAATAAGGGAAAGACACTTGAACAAGGTCATAAAAATCCTGTCGGTGGGAACAGTCGTCGCAATTGGCGCTTTGGTGTGGTTTGTGGAATCACTTCCGCGGTCAACGCTTACGAAATCATCTGCTCAAGCTGTTAATTCTGAACTGATCCGCCGTGGCGAATACATAGCAAGGCTAGGAGACTGTGTGGCCTGCCATAGTATCCCTAAAGGTGAGCCGTTTGCCGGCGGGTTGGAGATGGCGACGCCGATGGGGTCAATCTACTCGACAAATATAACTGGAGATGAGAAGTGGGGTATTGGACGTTACACACTCCAGGATTTTGATCGTGCAGTGCGTGCAGGCGTCAGGCCCAACGGCGAGCGGATGTATCCAGCGATGCCTTATCCTTCGTACGCCAAGTTTAGTGACGAAGATATAGAAGCGCTCTATGCGTTTTTCATGCGAGGAGTGAAACCCTCACTCCAGCCAAATCAAGCCAGCGAAATTCCCTTTCCTTTGAACATGCGCTGGCCACTCGCACTGTGGAATGCTGTATTTGTTAAAAATGGAGCATATAAGCCTGACAGCTCTCAAGACTCGTCGTGGAATCGAGGCGCCTACCTCGTTCAAGGCCCTGGTCATTGCGGCAGCTGCCATACGCCTAGAAGTCTGACCATGAACGAGAAAGCTCTTGATGAGTCCAGTCCTCTGTTTCTAAGTGGCGCGCTTCTGGACGGCTGGTATGCCCCCAGCCTGCGGCAGGATGTCAACACTGGTCTGGGAAGATGGAGTGAGGCAGATATTTTCGATTACCTAAAGTCAGGCCGTAACCAGCATAGTGTAGTGGTAGGTACCATGGCCGAAGTCTTCAACAACTCTACCCAGTACATGTCGGATCCAGACCTAGCAGGTATAGCGGCTTATCTTGTTTCCTTAAAGGGAGATCCTGCTAGGGACGTTGTTGCACCGTTGGCCCCTAATGCCTCAACGGCCGACTCTCAGGCTGGCGCGACGATTTACGCGGCCAAATGCAGCAGCTGCCATGGCTCTAACGGGCAGGGTCAGGGTCAATGGATTCCGCCACTGGCCGGAGCTTCTTCGGCGATGATAAGCGCAAGCGACACTGTCGTGAATGTCACGTTGAACGGTTCTGCCCGAGTTGTTTTGAACGGCATTCCGGATACATACCGGATGCCATCGTACCGCAATCAGCTATCGGACAAAGAAATCGCTGATGTATTGTCATTCGTTCGTGGCTCATGGGGGAATCGAGGCGGCGACGTTAAGCCTGATAAGGTCAAATCTCTTCGTGAAAGTACTAATCCCGCCAGCAGTAGTCCTATTGTCCTACAGATGCGTTAAGAATATAGAGCGAGCTTAGCGCTGTACCAAGTGGTGCGGGTCATTCGATGCTGTGAAACCGTAATCCATCCCTAGCGCAACGGGTGGTGGCGCTAGGCTCTGGCGACCTATTAGCTAGATTCTCGGTGACTTTCATTAGGCCACTGGAGCTTTCATCACGTGGCCGCTTCGACTTTGTTCAGTGAGCCGAAGGAAGGGGAACGAATGCTGCGCTGCATTCGGAACTGCTCTGAACAGTCAAACCCTTGGCAAGCAGCTCCCGGCGTAGCGTCTCCGTTGCGGCGACCAACGTCCATTGGGTGATAGGTTGTATACTTTTCTCGTTTTGAGATTGTTCGATTGCGCGGAGCAGAGTTTCGATACTCGGCTGATAGACTACGAGCCCGTCTCCTTTCCATCCAGCGGATCTGAAATCAAGACGGTCGCAAACCGCGAGCTTAATAGCGGCGTCTTGCCGATCCGCCGAACGTGAACGATAAATTAACCCTGCATATTGCGACGTTTCTGTGTCCGCCAAGTCGGGGTCACCGTCCTGAATCCAGGACTCTGGAGGGCATTCCTTGGCCTCTGGTGCGAGTGCAATGAACGGATTGATCTCGCGTGGATAAATCCGACATACGAGAGGTCGTTGCTCGTAAATGGCACAAGCGTTGTCAGCTTGAAGATTTGGGCAAGCGTTCAGGTTGTTACCTGCAAAAATAGGGATCACTCGTGCTGTGCTAACGCCACTTTTCACTAGCGCTGAGCGGCGAGAATGGTGCTCGTAAGCTTGAGAGCTCGTCGGCCAGTTGCTGCTGTCAAAGCCTTCAAGCATGATGACCACTTCGTGTCCACGACCTAGCCAAGCCACGGTCTCCTCAAGGGTAAGCGGCAGAAATCTTCCTTTACAACATTCACCACAACCTACACATTCGAATTTCACAGCCGCAACTCCTGACTGGTAAAAAGAGTTTGATGGCTTATTCCGCAGAATTTTACATACTATCTGTGAAGTTTACTTTATTGCTGGTACTGGATTCATAGAATCCCACGATAGCAACGATGAGTTTGATGGATTAATAGCGTAAAAAGTTTTGGTTGCCCTCGTTGCATGAGTCATGATGATGTTAACCTTCTTAACCAAGGCGCAGCAGAAGAAGCTGCTGCGGTATATTTGTCAGCGAGACGCTATTGCGCTGAGGAGCCGGTGATGACAGACTTATATTGAGGCCACCCACTTCCTGCTAAGCAATTCTCATGATCTTCAGACCTTTGCAATACCGATGATTAATGCTGGTTTGTTGTTTCAACTCGCGAAGCAGGTTTATATTAATATGCTTTGTGCACGCTTTCGGAAATCGCGCTGCAAGCAACCTGCTTTTTAAGCTGGTTAGCCCCCTAGATGAGGTCGACTGATAACACCCCTCTGATTTTAGCCTCCCAGTTTTATTGGGACAGATTAGCAATTATGTGTAAATTATTAGGATTAGGAGCTTTACATGTCTCGTCTCGCTGACTACAGAAAACTCGAACAGCAGCTCGCAGCCCAGCTTGCAGAGTTAGAAATGCTTAAAAACGATTCCGGACTGAAAAAAGAGATCGAGTTTGAGACAAAGCTCCGTGGACTTCTGGCTGACTACGGTTACAGCTTGAGAGAGATAGTTAGCATAATTGATCCTCAAGGATTGAATAGTCGAAAAGTACCGGC
Source organism: Pseudomonas sp. CFBP2511 (assembly GCF_030209255.1). Taxonomy (NCBI): domain Bacteria; kingdom Pseudomonadati; phylum Pseudomonadota; class Gammaproteobacteria; order Pseudomonadales; family Pseudomonadaceae; genus Pseudomonas; species Pseudomonas sp. CFBP2511. Next base: position 56,616 of record NZ_JARVSI010000001.1, on the reverse strand, counting down.
AACTGTTCCTGAGAAGAAAACCCGTAAGCTGAGAGTGACGAAGGTTTACAAAAACCCAGTGACCGGCGAAGTCGTTCAAACCAAAGGTGGTAACCATAAGATACTCAAAGCTTGGAAAGCCCAGTTTGGGCGAGAGGTCGAGACCTGGCTGGTAAGATAAGTCGTCTCAGAACAGCCGTTTTCGGGCGGCTTTCTTGGCCAAGATTGATCTGTCGCCATGCTCATATGACCCATCAGATTGTGCCGATTGAACTGCGCCATCGTGCGTTGATAGATGTTGTAGTGGTCACAGTAGCTTGAGCGCCCGCCTATTTGCTGATTGAGTTCTGTACAGCGTATCGGACGCCATTCCGGGTATCCTGGCAAGGCTGAAGGGATGTTCTACTGCGATCGCAAATGCGGCTGGCCGCTTGAGCTGGACTTCCGGTGTCATTCCAGCGTAGATGACCGCACGTGCGGCATGGACTGGGGCCTATCTGCTAGGTTAATGCCATTTTTTTCTCTTTACCGAGAGCAGACCTTGTTGCCATGGCCTGCTTCGGTAATTTGTTACAAATAATCCCCAGTGCGTTTGTCCGTCCGATTCGGGTAAAGCATTCGTGACCTGCAGTGGTCGCTTCGGCGCATTGGCGTTCATTAATCGAGCCAGCTCATACCTGTGATTTTATGATTGCGATAGTCAATTCATTAGCCGAGCGGATAATTTAATCGGTCAAACTCAATGGCAGCCCGCGTTATTTAGAACGTCTGCTTGAGCTTTCCGAACCTAAAAAACCAAGAACCGTACGATCCCTGATGAGGATGGAGCTATGCCAAGCGATGAAGCTAACCGGGATGACGATGTAAGTCTCTCCCCATCTTCAATTGTTGACAGCGTTGTACCGTCGCGCCGTAGCTTTCTGAAATTCGGTGCCTCAAGCGTCGCTGCGGTTACTGTGTCCACTTGGTTACCGCAAGCCGTTGCTCAGATTGCTGAAAGCTCACAAGGTGCGATCTCCGATGGAGAACCAGCAGTAGGCGAGCGGCGTATCCAACTTTTCGTAAACGGCCAGCGTCATGTTCTCAACGTTGCCACTAATGCCATCTTGCTCGATGTTCTCAGAGACCGCCTTCACCTCACGGGGACGAAGAAGGGTTGCGACCAGGGTCAGTGCGGCGCTTGTACGCTGTTGGTCAATGGTGTTGCGATCAACTCATGCCTCTCGGTTGCGGTACAGCACGATGGTGACCAAATTCTCACGGTCGAAGGGCTGGAAAAAAATGGGCAGTTGCATCCAATCCAACAAGCTTTTTGGGAGCATGATGCTTACCAGTGTGGCTACTGCACGTCTGGACAGATCATGAGCGCACTCGCGATCCTGAAAGATCCGAACGTTGGAACCGACGACGCCAGTGTTCGAGAGGCCATGAGCGGCAACATCTGTCGGTGTGGTGCGTATAAAAATATTCTATCTGCGATCCAGTCTGCTCGCTCTAAAATGGGGAGTATTGGTTGATGCGTACTTTTGATTATACAAAAGCTGATTCTGTACTTAAGGCCATAGGTCGCAGCGACACCTCTCAGCAAGCCTTTCTCGCGGGAGGCACGACTCTACTTGACTTGGTGAAGCTTGATATCATGCAACCGCCAACAGTCGTTGATATAAATCACTTGCCGCTCAAGCAGGTCGAACGGCTCCCTGACGGCAGATTGCGTATTGGAGCGCTGGTTACTAATACCGATCTTGCCCGGCATCCGCAGGTAAGAGAACACTATTCGGTTCTATCAGAGGCTCTTCTGGCCGGTGCCTCCACGCAACTGAGAAATAAGGCTACCACCGCAGGAAATGTCATGCAGCGCGTGCGTTGCGGCTACTTTCGAGATGGGGTTTCACCTTGTAACAAACGAGTTCCTGGCTCGGGGTGTGCCGCCATTGATGGTCATAACCGCAGCGTTCATGCAGTCCTAGGCACTAGCGACTCATGCATTGCAACTCATCCGTCGGACATGTGCGTCGCAATGGCCGCGATCGGGGCTCGTGTCATCGTACAAGGGCGTTCCGGCACCAGAGAAATCGACTTCGCCGATTTTCATTTACTGCCCGGCAATACGCCGTGGGCCGAACATGCACTCCAGCCCAATGAACTCATCACTCATATCACCTTGGACGCTCCAATCCCCGGCGGTAAGTCTGCGTATCTGAAGCTGCGTGACCGCACTTCTTATCAGTTCGCTCTCGCCTCAAGCGCGATCATTGTCTCTCTGGACGGCCAGCGGATTCGCGATGTTCGCATCGCTCTCGGCGGTCTTGCGACAAAGCCTTGGAGAGCGCGGGAGGCGGAGGCTGCGCTGATCGGCAAGGTTGCATCCCTTGAGCTGGTCGCAAAAGCAGCCGCGGCGGCGTTTAAAGATGCCCATCCTTACTCTCAAAACGCTTTCAAGATCCCGTTGGGGCAGCAAGCCATCGTCCGAAACTTTCGAAACTTGATCGCCTGAGGAGCATCCCGTGAGCGCAGAGACAATAGGAAGTCCCCACCGGCGCATTGATGGCCGTAAAAAGGTAACCGGCAGCGCGGCCTATGCTGCTGACCACCCAGTTGACGGTCTGGTGTACGCCTATGGCGTTTACAGTACCGTGGCAAGCGGGCGCATCCGTGCGATACACGATGAGGATGCCAAGCGCATGCCAGGGGTGTTAACCGTTTTGCATCATGCAAACGTGAACCACCTGCACCGAGCTCCAAAAGCAGCGTTTACTATGGACATCACCAAAATATGCTACCAGGACGAGCGTCGGCTGCCGTTTGAAGATGACGTTGTCAGTTACCCTGGCCAGTTTGTGGCGCTTGTTGTCGCCAAGACGTTCGAACAAGCGAGAGCTGCAGCTTATCGCGTAAAAGTTGATTATGAGGTGGCTGCTGCTGTGGCGACCATGGATGCCGCACTCAAGTCATCGACGCCCAAAGATAATGGTGCTGGTCATACTCGGGGTAATGCTGAGGGTGCTTTCACGTCCAGTGCTCATCGAGTGGACGCGACATACTTTACGCCGATAGAAACGCATAACCCGATGGAAATGCATGCCACTACCGCTCGCTGGCAGAACGGGCGTTTGTACGTTTACGAGTCCACTCAGGGGGTAGTGAATCACCGAAACGTATTGGCTAGCGTATTTGACCTCACTCCGGACAAGGTGGAGGTTAACGCCCCGTTTATTGGTTCCGGTTTCGGAGGGAAGCTGTTCCCCTGGCCTCATTCCATTGCTGCCTGCGAAGCGTCACGACAAGTTGGACGTCCCGTGCAGATGGTGGTGCCCCGTGCCCAGATGTTCACCACTGTCGGCCATCGCCCAGAGACGCTCCAAAGGCTGCGACTCGCGGCGGATTCGCGCGGCAAGCTGGTCTCAATCCGCCACGAAACGATCAACACCACGTCCATGACTGATGATTATTTCGAGAACTGCGGTGGCGTTACCAAAAGTCTTTACTCCTGTGCCAATGTCACGGTCTCTGAAAAGTCCGTTCAGGTACACCGAGGCACTCCTACGTCGATGCGTGCGCCTGGAGCAGCTCCAGGCCTCTTCGCGTTGGAATCTGCCATCGACGAAATGGCCCTTGCATGTGGCCAGGATCCGCTGGCGTTTCGCCAGCTAAATATGGCCAAACGCGATGAGAGCAGTAACTTGCCCTGGTCAAGCAATCACCTCGCCGAGGCCCTATCCACGGGCGCCGAACGCTTTGGTTGGCACAATCGAAATCCAGCGGTCGGATCGATGCGCGATGGTGACGAGATCATCGGCTACGGGCTGGGCGCGTGCAACTGGGAAGCCTTCAGATTGCCCGCCCATGCTCGCGTACTACTGCGCGCCGACGGTACTGCTCTGGCTCAATGCGCCGTACAGGACATCGGTACCGGCACCTATACGATCGTTGCGCAGACAGTGTCGGACATCACAGGCATCCCTATGGAGAACATTGAGGTGGAACTGGGCAGTTCTTCCTTTCCCCCAGGGCCACTGTCGGGGGGGTCGTGGGCAACGGCTAGTGTCATGCCGGCGGTAGCCGAAGCCAGCCGTGAGGCGCTTCGGAAGTTGCGAGAGTACGCGGTCTACGCCAATGGCCCGTTCCCGGGGGCTGCGCCGGAATCTTTGGAACTTGAGGGTAGCGGCCTACGTTTGGGTAGCAATGTCGCCTCGTATGTCCAAATCCTTAAAGGGCAGCGTCTCGCCAAGGCGGAAGGGGAATATGCGAGCCCCGGCGGGGATGTTTCAAAATACTCCTTCCGCTCGTTCGGAGCTCACTTTGTCGAGGTTCGCTGGGATCCGGGTATTTCCCGTTTACGCGTTGCTCGGGTGGTGAGTGCGATCGACGTCGGCAAGGTCATCAACCCTCTCGCGGCGCGAAATCAGGTTGAAGGCGCGGTAGTGATGGGCATCGGTATGGCGCTATTTGAGGCGTCGGAATTCGATGCCCGCAACGGGATGCCGGTGAACAACAACTTCGCTGAGTACGTTGTACCTGTGCACGCTGACCAGCCGGAGATCGATGTGATTCTGCTCGATCATCCCGACTTGCACCTCAACGAGTTTGGCGCCAGGGGCATCGGGGAAATCGGTATGACTGGCTTTGCGGCGGCGGTGGCCAATGCTGTCTATCACGCTACTGGCAAACGAATCCGGAATTTGCCCATCACGCTGGACAAGTTGATGGAAAGCGTACCGGTTTGAGGAATCGCAGGATTGCTCGGCAGCTCCGTTGCTGTAGCAATCCTCACCTTCGGTCAGTGCTCGTCATCGTGGAAATTCAGCTACAACATCTGTGGATCGCATGAAGCACTTAGATTTGCAAGTGATACAGCAGGGTATTGCATGGCTGGAGGAAGGGCGGCCGGTGTGGTTGTCAACTGTTCTGGCGACCTTCGGTTCAGCTCCTCGCGGGCCTGGGTCGATGCTGGTAGCAGCGTCGAACGGCGAATCGCGTGGGTCACTATCAGGGGGGTGCGTAGAGGAAGATTTCCTTGAGCGAGTTTCCGCGTCTGGATTCAGCAAGCTCACTGAAGTAGTCCGCTACGGCGAGGGTGGGTTAGCACCAAACTTGGCGCTGCCATGTGGCGGCGCCCTCGATGTGCTGGTGGAGCATTTCACCCCAGGCAATGAATCTCTGAATCATTTTCAACATATCGCAGACGCGCTTTCCGGGAGTCGATGCATCGGCCGGGTCATCAGCGTGGGTACTGGTATTAAACGGATTGTGTCTACCGAAACGAAACAAGCTCGGGTTACCCGGTCTGAATCGGAGGTGACAATTTTGGTCGGCCCTGCCAAACGGCTGATTGTTGCCGGCTTTTCGCCGGTAGCAGAGCACTGCGCGATCTTCGCCGTGGCATTAGGATTTGAAGTTATTGTTTGTGATCCGCGGCCGGAACAAGTCGCACAGGCTCAACGCGTGTTACGCAATGTTCAAGTGCTCGAAGTCATCCCGGCATTGTTCATTGAGCAAGGCGGATCTCACGCAGAGACGGCGATAGTCGCTCTAACCCACGATCCTCGGCTTGATGACCTGACGTTGATGGAGTCCATCCGAACCGAGGCCTTCTACATCGGAGCGATGGGATCTACTAGGACAAGTATTAAACGACTGGAGCGGCTGGCCCGCATTGGCGGATTTACTCATGAGCAGAAGCAGCGCATTCATGCGCCAATAGGTCTTAACTTGGGTAGCAAGACTCCAGCCGAGATCGCAATAGCAGTGATGGCAGATGTAATTCGAGTCGGCAATGGAGTCTTACGAGACGCCCTGTGAATGGGTCATTTGGTCATGGGTATAGATCCGATCGGTGTTGCTAGCGCGACCTGGATTGTGGAAAACCCTGAGGAAATCGTTGCGATTGAGAAGTCGCAGTGGGGGAACGTCAATAAGGTTGAAATGATGCGAGCTGCACTGAGCTATGACAACTTGAAATCCTATGATCTGCGCTGGGGGTTCTCGGATGATCTGGCCCCGATGGTTAATTTCATCAGGTTGGCCAATGCCTCATGTTGAGCCTGGATCAGGTTCGCCTTATCATATTAAGACGATAGCCTTCACTGGCCTGCTTGCGCTTCCCGTGTCCTCTTTCTCGAGGAGGATCGGGCTCGATGACAATGAGACGACAAGGCACAGGTTTACGCTTGATCGCGTTTCCAAAGCTTATGCACTGTTTGCTTACTGATCCCAAGCGTCGCCGCGGTGTCCTTCTGAGACATCCCCTGCGCTTTGCACCTCAGGACATTCTCAAGCCTTTGCAGGTCAATTTGCCTACCAGGGGGGCGTGAGACTAGCTCGCCATCTTTTATCTCACTATTGAGCTCATCCAGCCCGCCGGATGCTTCGAACCTGTCAAGCTCCATGCGAGTCTGTGACAGTACTTCCTCAATCGATTTGCCCTTACTCGTTGCGAGAGCAAGGGTCAAAAAAGTCAGTGGGGTGATATTGAACGTCGTACTGATGAGCTCAATCTTTTCCAGAGTAACCGCGGATCTTCCGTGCTCCAGCCTGGCTAGGTAGGTATGGCTGCTAACATCAGCAAGACTTTCGCGGGTTCGCTTCTCTTTACTCCGTAGCGTGCGAAGCACTGCGCCGACCGCGAGCTTAAGGTTCATGAAGCGTTCCCAAAGCCCACGATAAAGCCATGTTGCTTAGTCCCCTTCCACTGTATATAGTTGCTGATAGGGGACTGTCCTTGTCTGGGGGGGGGCTGGGTGAGGCCCAACGCCTGCCTACGCCGATAGGGCGAGCATGTGCGAGCATGTGCGAGCGCGTGCATAGCTACGGGGTTCAACGTTGTCTGAGGCGGGCTCAATATACCGCTAAACCCACTATTTTTAGCGTCCCTGCCTTGATCATCTGGCGCATGCCAGCGGTAAGCACCAACTGCGCGGTACGCCTGCGAGCGCTCATGAAAATTTTGGTTTTATCAGATTTACACAACGAGTTTTCAACATTCTCACCGCCTGACCATGAGGCTGATCTGGTAGTGCTCGCAGGTGATATCGATCTTAAAGCCCGGGGGGTGGTATGGGCTAATGAGACGTTTACGTGCCCTGTCATTTACTGCTGCGGTAACCACGAGCTTTACAGAGGGCACCTCGACCGTACATTGGCCAAAATGAAGGCTGCAGCAGCGCCACATGTCCATGTGCTTGAGAATGAGGTTTGGATTGCCAGCAACGTCAGGTTCTTGGTCGGAACGGGCTGGACTGATTTTTCGGCTACCGGAGACGTGGTTGCCGCTTCAATGATATGCGCACGTGAAATGAATGACTTCAAGATGATTCGTGCTGATGCTCAGTATCGCCGCCTGCGCCCGGCCGACCTCATTGAGAAAAATCAGGCCGCCCGCGAATTTCTTGATCGAGAGCTCAGTACCCCTTTTGAAGGGACGACAGTTGTAGTAAATCATCATTGCCCAATCGCTGAAGCAGCTGGCGATGAGCATGAAGGTCACGTCAGCGCAGCCTATTTCAACCGATGGCATTCACTGTTGGAAAAGGCTGATATGTGGATCTTCGGGCATACGCATCGATCCATTGATGAGATGTTCGGCACGTGTCACTTGATCTCGAATGCTCGCGGGTATCCCGGTGAAGAAACGGGGTTCGACCCGCACAAGATTGTGGAGATCTGAACATGATTAAAAGGCAGGTGTTGGGTCTGGTCGACCCGGCGGTGGTTCCTTCCGGGGTGTTAATAGCCAGCAGTCTCGACTGGGGCGTCACTGTTGATGCCTATTTGATTGACGCTGCACGAATGGGTGGTCGCTACGCGGCTCAAGCGTACCTCGACCGCTCCGGAGAGATTCGCGATGGCATGACCGTTGTGACTCCTGAGGTTACCCAGATATCAAGAAAGGGAGGTTTTCTAATGGTACGCAGCCTGAGTCAAAAGGATCACTACGTCATCGTCACCGAACAATCTTGAAGGTCGACTCCATGACACCCAACTTGGATGTGCCCGCAGGGGTAGCACGAGCTTCTCGCGTCAATTTCGGACGGGCGATCACGGCTTACTTGCATCAGCCGGCCATGGAGGGATTCAGCTTAATCGGCAGGGTTTACTTTGATCGTAAGGATAGATTCAAGATCGGTCGTCTGATTCGGACGTCCGACGTCGTTGAGTTCATCGAGATTGCTGATCACCTCGTTGCGATCACCCGCACTGAGAGCGCTTACGTGCTAATCGACCCGCAGTGTCAGCTGCTATCAGCACCATTGGAATGACCATGGATCTTTTGTCAGTTCGCCAAATGATTGCATTGGAAGGGCGGCACGTGAAGGGAGCGGGGCCGGACAGCGCTTGTGCTATCGAGGAAAAGCTTCACGTTTCCGGCAAACCCTGGTGCGCGGTCTGCGCCTGGGTGCTGATCGACGTACCTCTGGACGTGACTACGGATCCCTTACCTAAGCCGATGCTCCCGATGGTCATGTACGCACATTTTCGTCCAGTTGCACAGCAGCGGGAGGCTCCGCATCGGGGATACCGTAATGACAGGTTATGCTACTTCGTATCGCGAAGAGGGCATATTTGAAACGCCCGACACTGTGTACGTGCTGATCGGCAACGGTTTTCGTAAATCTGCAGACCTTGTCACTGTCAGAGGGGCGCAGTTGCGTCCGCCAGGCGAGTAGGTGTCACAGGTCGCAGATGCCGAGGCTCTGTTGAGTGGATTGATTGTTTGCTTTCTGGCTTGGGAGAGGTGATGGAATACAAAGCAATCTTACTCGACGCCTTTGGCACAATCCTTCGAATAAATACGGGCACGCATCCTTACCGTCTGTTGTTGAAAGAGGGGCGCCGCAATGGTCGCCAACCTCGGCCGGATGATGCGCGGGTTCTCATGATGTTCAACGGAGGATTGTCCCAAGCAGCAGGGCATCTGGGCATCGACATAACCGCCTCACGGCTGGCCGAGATCGAAGAAATGCTTGAAGCAGAAGTAAGCTCTATCGAAGCCTATCCCGATGCCCTTGAAGCCGTTGCTCTGCTGCAAGAGCGCAAGCGTCTCGTCGCGGTCTGTAGCAATTTGGCTTACCCGTACGGCAGGGCGGTTACCCGCTTATTCCCGACCTTGGACGCCTACGGGTTTAGCTATGAAATCAGTGCGACTAAGCCAGATCCATACATGTATCGTCAGACCTGCGCGTTGCTTGGCATGGTGCCTGGTGACGCTTTCGGCGAGAACAGGATCGTCATGACGGGCGACTCATTACGTTGCGATTGCTACGGGCCACGAACCGTTGGTATCACAGGCGTACATCTGGACAGATCCAATCCCAACGGCATTAGCGACCTAGTGGATTTCGCCAAGCAGGTGTTGATCTAGGCGTAGTTTTATTGCTCGTGCGTTAGGGTGATTCACAGTCGCAATGTCTGCAACGGACACGTGCACACACGGACATCACTATAAGCCTAGAAAGCTGCACTTCAAGCGAAATGTCCAGCCTGTGTCAGACAAACTTATCTAAAGTCGGCATTTCTTATAGAATTGCGACAACATTGCTACCCCACCCCCTTGAAAATTTCAAAACCAGACGGGGTTCTATATTTGAGGGCAAAGGAAAAGCAGCAATACCACAGGTCACGGTATTGCCGAGGTATTCAGACGGTTTTACATCGGATGCTTGCGAAATTTTGCTAACGCGGTCTTGTAGGTAAAACTTGGTCAGATGGCAGAGCGATGTGGCCGGGGGCCTAGAAGAGGTCGCCTTCCTTTGCAGCCGGCAGGCTGCTGCTTACGCTTTGAATACAAAGTACACACGATTTTTTTCAAAAATACTATATGTAGTGTTTATATGTTTGATTTTAGTGTTGTATATCAATATTGTGTTCTGTGTGATTTCGCCTAGCGAGAACGCGTGAATCTTGGATCTGATTTGGAAGCGAGCATCTGGATGGATGCGTCACGGGCCTATGGGCCCTCTTTTCATCAAGTAATTGGCCAAGCGTTCGCAGAATACAAACGCCAGCCAGGAATAGACGACCTGACTCGATTGCATATGAGCATGGCGGGATCCGACACCCTCAATATCCTCGCCTCATTTTCACTTCCGCTCGCTCGAAACGAAGGTGAGTCAGAATACTTAGAAATCAGACATCGGCTGAGATGGCACATCGTTCGCCATCTGCAGCGACGCCTGATTGCCGATGGCCATGCTACTGATGAGATGCGTGACGATCTCTTGGGTACAGATCTAGGGCTCTGAGTTGTCATCAAATCTAGGGGTAGGCAGGCCCGGGGGGCGGGTTTGCGGTTGACTAGGATGGGGGTAGGGCTGCTGTAAACCTTCTTTTTGATGTGTAAATCTGCAAGGTTTACAAGTCGATTTCCAGCTTTACAGTTGGCCAGAGCTCTAGCTCGACAGTTTCTATGTCTGTTGCTGACCAATTAGATCAGACAAGCGAAACAAGTTCCATTAACGGCCTCGGTTTAGCTGAATCAAGCAGTCAGCAGGGCAGTACTGGCCAACAGAAGTGACACGCCCTTGTCCTTCTAAAACGCCGTGCCCAGCCAGCTACCAAGGCAGAGAAGCCTGCCGACCTTCGCCAAGGCAACGTACTCTTCGTCTGTGTTCAGCGGCTTACCTTTGAGCTTGAGATGCAATCACCACAAGTTGCGAAAAAGGTATCCCAGAACTGGAGCGGCCGCAATGGCGATAAGCAAAGGTGCAAGGTGCTGCGGGACGTCGACGGCTAGGAGTGGATCTGTGAGCTGCCGGGTTTGGTCAGCGCAGAGTCAGCTTCGGTTATGGCGTACAGCTAGTGATTCTCAAGGGCCATCGTGCTGGGATAGTCTGCCCAAACCACAAGGATAGGACGATAAGGAATGCCCGTGAAGATTCGAATCACCGAAGCGTACTGTGTAGAGCTTGAGGCCACCGTTTCGATTACCGAAGCACGCAGAGCGTACTTTTCCCTCTCTGAGCCGAGGGCTCGATTCACGTTCCAATGTTCATACTCGGCGTGTCTGGTATCAGAAAAGCCGCCTACGATTATCGGGGTGAACTATGCAAGCTTACCGGCAGATACCTATAAAGCTGCGCACTTTCGCGACCCCGCTGAAGGGCATGTGCGTGGGTGCCCTTGGCAGGATGAGGAACTGGGTGTGAGTGGCCTCACCCAAGCGTCGCAGGCTCAGTCCACGGATCAAGAGGCTAAGCGTAAGCTTCATGACTACATCAATGAGTTTGACCCTTCTCCCTCAAAGCCTAAGCCCGATCTAGGAGCGCAAAAAGGTACGGGTGAAGATCCTTCTACTCATGGCGATCGGGATCAACGAGGTGTTGCGAAAGGTGACTCGTTTTCCAATAGGAATCGTACCAGCAGCTTTGAACGGCTCGTTGAGTGCTATCGCAATGCACACAAAGATTTAAAGCCTCACGAGTTCTTCGCTTTACGGCTCAAGGTCGCCGGTGAGGGCGAAATGTCGCTGATATCGTATTTCCCGAATGTATCTAAGGCCGATCCAGCCATGCCTGCCCGCGTCATACAGGGCGGCGCGAGGTTAGAGCCGCGCAAGGGAGGCAGAGGATTCATGCTCTGGTTCATAGGTCGTGTAGGAGGAAAGGGCGTCTACCTTAAAGTGACAAGCGAAGAAATGGATGCCTACAGGTTCCGTGAATTTTTCAATAACACCCTTGGCCAACAGGATGCCGACTACTTCAGGGTATTCGCCTTGGGCAATCTCGTGCTTTCTGAAACCAAGAAAAGCTATAGACTAGTGCCTCAAGACTTGAACTATCTGACACTCTTTGCGGCGAAAAAACAGCAAGCCGCGCCAGCGGAATAGACTAGATGGGAGCTTTTCATTGGACATCAGAGATGGGGATGAGATTACTTCTCGACTGAGTCGTTTTGTAGCTTGCAAGAAAATGTGCAGCCGAACGTATCGCTTAGCACCACAGTCTTAGAGCGAACCTCGTTCATAAACGGATTCGGGTACAAACGAATATAGCCATGGAGCGGCAACCTGCTTTCAATCTCGCTACCTTCGCCGCTCAACGCAGGGCATCCCAGGCTGCGTCATCGAGCATCTGCGATGAAACCCACCACTCCTAGTACCGCCAGAAGTGAACTGGCCGACCGAAAGTGCTGCCGCGTGTGCCTCCTTTCTATGAGACCTGTTGCGGTAATTCGAACCAATGCAATCTGGCTCGCCACCGAACCGATAGATAGACGCGCTGGGCCCAAAACGGCCATAGGCTGGGTCATTGCGTGTTCGGTGCCGCGAAGCCTTAGTGCGCTTATCTGATCGGCAACCGCCGCGTCCATCGGGTAAAAGTAGTCGTGCATGATGGCTAAACCAAAAGACGGTCTGTTGGTCTGTGGCAATCGCTTTAATCACGCAAGACTCCTACATTGGGTTGACCAGGAAGCATGCAGGTGTAGGGAGAAACCAGGCAATAGTCGGACGACGCCAGCAAGGCCGCCGTCATGATCTCCGCAGTTAAAGCGTCGTGCGTGGAAGTCTCAGGAAGACTCTTCGGGTATATCCTTTGCCCTGGCTATTATTTGGCTGAGGCCTACTACGGCGGTCTCCACGACTGCAATCAGCCTCTCTTCCTCCCAACCCTCCTTCGCCGCAGTCGACAGGCCAAGCATGGTCACGGAGACATAGTCTACGACGTGGCTAGCAGCGGAGATGCCAGATGCTTCGAGAAACGCCATCACTTTTGCACGATTCTCGTCTGCGATTTGCTTAGCAGCTATTCCCGACTCAGTGGTTCCGGCCTTCGCATGCTCCAGAATAAAACAACCTCGGCGGTTCGGATGTGCGGCGTATGCATGCGCCGCAGCCCTAAGCATCTCCCTCAGTACAGTCTGCGGCGGTTTGTCTGGGATCAAGAAAGTGTCAAGTGGCACGACAGTCGCGGAGTAGTGCTTCAACGCATCGTTGAAAAACGCACCCTTGCTGCCAAAGGCCGTATAGAAACTCGGCGCAGTAATCCCTATCGCTTCGGTCAGCGATGCGACGCTGACGTTCTCATACCCGTACTCGTGGAACAGATGCTGCCCGACCTGGATGGCGTCCTCAAGGACAAATTGGCGCGGTCGCCCACGGGATCGCTTATTTACGTTAATGGTCATTACATAATCCGTTTACTTTAAGGCTTGTGAATAATATAGTGGTTGCTAACGTAAATATCCATGCTGTCAGCTAGCGCTCTGCACGGCAGCCAGTACGCCAATCGCGAGGAAAATTATGCAGCCCTCCACATCTCAAAGCCTGTCCGATGAGGCTCCTGCCAATGGCCCCGGACTACCCATCGCGGCATTGGCTGGCCTAGCCGCCGCAGGCTTTCTATGCATCGTCACTGAGACACTACCCGCCGGTTTGTTGCCTAGCATCGCCTCTGGCCTTCAGATCTCTGAAGCTATTGCAGGGCAGCTTGTCGCGATATACGCACTTGGATCTCTGTTGGCGGCAATCCCACTCACCAGTCTGACCCAAGGTTTGCGCCGCAGGCCTGTCTTGCTTACAACGATCATCTGCTTCGTTGTCGGCAACACGTTGACCGCAATGGCTGAGTCAATCGGTGTCGTACTGATCGCACGATTCATAGCAGGATGTGCCGCAGGTTTGGCGTGGGGAATACTTGCGGGATACGCACGCAGCATAGTCCGTCCCGAACAGACTGGGCCGGCAATGGCGGTCGCGATGGTAGGTGTCCCCCTGGCGCTATCACTTGGTGTGCCGTTGGGTACGTTCCTTGGGAGCTTGGTAGGGTGGCGTGGGTCGTTCCTTATTCTATCGGCACTTGCTGTCATGTTGATCGCTTGGATCATCGCCAAAGTTCCCGATGCTCCTGGTCGAACCGGGGACAATCGCCCCTCGCTCACAGGCGTCATCAGAACCAAGGGTGTCCTGCCGATTCTACTTGTCATTCTGGCCTGGATGACTGCCCACAACATTCTCTATACCTACATTGCGCCGTTCTCCACTGCCTCGCAATCGCGAGTCGATCTAGTCCTGCTGGCGTTCGGAATAAGTTCGCTTGTTGGTATATGGGTAGTCGGGCGTTGGGTCGACCGGATGCTCCGCCTGATGGTGCTTGCATCAATCGGTTCGTTCGCATTAACCGCTGTGCTCTTGAGTATTGCTGCAGAGCAGAGCATCGCGGTCTATCTGGGCGCCGTCGTCTGGGGCCTGGGTTTTGGCGGCGCGGGCGCCATGATGCAGACAGCGTCAGCTGATGCCGCCGGCGATGGCGTCGACTTGGCCCAGGCCATGGTAACCACTGCGTGGAACCTGGCAATCGCGGCAGGCGGAGCTGTTGGCGGGGCGCTCCTTACGCAAGGTGGTACGTCCATGCTGCCGCCCACTGTCGCCATTCTCGCACTGCTCGCTTTTGTAATAGCACTGGCAGCACGTCGCTATGCCTTTCCTCCCGGTAGTCGCGCTCAACAAGATCGCTGATCGCCCAATCATTTACCGTCCCACTAGGTGAAAAACATGAAGCTCCACGCAATTGCACTAGCCGTTGCTGCGCTCGCTATGGGTGTAACTCAGGCCAACGCAGCACAAATCAATCCTGCACCGCCTCCAGCTGTCAGCGCCCAACAGGCAGAGTTTCCGATACCCGAAGGTTTTACCAGCGCCTATGAGACTGTTGACGGTGTGAAGTTGCATTTCGTACGCGGCGGCAAAGGCCCCCTTGTGCTGCTTGTCCACGGCTTCGGCCAGACATGGTATGAGTGGAATAGCCTCATGCCGCAACTCGCAGAACGCTATACGGTCGTAGCAGTCGACCTGCCAGGTCTTGGCCTGTCAGCGCCGCCGAAAACGACTTACACCGGAGTGGATGTTTCGGAGTACCTGCACAAGCTTGCCAAGCGGATCAGTGCGGACAAGCCCTTCTATCTTGTTGCACACGATATTGGTATCTGGAACAGCTATCCAATGGTTGCCCGCCATCCAGGGGACATCGTGAAGGCTGCGTTCATCGAAGCGACCATTCCTGACGAAACGCTCTATTCGCTGCCAGCCTTCGTCTCTACCGGAGAGGCACCTGGATGGCACCACAGTTTCTTCGCAGCCTCGGGTCAGTTGGCCGACGCAATGGTCAAAGGAAACGAGCAGTTGTTTCTGACGCATTTCATTCGTCACCATGCCAGCAACCAAGCGGTGTTCACTGACGAACTGGTAGACCGTTACGTGCGGTCATACTCTAAGCCCCAGACCTTCCACCACGCATTTGAATATTATCGTGCGCTTCCCCAATCGATTAAGCAGAACGAGAAGCTGGTGGCTACTAAGCTGACAATGCCTGTACTCGCGGTTGGCGGTGGGGGTAACGGCGGGTTCGGTGCTCAGCAGCCTGAGAACATCCGCCGCTACGCCACTAACGTTGAATCGCACGTGTTGCCAGATTGCGGCCATTGGGTTCCAGAGGAGTGCGCTCCAGCGTTGAACCCTTTGATCAACTCCTTCTTGGGTCGACCATAGGTGGGAATGCTCAATGTCTAGCAATGTACGTGGCATAGATCATATAGGCATAACGGTTCCAGACATCGAGGCAGCAACCCGGTTCTTTCACGAGGCCTTCGATGCAGCTATCGTCTACGACACAGTGGTCGATGGCCAACCGCGTCGCCCCCCCGAAGAACTTGCCGCAACGGTAGCGCTGAAAGAAGAGCAAAGAATCGTGGCGACTCGCATGATTCGTCTCGGTGAAGGTGCCAACATTGAATTGTTTGAGATCGAAGGTGCAGCACCGGGCGTCGATGGAATAGGCTCCATGGGGCTTCAGCACTTCGCCGTTTACTGTGAGGATCTTGCCCGGGTGCTCCATCGTGTCTTGGCTGCAGGAGGTACTCCGCTTCGCGGGCCGAACGCACTTTTTGGTATCGAAAAAGGAACAGGCAATTCTATGCATTATGTCCGAGCGCCATGGGGCTCGTTGATAGAGTTGATCTCCATCCCCACCGCCACAGGGCCGAGCTGCGAGGTAGATCGTTGGAAACCTTCTTGAGCTAGATTTCGTCCAAACAATCAGCCTGCAAGCATTTCTTGATGCAGGCTCGTGCAACTATGGCTTTGAAGCTGTTCGCCAGCTTGTACCGAGCGACAGCATTACGGTCAGCGGGAAGCCGTTGCTGTCGCAGGCGAGCTGTATTTTGGTGATCAATCTGCCTCGGCTATGGCCGAGGCAGTGGCGTTGTAGCTGTTGTCTATGGCACTGTAAGCGATGGCCGATCTCAGAGATTATCTAAAGATCAAGCTGTGACGACGGCGTTTGAAATACTTCTAGGAATCTAGGTTGACGCTCACGGCCCCGGCACGACTGTCGTTAACCAAACCATTACTTCGCTTGTGTCTTGACCCTTCAGGCTTCCATCTCCGCGCCTGCATGCTCCGCTTGCCATAATCACCTTACGTACGAGGCGGCGATGAGCGACCTTAGGCTTACGAGGTCAACGAGGGGAAAATGGTGTGGTCAAGGTGTATCTACCGGACGCTTACGTTGGTCTTGCACTCATCGAGGTCTGGAAGCAACAGTTTGGAGGAATGGAAACATTTACCTGAACCAGACGTCCTAACGACCATATCGCCTTCAATCGTAAAGGATAAAACGATACAAATTAGAGAAGTGACACAGGCGGTGTTGGTTGTCGGTGGTGCGTGGATGCTTGTTGCCTGCGCAGGCGGGCCTTCGGAAGGTGAGATTCAGGCCGCGTTGCAACCTAAGCTTGAGGGCGCCTCATGTGTGCGTGCGCCGATGTTCAAAGCCTTCCCAGTGACTCTGGAGGAAGGTTTCGGGAGTGGCACGTCGATGGGCAATGAGCGTGCTTTCGACGCGCTGGTGGCCGCGGGGCTGCTCGCCAAAAGCGGCAAGACATATTCCCTTACTGACCCTGGGCAAGCTGCCTACGTCCAGTAGGAGTCAGGATTCTGTTACGCCCAGGGTTATGAGATAGCCAAGATTAAAGATACGTCAGAAAACGCCGAACAAATGGGCTCGGCCGTCGATAAGTCATGGGTCGTGACGGTGGACATTCGCCAGAAGTCGGTAGCGGCATGGGCCAAAACACCTGCTGTTCAGAAACTGGCGCGCAACCCAGAAACGCTTTCTGAAGAACCGAAAAGCTATCGCGTGGTTGTCGGCAGGTTGAAGGCGGATAACAAGCTCCAGTTGATCGACCCGCGCTTTTCTATCATGCGTGGTTTAAGCGTCAATCAAGCGTTTTGAATCCATGGCAATACCCCATCGCTCCCTGCAGCACATGAGGCCGGGTTTTGCGATTAAGGTCTTTAGCGGATGGCAATCCTGATGATACGGGCGACAGTGTCTACGTATTTTGAGTGGTAAAATCGCCCTTGTCACTGGGTCGGAAAGATGGATTCACCGGACGGTGACATCGCTTATGGCTCACGAGCTGCTCTACATGAAATGCTTCCGAATCGATGAGAGCGGCTATACCGGGCATGATCTGTTGAATCAGGTAGAGCTGTCCCAAGGTGTTTGGGGATCGCTATAGAGCATGCAGAGGCTGCCCAGCTCATCCGAGAGTACTTCACGAAGCTTCAGGCATCCGAAATGAAGGGCAGGTTTTGATCGAACGTTCAGGTAACCACCTACGGCTCTTCGGCTGATGTGCAAATTACTTGCCAACTACAAATGCACCTACAGCCTACGCACGTGCTTGCAGCTTAGCGGCAAGTCCTAGACGGCTTTCTTCAATCGTCCCATCAAGTACCAACCATGCCACCACTATACGACCAAACTGGATATGACAATTCCGATGAAGATTTCATTGGATCGAAAATCAAGGGGTGGCAGTCAGGCAACCGCCACGACGCCCTAGATTTGGCAGATTTTTATGCCGCGCAAGGCGATGACGAACAAGCTAGCCTCTGGGCGCGCCTTGCCGATGACACTGAAATTTTACTTGGCCACCTACATAGCGGGCTGGCCTTGATCGAGACTGCGCCCGCGCGCGCAGCTCAACACCTCATAGCTGCCTTCAACGGTTTGCGCACCGAGGCTATAGCGCCTCTTCATCAGCTTCTGCAGCTGAATTCTGCGGAACGCCTAAGAATGCCCCCTTATGAGCACAGCAGGGTCTTTGTGCAACTGCAGGAGATCCTTGAAAGAAAGGCTACGATCGAACTGCGAACAGCGCTTCTGACGGGTACCCGCCCAATTCTTTTCCAAAAAATTCCTGGCACAGCAACGTACGATAACGCGCAGTGGGGCGGAGGGTCGCTGTTTGTCGTCATATGGCATGGTGTTCATTTCGCGGTTACGGCTTTGCACGTTATCGAAAACTTAGGGGCCGAACGCAAGGAGTTTCGGCTTCTGGTTCCGGGTACGGAGGTTACCTTAGAGATGTATGGTGGGGGTACCCCCTCTAAAGCGCCTCGACTCGATCGGGATGAGCTTGATGACATTTATGCATGGCACATTCGGGGGCTGCCGAACGGTCATGATGAACTGGGGTGGTGGTCTTGGAAGCTGGATCAGTGGAATCGGCCCGCATCTGAACTTAAGCAGGGGCAATCCCTTTATGCTGCAGGATACCCGGACGTTGAGGATCGATACGACCCTGAAAACTTCAAGATTGTCCCTATCGCTTCGATTCTGCATGGACGTCTAGGCAATGACACAGGCGTGGAAGGTATCTACGCAATGGACGTCGAGGAGGTGGATCACCCCATGAACCTAATGAGCGGTGGGCCGGTATTCGCCAGAATTGATGGCTTCCTTCACTACGTCGGAATGATTTTGCGTGGAGACGCAGAAGTGCGAAAAATCTATTTCATAGATTCCAGATATGTCATCGCTCTATTGGATCGGCACAATCATGGCGCGCACTAGGTGACCGGCCTATTGCTTCTGTCTACGTAGGTGTTCTTTGGGCGGAAGGCTACATTCTCTAAAGGTAATACAGGGTCACCTACAAGCGCCATGAACGCTGCGCTACTGCATTTGATGAAGGAAAAGCTCGCGGCGAGGTCTTAAAAAGACATGTCTTTGCGAGACAGTTGGCAGTTCAAAGCCGGCTCATACCAGGCTAAGCCCCGGGCCTACTCCACCTTCTTCAGTCTTTCCCCTTCCAAGCGCTTCCTTGATCGTTACCACTCGCATCCGTTAGCGATTGTGTTGGATGTTCTCTATCAGGTCTTCTGAGCTGTTGGTGGCTGCCGTGATTTCTTTATCCCCACCGAATCGGCAGTCGGCGAATGGGCCTCGGGGAAGAGGCGGGATCGTCCTTCGACGAAGACAGGTTTGTCATAGACCTCTTTAGGGTAGGGCGGTTTGTGGACTACCGGCGTTCCACATTTGCTCGACAGAGGCTCTGCGCCTGTGCCTTGGACGGAGGCGGCCGCCTTGCACCCCACGCCACTTTGGTCGAAGGCGTGATCAATGTTGATAACCATGCAAAATCGTTAATTATCCGGCTCTGAACATCCAGAATAGGCGTGTATACCATTCGGAGCCTCTGGCTCGCGGTTTTCATGGATACCTGCTCAGGCTCCCTCCGAAATCTTGGCTCGTAGGGGCTACCCTTGTCGGGATTGCTGTATGGGTGTAGCTGGCCTGGATTGTCACGCTGTTCTCCCGTAAATCATCCGCATCGGGACATCCGTATACACCCTGTAGCCGAACGTATAGGGTGAGACTTCTACCCCTATTCATAGAGGAACGGCATGTATCAAGTCATAGGGATCACCAAGACCCTCTGGTATTTTGCTACCACATGTGTGGTCATTTTCCTGCTGCTGCATTACCGGGACATGTCCGTGCTGTTGGCTGGCCCAGTGATGGATCTTCGTCGGCCTGTGTCCTCTGCGGTCGGTATAGGCGCTGCCGTTTTCTATTTTCTGGGCCAGACCTTCATGTTCGTATGGCTGTGCAAGCTGCCTTTTGTCTGCAAAATCTTCCCGCCCATTGACGGTGAGTGGGACATGAAGCTGAAGTCCAACTGGGGGATCATGCATAAATGGCTTGGCCAAGGGGATGGGTCTGCGCTCTACATTGTTGAGGGGAAGGTCAAGATCAAAGCTCGCCTCTTCAGCGTCAAAATGGAGTTCGTTGGGGCTGACGGCTACTCGGAATCAAAGACCATCAGTGTATCTGTCCGGCCAAGTGAGCAGACTGGCCTGCTTGAGCTCAACTACATGTTCATCAACTACACCCGGGTGCCACTGGCAACTGACACGAATCAGCACACCGGTGCGGGGAGGGTATTCGTCAAGGAATCTGGCGACCGGCTAGTCATGGAGGGCACTTATTTCACCGACCGCAAATGGACGGAAGGGCTCAACACCGCGGGTCAAGTAACGTTCACAAGGCCCATTGCTAGCTAGCGCAACACTGTTGGCTAATACTATATGTAGTGTCTTTTAATGGCGCTTGATCTATATGTGGTGTGATGGCACTATAGGTGGCACGTGTCATCGAGCATTTCGGCTGACGTACTGGGTAGGGCTGCACCCTCTGGAATTACGTGGTTGGCGTAGGGTTGCAGTGACAAGATTCATGAGCATGGCGCTCGGTAGTCTTGGTGTGAGGGTCAGCATTGTCGGAGACACCGTTCATTCAGCCCTTGAGCGGAGGCGTCATGCCAAATTTTAGTCCCTTGCTATTCACGACTACTGGGGAAGCCTGCTTCCTTGATGAACTCGACCTTAAGTCCAATGAGCTGGCCGAAATTGATGGGGCGCGTCAAGATATTCGCGAAGCCCTGAAAGCTGACCTGCCTCGCGTACTCAGTGAGAAAGGGCTTGAAGGTGAAATCTGTGAGCCACGGTTCTACATCCAGGGATCGCGTGCGTACAAAACCCTCAACAGCCCTTGCACAACGCCGCCTCAGCAGTCCGATATCGACGATGGCGTCTACCTTCCGCTGAGTGTCATGCGCGAGGAGAGCAGTCCTAAGCTCGCGATCAGCTTGTTCTTCGACGCGGTCATCGACGTGCTCGGGCCGATGTGTGCCGAAAGAGGGTGGTGCACCGAGAGTAAGGATACCTGTGTCAGGGTCACGATCTCTCCCTATGCTCACATTGACCTTCCCCTGTATGTGATTCCAGACACGTTGTTCAAGCTGATCAAAGCCAGCATGGAAAGCCGTGGCCACGCAACGTTTGACAGTGCGATTAATTCTGAGCGCGACAGCTGGAAGACCTTGCCCTCGGACAAGATATTGTTGGCCGACCTCAAGCAGGGTTGGCGTAAGTCTGATCCGATGGCGATGAAAAACTGGTTCAAGCGCGAATGCCAGGAAAAGGGCGACCAACTCATTCGGGTGGTTCGTTACCTGAAGGCCTTTCGTGACAAGCAGTGGGAAGACAAAGGCCCTAGTTCAATCCTGCTAATGGCAGCAGCATGTCCTCTCTTCGAGTACTTTGACAAGCGCGATGACCGGGCTCTGCTGAACGTGGTTAAGGGCATTTCGGATGCACTTCGCAACGGCGTCCAGAGCCCCATCGATCCCGAAGCGTCGCTCACGGCTCACATGCCCAAAGAGGCGATCGCGGAGGCCGTAGAGCTGTTCCAAGAATTTGCGAAGTACCTGCAAGGCGCTATTGATGCAGCGGATGCGCAGACAGCCTACAACTGGGTGCACAGCATGTTGGGCGACCGGTTCCCGTATGCGCCTCACCGCATGAAGTCCAATCCTGAAGGCATGCCAGCTTCCATGGCTGCGATCGCCCCTCTCGCGGGCCCGCCGGAGCCTGTGAAACGCACCAAGGCAGGCTGACGTATGGATTCCATGCCCGAAGTGTTGCGCCATATGATCGGATGGGGATTTATCAAGGTAGAACCCCAGCCGAATCCAAGTTGGCTGGCAATGGCCGGAGAATTGACTACCTCCACTCAGGGGACTGTTCAGTGCGAGGTGTGGATTGATCGCGCGTTCGAACGTCCTTTGAAATTATGGGTGACCGGTGTGCCTAAGCCACTACCGAACCTTGTGCCTCACCTGAGCCCGAACGGATATCTATGCTACGCAGCGCCGGGAACCGAGGTCATAGACATCTACGACCCGGTAAGGCAAACCCGGACGTCGCTGCTCCAGGCGACTGAGGTACTGGAGGAAATTATCGCCGGGAAAATGAAGGACGATTTGCAAGAGGAGTTCTTCATCTACTGGGAAGGCGCGTACTGCTTTTATGATGTTGATCGTCGCTCGTCCGGCTCACTGAATGTGCTTCAACTGTCGGACAGCAAGTTTTATGTGCTTACCGACGATGTCGAGAGAAGCCGGCTCAAGTTTACGCATGCACGCCGAAAGATTTTGGAGTTCTACACGCGGGTTGAGATGATCACGTCCACCGTGGCGCCGAGACCACTTCAAAAAAATTGGCCGCCAAAAACAGTCGGTCATATTCTCGACTGGCAAGCAGAGCTGGACGATGCGTGCCGCCGCAAAATTCGCGACAGAATCACCGCGGCGTACCGAGATGGGCAGCCGAATGTCATGGTCGTCATCGAGTCTCAAAAGACTGGATACAGCTACGGTTTTCTTGTGCACGACCTTCAGGCCAACCGACCCAATGATCAACGTTCGACTGATCAGCGTCTTCCCATCTTTGAATGCGCTGTCACTCTTCTTACGATGCTCCGACTTGATGACGCATATTTAAGCCAGCGCAATATCCCGGGTCGGACAACCTTTTCAGGCAAGCGCATCGGGATGATTGGGTGCGGCACCATCGGCGGATTTCTCGCTGAGATGCTCGTCAAGGCCGGCGCTGGAACGGGCGGTGGTGAACTGGTGCTGATCGATAACGACACGCTGATGCCTCAGAATCTCGGTCGACATCGACTGGGCTTCAACCAACTCTTCCAAGGTAAAGCAACTGCAATGGCCGAAGAGCTGGGCGGCGCGATGCCAACTGCGAAAGTGGCCCACTTTTCCAGCGATGCCAAGGATGTAAATTTAGCCGGCTTGGATTTGATTATTGATGCCACAGGGGAGGAGGCGTTCGGACATTGGCTTGCCAAGGCTGCATCCTGTCCAACCTTGCACGTCTGGATCGAAGGCGCGGGTGTCGCTGTGCGCACCCTGATCAAGCAACGTCCAGAACAAGGTTGCTATCGATGCCTCACGCAAGCTAACAGCCGAGGCAGCCTGTTGCCGGTCGTTGGGGGTGTGCCGCCTATATTCGCAGGGCAGGGATGTGAAGGGCTGTATGTCCCGTTTCCTGCATCTGTATCGATTCAAGCTGCTGCCTTGGCATTAGATACCGCTCTGGCATGGGTTGCAGGCAAACTGTGGCCTGCGCTTTCTACTCGGTTAACCGACTACAGCTACGAGCTAGCAACCCCGGATTGCTCGCCGCTGCCTTTTGCGGAATGTCCTGCATGCCGTTCGTGAAGACCTGGGTGGTGCCTGGAACGGAGCAGTTGGTGTACGTGAATCAGCAGCCTTTGGAAGTCTTCAGTCGATACATCCAGGATGGCATCGACTCGAAGGAAGCAGGGGGGATATTACTGGGCCACGTTCGCGGCGAGCATTTGGAAATTACTGAAGCCACTGAACCCTCTTTCTGGGACAGACGCTTCCGGTTTCTTTTCGAGCGCATGCCTTACTTTCATCATCGCCTAGCAATGAAACGCTGGAAGGAAAGCAACGGGTTGGTGCGATATATAGGGGAGTGGCATACGCATCCTCAGAATCACCCGACGCCGTCTTCAATAGACCTTAGGGAGTGGCAGATACTCGCTGTTGATCGACTCGACGGTCGTGAGCTCCTTGCCGTTATCGTCGGCTGCCATGATCTGCATGTTGAATACATGTCTGGCACCGGCAAACGGCGCGTTCTTGAGCATGCAAAACTCGAACGTTAGGAGGGATTTGAAGGTTTGGTCAGGAAGGGGGCCTGAGCGTACAAGGCCCCTCGATCACCAGACGCTAATCGTAAATTCTGGTGTGGTTATAGAACGGATGAT
The DNA here is from genome assembly GCF_030209255.1 of Pseudomonas sp. CFBP2511. Lineage (NCBI taxonomy): Bacteria > Pseudomonadati > Pseudomonadota > Gammaproteobacteria > Pseudomonadales > Pseudomonadaceae > Pseudomonas > Pseudomonas sp. CFBP2511. The sequence goes on along the minus strand of NZ_JARVSI010000001.1, from coordinate 32,701 downwards.
CGTCGTGAAAACCCGTGTAGAAAGGTATGCCGTCGCAGCTCAGGCTGTTGCGCACAGTGAAATGCGTGGCGTTGACCCTGTACTGAGCAGCCAAACGCTGCGCAACTTTTTTGCAGTAGTGCTCCTCGAAACCCTCAGGGAACGAATCGAAATCGGCTATATCAAGCAGGTACCGGCCTTCGGTACTGACAATGATCCTGTCTGTGGCACAAAGCGCCCTAACTAGCTCAGAGCCGTTGTCCGGAATCCACACCCACGACTTTCCAAAGCCGTCGTCTCGATCCTTCGGCTCATGGCCAACTGATGCGAAAATCGTTTCAATAATGTCATCGACCTGGCAATTGATCTCGTCTACTCGATTTTCTGCGATGGAGAAGTAGGGAGCCAGATCAACTAAGTGTTCATTGATCAGCTTGGATACGCGGCCTGGATCCATGATGCTGCCATGCTGCTCTACGTCGCACAGCGGTATCACGAAGCTGAACATCGACCGATGGATAATTTCGGCGTCTACCAGGGTTAGGATGTCATAAACAATTTTCTGCACATCTTCGCGATCCTGAACCAACACGCCCATCCCACTGATGGGCGTGCTCTCTAAGTCTAGCCCTGGCATTTCCTCCAAGCTTTCGACCAGATTGTTATATCCACCTGGCTCGAAATGCGACTGTTCCCCTCTGTACGGCCATCGCCATTCTCGCTCATGCGTCCAGTCAATCGTTTTGTCGTCTCCAATGCTGTAGGCGACGTAGCGGTACTGCTCAGCCAATGGAAGCAGATCAGTCTCAAGAACTCGAAACGGGCGAACGCCGTGGCGTTCCCAAGCGTCTTGGCTCAAACCATAAATCGCGGGGCGAGCACCTACGCTGAACATCGCAGCCTTAGGGAACATGAACGCATACCGACCAACTTTTTCGCCGCGCGCCAGACGCTCATTGCTGGATTGAACGAAGGCGGCCAACGGCATATCGGTGAAACAAACTGCAGGTGAGCGACCATAAACTGTGGGTCGCTCATTACGATACGACCACGTTGCAAAGACCTTGTGGTGGCGTAGCGCGCAGCGCATGAGAAACAGCGAGTCTAGAATCTCGGACTCTGCAACGTTGTTAAACCGAGCGTGTTCTGGGAAAAGTATGCCGTCAGTACTGCTCTGGTCGACGTCCCTGAAAAAATGGATCAGATAGTCGGAAAGGTCGAACCTGACGTTGTTGAGCATGAAGATATCCTGTACGCGCACTTGGGTTGAAACCAGCGTAGCAGAGCGGCTGCGGACTGCTACATGCTCCGTGATTGTTGATTGTTGATTGTTGCTAAGCGCTCGTGACAGCGAGGCGCTTGGCACCTTGCAGGAATGCTGGGTATGAAGCGTGACCGTCAACCCACCCAGAAGGAGCCATGCTCAACATCCCCGAGGCGCGAATGCTAATGCACTGCTCATTGCATTGCAGATAACTCGGCTGGCCATGCTCAGATAGCTATTCCTAGAGTCACGTGTCCTCAGATCTTGTTATTGAATCGGCGGCCTGACTCAACGGCTCAGGCCCAGCGAGCTGTGACTGCACACGTTTCTGAACGAGTTGCTTACACATCCATTCACCGGCCATGTCGAACTCATGCATCATCGAGTCAAATTCTTGAGTTGTAAGTCGCCTTGGCATGTTGAGGGTCTCCATACAGGTTCCATGTGGATCTTCACAGAGGGCGAAACGTCTAGGTCGAAGCTTACGTAAAGCCGCTTGGCTATTGATCAACCTTCGGCTGTAGACCATTAAATGAAGGTTGGCTGGTCAGTTGAGTCGGGTAGGGGGGGCGACGTTGCCTCATCCTTTCTAAGGGTGATCACGCCCATGTACAGCGGCATCGTTCCGCAAACCGGTAGGCAGTTTTGCTGCGGGCTCGGGGGCTGTATCACGGGAAGCGGATCGTCGATCGTATTGGCCATGAAGGGCACCTCAGTCAGTGGTATGTGCGAGCAGTTGGAAACGTACCAGCGATAGTCTCCCCAAGTCGCGTTCAGCATGACCCCTCGGTCAGTACCGTCCCAGCAAGGCAGCCATTTGAGCGCATGTCATGGTTTGCAAGCAAACAGGCAAAGTGAGCACGCAGGCCGGCACGACCGCAGGCATGAGGATGGACGCCTGCGGGGCCAAGACAGCGGCTTTGTCGTTGGCCTGGTTTACAATAGCCGTCCCACAGGGGCGCGCTTGGATGTATGGGCTAATCAGACCTATGCGGGGGAAAGTGCCGCATGAGTTAGCCTAGATATCTGCCTTGCCCAATTTGGGCAGGAGGCTCTCGATGTAGCCAATTGTGGACGAGTGCGACTTATGCCCAAACATTTCCGAAAAATCCAATGGTGTAGTTCTCTGATCAGCCATCAGGCGGCGAATGCTGCTTGCCGAAAAGCGTCGGGCCCTAAGTTTCGCCAAGACTGACCATGCTTCGCAGATACGATCAAGCTCATAGGCGGTCATAGGTTGCTTGGGGTCGTTGCGGGAGGGGAACAGATAGTCGTCGTTTCTGAATTGCTCCGAGCGCATATAGTTTTGCATGATCGCGGCAGCAGGCAACGCCATGAAACTGGTGTGCAATAAGCGGCTTTGTTCTTGATGGCCGCGAGCTTTATGCACTTTAAACCGAGCCTGCGCAATCCAGGGTTGTCCAGGCGCTTGGGCTGAGACTGACACCTGACCAGCTTTGAGCGCGATGAATTCATTCCTGCGCAGTCCTGATAGCATAAACGCCAGTAACGCCATGTCACGTAATTTGCCAGATTGCTCAACGACTCGAACAATGGATTGAAGCTCCGATACGGAAAGGAGCGGTCGGTTGCTCGACCCATCGACCGCTTCGGCGCCCGTCTTAGGCGCTGGCTGCTGATAGCTAACAGCTTGCTCAGCCAGATACGACCTATCGGTGGCTGTCGCTACAGAAGGCGACGGGGCTAATGAGGAGGCCGTCGGTGAACGTTTCAGTGCGATCAACGCATGCAGGGGAAGCGACTTTACCAACTGCTGCAGGTTATCCAAGGAAATGGACATGGCAGCATTCCCTTGGCCAACCTCGATGACCGCGCGCTCGATAGCGTTTTGCACTTCAGCCTCAGATGGCGCAAACGCCCCTGGCTGACATGTCTTTGCTGACATGGTCACGTCGTGATAATCAGCGTACCCAAAAGCGTGGGCGAGAATTTCTCTTGCCAGTGACAGGTTGAGCGGATGTGGGCCTTTCCAATCCCGGCTCAGCACCTTGGCAATTCGCTTGAAGCCTTTCTGCGATTCAAGATCTGAAGGGTATACGGGGACGCGCATGCAATTCTCCAACGTCAGAGTGTCGGCTGCCCGCTGACCATTGTCGAATGCGTGCAAAGAAGGGGGGTGCAACCTGTGCTAGTAGCTTTGCGTGCCGACCGCGCGATCCAGGTAGATCGCTATGGCCTGAGGCTAGCATGGGCTAGTGCTGACGTCCATCAGTGGGCATGGGCATGTGCGCTGGGGTGAGGCGGAACTGGCCTGATCTTCTAGCTCGCTGAGGTTCTCAGATGGGCCATGAACAAAATGGACGCAACGAGGCCTTTCATGCGCGGGTGGTTGCAGGTTAAAGAAATACCCTTGCTTCCAGTAACACCCCTGTCTTTTTCAAAAAGTCACCGCCTACCAACTGCGGGTGGTAGATGATTGCTTCTGGAAGGTCATCCGGGTGGGAGACGCATGCTCTGCCGATGAAGTCAGGAACATTATTCACAACCCCAACCGTCGTGAGAAAGGTCAAATCGATAATCTCGTGGCTCGGCAGCGTCAACCAAGCATGCAGGTTGACCTGCTGAAAGCTCAAATTTTGCTTGAGCATGGGTTTGAGCTTGTCGGTTGGCGTATGAAAAACGGGTCGTCCCTCGAACTGCACCCACCCCAAGGTAAAATACAAAGGAATACCTAGCAGGTCTTCGAGCGGTGCCTGAATCGCTCCTGTGGCCTGGAAACATTTGCCTGCGAAGGCCTCGGGTCGTTCGTTCGGAAAGGTATCAATCCAGCATCGGCCGATGTCAGCTGCATTTTCCCCGCTCAGGTATCGTTTGGGCGTTGGAGTGAAGTGAGGAAGCTCCAGCCCCAACTGCTTGGTTCTCTTCAGCGCATCAGAAAACTGGGCCTGGTAGCTGACGGGTTCTGAGGGGCGGTTTGCAGGGAAGAGTTTTCTGAACAGCGACATGTATGCCCTTAGGAAAGCTTGTTTGAGGGAGGGGTCAAATGGTATTGCGATTGGCAGCGGGAGGCCGACATGGCAGGTATTTTGCCATTGTTTTTCCTGAGGGAGAGTAGACCAGCATAATTTGCCGCTGCATCTTTCACGAGGTCACAGAGACGGTGATGGCGCTTGCGGTAGAGCCCTTGAACTAACAGAGAGGGGACGTCTGCGGCTGTGGGGACGAAGGCCCCGTCGTGCAGTGGCGCCCTTGGGACAGGACGCCAGGTATTGGGTATTTGGTAGAATATGATGAGAGCGGGTGCGGCAATCGGCAGTTGGGCTCACGCTGGAATAGACGAAAGGCCTGTTAGAACTCCTCGTCGTCTGTCTCCATGGACTGGACAATGTGCTTAAGTTTGTCCTCTTCAAATAGGTGCAGGAACTCTAGAACACTGCGAGACGGTGCTGTGATGAGCTCCTGAACTCGCCCGCTATGAGCATCCATGATGACCCGTGCCATGTCTACGTAGAATTTATAGGTCGTTTCGGGCGATGCGTGCCCCATCTGGTCAGCCAACGCCTGAGCTGCGGCTTGAATGTAGCCATCGGCATACTCGGTCATGAGTTTGTCGCCAAAGAACTCAATCAAGTATTTGGTTGGCCACCAATGTCTCGTTTCGTAGAATGACAAGTGAGGCCGGAACTCGGGGTCGTCTTGCATCGCACGCTGCTTAGCCACATAAGTGCGTGTCGCCACCATGTGTGGGGTAACCGGGATGCCACGCGAGTTTAGAAACAGCACGTCTAGGGGGCAGTCATGACCAAATCGTTGCTTGTAAAGCTCTCGCCGTGCAAAATAATGTTCACTGATGTACGTTTTCTCAAGGGCTTCAAGGTCTGAAATGTTTACAACAATGCCCCTGGATTTGTTTCCCTTGCTGGCCGTTACCTCGTAACTGACGGTTTTCTTCGATTTCTTCGATTTCTGCATTTCTGAGAATGGCAGGATGTGCTTGTTGTCGCCGTTTCCGATATATGGGACTTTACATAAGTCCATCGGCCGCATTGCAGTGCCCAGCGCCAATAAGAACATGGCTGGATAAACAGGGTCGCGGTAGGCTTTGATAAGCGTTTCAATTTCTTTATTTGTAATCAAATCCCGCGAGACCTTCTGCCTACTTTCCCTGTCTAGGGTGTCGATATTGCGGCTGTCAATGCTCGCGTTTGCTTTGCGCTGGATATAGTTCAGCATATTTGGATTCTTGAACTTCGCTTCCCATGTCTTAAGTGCCACATCGACATCGGTGATGAAATGATTGTCCTTAAGCCAGCGAAAGAAAAAAAGCAGTATCGTCGCGTCATTTGAGGTTGTTTCTGTGGTCGGTCGTAATGATCCCTTGGCCACGCGGTCGACCTGTCGCTGGACTTTCCATCGCCGGATATCCCTATTGTTAGCAATGACATGATACTGGCCAATATCCACATTAGCAAAATGTGGCTCCGTAGACAAATAGCGGTAAAACATCAGTATGATGCTTGCATAACGCTTTGATGTGGCAATAGACTTGCGCGTCGTACTGTATAGATATAAGTTTGGGTGGCTGAGCAATATTTGCTTTTTTTTATGGGATGCAATCAGAACACAGTGCGAGACTGTTGTGCTCAAATCAGTGGTTACGTAGGTGAGTTCCTTCCGTTTTATCGAAATCATCAATCACCCTGCCTAATTTTTTGCTGGACAATACGATTGAAGCCTTGCTCTAACTTCACCGGATCGGCGGAGTCGGCTTCATTCAGCTCAAATTCGGGAACCATGCGCGCGTAGAAGCTGCGCTGGGCTTGCTTTTCAGCGGCTGATATACAGCTCGGGAGATAAGCTATGACCTCGTTGGAAGTCTCAATCGCTGCCAAAAAACGCAGGTATTCCGATCGTCTGAACAATGGCAGTCTAACCAATAATACATTCTGAGATAATGGGGCTTCATATTTCTCAGCGAATATCTTGAATTGTGAAACATATCGCTCAAGGAACAACACTATCATGGTGTCGTCGCCTTTTGAAAGCTTAGTGATTCTTGTTGTCGTGGTTTTTATTAATTGTAATTTTTCAGTATTGTATTTTTCTAGGCTATTATGCTTTGCGTAGTCCTTGAAAATCGAATCAATGTCTATGTCAACCACAGTGATCTTGCCGCGAGCTTCCTTGAGAGGCAAATGTCTGCTAGTTAATAGGCTATTCATTCTTTCTAGCGCCAGTTCGGCTTCAAGTCTGAGCCCTTTGTTAGCAAGGTTATCGACCTGTAATGACTGGGCTTCAAATTTTGAGCGGATTTTATCCGCATTGAAGAATGCAATGTCATTATTCATCAGCGTAGTGATATGGCTAATCAGGGTTTTTTCCATCAGTAGTGCATGTTCTTCTTGCTGCTCAGCGAGAGAAGCTTCGAGCTCTTCAATCCTGGCCTGACTCTTAACTAAAAAGTCCGAGAGCGCGATGTCAGGAGAGTCAGCCATGAGCTCTCCAATTTTTTTCTCGCCTTTAATGTATGGCTTCAAATCACCATAGTATCGGTTGAACGCTTGGCGACTGATACCAGCTTCTTCTGCCACATCTGAAAGCTTAATCCTTGCACCATTGCCTGCTAATTGGCGCTCTGCAATGATTTTGATCAAGCGCTCACGGGTCGCATTGACGATCATGCGCTTTCCCCCGATTTGACGATGATACTGCTTCGTTGCTCGACCCCAACCATTTTTTGACCCGAATTAGTGGTCAAAGGAATCTGAAGCCTGTTCATCATCAGGTTCTGCAGGTGATGCTTGCTGGCAGCCACCCGCCTGTTGAGTTCCTGTTCAGCCTTGGCATTGAGCTTGTTGTGTGGATTCTCCAAAATTGCGGTGTAGAAAACGATGTTCTCTTCCAACGCGGTCTTGGCCTTTGCTACCAGCACCAGCTTGCTGCATTCGACTTGGCAGTTGCCGGGATTTGGGATCAAAGCATCACCCGGCTTCCAGGACTCTACGATGCAGGGAGGAAGGTTGCTTGGCGTGTAATCTTCGCCCGTGACGCAATATGAACCGATCGCAGTCCGCCGAACGTAGATAGGCTCTCCGGCCTTCAGAAGGTGCGAGATATAAACCGTCACTGAAGCTTTCATCTGCCCGCCAGTGAACTCATCAGGTCTGGCCTTGACTTGCTCTGCAATCCGCGAGCCGGCTAAGCCGGAGTAGCGCCCGTATTTGATGTCGGCGATGAGTTGATGGAAATCCTTGGCGTAATTCTGCTCGATCGCCACGGCTACCGCTCTGACCATCAGAGGATTGCGGGCGATGTACTTCAGCGTCATCGCGTAGCTCTTATGCCCGAACAAGGCCCGGATGAGCTCGATATTGCGCTCGTCGCGGTTGATCAAAATTTCGGCAATTGTTTTGCGGAAGCGATGGGGGTGCAGCCGCTCTACAGGGATCTCATTGTTGAGCTGGGTGAGCAGGATGTTGATCAAGCCAGGGGTGGCACGCTCCACCTTTCGGTAGCTTTCATTTGCCTGGAACAGGTAGGGGCGGTCGATCTCCGGATTTGCCTTCTGGGCTTCAGAATAGAGTTCGATTGTCTCCCCGATAAACCTCGGTAGCGGAAGGGCTTCAGTATCGCCATGATAGTTGGGGTCTTTAGACGTTTTCCAGCGGGTGATATTGACCCAGTAATCGCCTATCTTGTCTTTGTATATGTCAGGAGAACGAAGAGTGGCAAGCTCGCCCTTCCTCGCCCCGGTCACTAGGGCAAGGAGGATGAAAATCGAGTTGCGTACCCTGTCCATGGCTGTGTTATAGCTGCGGCGCCAAGAGGTCATATAGAATGTCCTTCCCTCATGGTCTCGAACTCTGATAGAGGGTGCCATGACCTTTTGACCATCAATGGAAATGGTCAACACTTTTTCCGCATCGGTTGGGTAGGTATAGTTGGTGATAGTGCCTTTGTTTCGCGTGTAACCTTTTTCGAGTACGAACTCTTTTACATTTATCAGCGCAGGCAATGCTTTTTCCGTCCAGAATAGGGCGTAGTCAAGGAGCAATTCCAGGTCTTCTTCAGAAAATGCGACCCAACTTTCCATGCTGCCCGTGTAAACATTCACTACGTCCTGTTTGCGTTCGACTGTGTCCAGTTCGCCAAGAGTGACTGACAATTTTAAGTCGTCTGGTATCATGTCGTGATTTGAAAGTGACGTCCACAACATGACAAACTTAAATAGGCAAAAGTAGTGGGATTTCTTGTCCTGCTCTCGGGCTTTGTCCAGCGCCTTGTTGATTAGAATAGCAGAAATTGCTCGAATGCCATCTGGTGTGGCATCAATGAGGTTATCTAAGAAAATGTATTTCTCTAGGATGGAGTATTGGTTGGCTCCAACTGTTGAGGTTTGGTAAGAGCGTATGTTGCCCATGAATGCGTTTTCAGGCAGCATGTGGAACACCAAGGCCCGCTTCAAGTCGTTGGAGCCGGGAACCACTCGATCAAACTTAATATTGTTCGGGTGCCGGTGTTTTCCGCTAGGGAGCGACCACACTGCCGACTGGTAGTTTGAGTTTTCAGAGACTGAGAAATCCCCATCCCCATACAGGAGCTTGTACTTGAGAGTGCCACGCACTAAAAGTTCAGTGAGATCCAACTCTTTGAACATTTCATCAATGTCGTCTTTGTTTTCGCTGCGTGCGTCCTCAACGTCCAAGCCCAATTCGCGTTCAAGTTCTTCCAGGGTTAGATCAGACATCGAGAGACTCGCTTTCAAAAATGAGTTTTAGACTATTGAGATTGCGTGGCAGAAGTGGCTTGTTCAACCGCTGGAAGTTCTCTGCATCGGTCATGGCTTCTTCTTTTTCTTTTGGCCAGTTGTCTAAGACGAACTCGATGGCCTTGATCTCACTCGATACCCGCGAAGAAAAGATGTAATCGTCCATCTCTTCCAGTTCTTGCATGAGCTGGCTCATACGCTCGATCAGGTAGGGGAGCGAGTCTTCGAAGAGCCAGACCCTGCTGCAGAAAATGCATTGATCCAACTCAAAGCACTTACGGCCTTCTTCACGGATGATTTGTGAGCCTGCCCAGTCGGGCTTTGTTTGATCGCTACATGCCCACATGGGGCGGCTGTGACCCGGAATGTGGAAAATCTTCAGGACAGAGCTTGCCTGCTCTTGAGCGTGATCGGGCAGCAGGCCTTTGAATTGACGTGCCCGCAGCAGCTCAAGGATCTCCTCAAGCTCTACTCGCAGACGCTTGAAGCGTTCAGTCTGGGCTTGCGAGTGATTGTCGTAATAAATGTCAGTGGTTGACTGGTCTTTGTGGCCAAGGCTGATGCGAGACAGCATCGACATGGGATGTGTTTTCTTCTTGTACGTCGTCCAGGTCGGCCTTAGGCGGCGAGTGATATCCTGAGCACCGCTAAGACGCTCCCCCTTTTCCATGATCTCGTATTTCTCAAGCACGTATTTCACGCCGACGCGGAAAGCCTTGGGATTCGCGATGGAGGTGTGCCTTCCCCCTTTCATTGACCACTCTGCATGATCGCGGATGCAGAGGTACAGGGGGTTCAGGCTTTGCTTGGTTTCGCTCCGTGGAATGTAATCGTACTCATACTTCATAAGCGGCCTGGCCAAATGCTTGGACAGGCGGATGAGGTTGTAGATCGAGTAGGGATCTTTGTTGGAAGTCGGCGCATTGTGTCTTTGCGGCTTTAGATACGGCTTGTCGTTGCTCTGGGATTTCTGCTTTTCCGAAAATACTACTCGCAGCGAATCCTCAATCGTGGCCGTTAGCGCGTGCTCAAAGTTGTCCTTATCAATGGCAAGCACTGTCTCTTTGTTCCATCCGCTCTGGAGCATGATGAACAGCACCAAAACTGTCATGTCTAGTTCAGTGGGATAGTAAAGCCCCAGCAGGTCGTCCAGAAAAGGCAGCTTGACGGTGTCTTCGTGCCAATTGACCCTCTTGAGTCGATACATGACCATGGAAATCAAGTCGTCACGGTAGGTGTACCGCACGGCGTTAATGTTCGCGTACTGCTCGGCGGCAACCTCTAAGGGCATCTCAAAAGGAAAGCCGTGGGTAAGCAAGGTTTTTAGCAGGCGGGGTAGTTCTGGACTCCATGCGCCAGGCCCAGGATGCTTTCCAACGTCAACGGTGCTAACAGGTTGGATTTCAGGCTCTCCTTTTGCAATCGCAACTAGGGTTGCACGTGCGTCCCCGCCCGCCTGTGCAATCGCATTGACTGTTGGATCATTACACCGTTTCGCAGCACTTATCGCTTGTTTCCTTAACTTCTCGCTCCACCCATGATGTTCGTTGTACTTGCAGAATCCCAATACCTGCTCGCGTGTGATCTCCGGGTAAGCGTACGAGTCGATCTCAAGCATTGTGTAGGGTTCGCTGGCATCAACGATTTTGCGAAATTCCAATTTTGCATAGAGACTGTCCGTGTGCAGCCGTAGGGCGGTCTCCAATTGCTCAAACGTTTCTGGCTCTAAAGGCTCCGTTTCTTTCTTGGGCCTCTGGGGAACAATGGGAAGCATAATCATTGGGAGCTTGCCGGTCTCCTTGGCAGCCGCGATCATTGCCGTCTTTAGTCGCTCGGCATAAGCGATAGGAATTTTGTTTGCCTGAATGTGATGGATATAGCGCGAGAATAAATCTGACGTAATGTGTTCGTAGCGGGTAACAGCAAGGCCCGGAGGATTGACGCGGTTATGCTGCTGAACAACCGTCATCAATACTTCAATGGCGGTTAATAATAGATACCCGTTGGAAGCGGAACGACTGCCCGCGTAGTGCTTGAACATAAAGTCCAGAGCCTTACACATAGGCAACTCGCGATCCCATGCGGGGTGCTGGCGAAAGCGGCATGGAACTGGCTGGCTTTTCAGGCTCGTGATTTTTTCGTCTAGGTAATCGGTGAGATCTGACATGATCACTTTTCCCCCTTTCCAGGGATGCTTACAGGGAGCGATTCGCTAGGATCTGGCAGCGTTGAAACGAGCTGTTGCCATGCGGATTCGACCCGTTGCTCCAGCTGGTCAAGGGAACCGTCGTTCATGATCACAATGTCTTCCGGCTTTCGCTCGATACCAGCTTCGGAGGAATGAGCATTTACCAGTTGTACGCCCGGCCGGACGATGTGCCAGATAACCCCGTGATGGTTCCTCAGGAAGGCGGCTTCGTTTTCGAAGCGGATGTCGGTGATAACGATGACAGCAGCTGTTCGTGGCAGGGCAGGGAGGGCTCTAGGGGGCTGTACCGGGCGTACCGAACGCTTGCGGTAAAAGTCGGGGTCGAACTCAAGTGCGCGCTGCTCCAAGAACGCTACAGCCTGCTTAGGGCTGAGGCCCCAGTATGGATCGACGATTTCAAAGTGGGCCGCCTCCCAGACTTGATGCGAGGTGAAATTGAAGAATGATTGGGCGGCCAGCCGGAACGGGGCGTCAGCCAAGGTCAGGTCAGGCGGGGTGGTCAAGTGCTCCTGGCCCACAGGCGGATTGATCTCTTTCTCTGCACGCTTGAGCCAGTGGTTCGTATCGCGACCTCGCATCCACTCAGTGCCAACCTGTTGGAAGAACTCTCGGGGTGATATCCCCCATAAAGGGATCTGTCGCTCTTTGTATTCGTCCGCCCAAGCTTCGTCCTCAGACAAACCGAATAATGCCTGGCAACCCACTTTGAGTGGATTAGCGAGGGCGAATGCCGCTACCCTACTGTCGTTTAGCAGGAGATGGGCCGTGGTGTCCTTCCCTGAGCGAGCCTTGGCTGCCAGTCCCAATATTGTTCTCACGCCTTGTTCTCCCTGGGCTGTAGGGGTATACACACCCCCTCTGCAGCCATGTTTACATTTGTTTATTTGGGTAGATAATAGCACTGTGTTTACATTTATACAAAAGGCGAAACAAGACGCAACCTACGCCTACCAAGGGGGTGGGCGTGGCCTGTCTCACGAGCGTATCGCAGCGCTGGAACAGTTTGTTCAAGGCGACCTGCGCCCGGACCTGACGCTGGTGTTCGATCTGCCGGTGGAAATCGGCTTGTCACGCGCTGCGGCACGGGGGCGGCTGGATCGTTTCGAGCAGGAGGGCCGAGCTTTCTTCGACGCTGTGCGCAGCACCTACCTGAATCGTGCGAAGGCTGAACCCGCGCGCTATCGCCTGGTGGATGCCGCGCAAAGTCTGGCTGACGTGCAGGCTTCGCTCGATAAGCTGCTGCCTGAGTTGCTGGAGCTGCAACGTGGCTGAGGCCTACCCCTGGCAGGAATCACTCTGGCAGCAGATGGCCGGTCGTGCGCAGCACGCTCACGCTTATCTGTTGCATGGCCCGGCAGGTATCGGCAAGCGGGCATTGGCCGAGCGCCTGATGGCCAGCTTGCTGTGCAGGGCACCCGAAGGGCTTGAGGCCTGTGGGCACTGCAAGTCCTGCCTGTTGCTGGTGGCCGGCAGCCATCCGGACAATTACGTGCTGGAGCCCGAAGAGGCCGATAAGCCGATCAAGGTCGATCAGGTGCGTGATCTGGTCAGCTTTGTCGTGCAGACCGCACAGATGGGCGGGCGCAAGGTGGTGCTCGTCGAACCGGTGGAGGCGATGAACGTCAATGCCGCTAACGCCCTGTTGAAAAGCCTCGAAGAGCCGTCGGGCAATACCGTCCTGCTGCTGGTCAGCCATCAGCCAAGCCGCTTGTTGCCAACCGTCAAAAGTCGCTGTGTGCAGCAAGCCTGCCCACTGCCAGGCGAGCAGATGAGCCTGGACTGGCTGAGCGGCGCCTTGCCTGATTGCACAGCCGAAGAACGCTTCGAACTGCTGACACTGGCCGCCGGCTCGCCGCTGTTGGCGGTGTCGCTTCACGCCCAAGGCGTTCGCGAACAGCGTGCGCTGGTAGTGGAGGGGGTCAAGAAGCTGCTCAAGCAGCAACAATCGGCCACTCAGTTGGCTGAAGGCTGGAAAGACATTCCGCTGTTGCTGCTGTTTGACTGGTTCTGTGACTGGTCGCATTTGATCCTGCGCTATCAGATGACGCAGGATGAAGAGGGCCTTGGTCTGGGTGACATGCGCAAGGTTGTGCAATACCTTGCGCAGAAGTCGACGCGCGGCAAGGTGCTGGATATTCAGGACTGGGTGTTGGCGCAACGACAGAAAGTCATGTCCAAGGCCAACCTTAACCGGGTATTGCTGCTCGAAGCATTGCTGGTGCAGTGGGCAGGGTTGCCGGGACAGGCGTAGACTCCGCAGTATTCGGAAACGTCGAGGTGTTGTCATGAGTTTGCCGCTGAGCACAGGTCCACGTAATGGCATTCTGTCCCTGACCATCAAGGACAAATCCGTGCTGTACGCCGCCTACATGCCGTTCATCAGAAATGGCGGGCTGTTCATCCCCACCAGCAAGAGCTACAAGCTGGGCGACGAGGTGTTCATGCTGCTCAATCTGATGGACGAGCCGGAGAAGGTTCCGGTAGCCGGGCGCGTAACCTGGATCACGCCCAAGGGTGCACAGGGCAACCGCACTGCTGGCGTCGGCGTGCAGTTCAATGACGGCGACAACACCGCACGCAACCTGATCGAAACTCACCTGGTCGGCGCTCTCAAGTCCGATCGTCCGACCCACACGATGTAGTTGTTTTTCAGCCCATGCTTGTAGATTCCCATTGTCACCTTGATCGTCTCGATCTCACCCAGCACAACGGTTCCCTCGATGCAGCCCTTGAGGCAGCGCGGGGCAGGGGGGTCGGGCATTTTCTATGCATAGGCGTCAGCGCTGACAACGCAGGTGCGGTCAAGGCACTTGCCGATCGTTATGCCGACGTTGATTGCTCGGTCGGCATTCATCCGCTGGACGTGAAACCGGGTGAGATGCCGCCGCTGGACTGGTTGCTCAAGGAGCTGGATCACCCGCGTGTGGTGGCCATTGGTGAAACCGGTCTGGACTACCACTACGAGCCCGAAGCCGCCGAGCTGCAGCAGGCGTCTTTTCGCGTGCACCTGGAAGCGGCCAGCGTGACCGCCAAGCCGGTGATCATCCACACCCGTGGCGCGCGCGCCGACACACTGAGCCTTTTGCGAGAAGCGGCGCTGCCCCAGGCGGGCGTGCTGCATTGTTTCACCGAAGACTGGGACATGGCCAAAGCCGCGCTGGACATGGGCTATTACATCTCGCTTTCGGGCATCGTCACCTTTCGCAATGCCGACGCCCTGCGTGACGTGGCCAGGCAGGTGCCTGCCGATCGCCTGCTGGTCGAGACAGACTCTCCGTATCTTGCCCCGATCCCTTATCGGGGCAAGCCGAATCTGCCGCAATACGTGCGTGAAGTGGCTGAGTTTCTGGCGATGCTGCGTGGCGAAAGCTATGAGCGTTTCGCCGAACAGACCACCGCCAACTTCGCCCGCCTTTTCCCGTTGGCGCACCTTCAGCGCTGATTGCCCCGTAAAACGATAGCGGCTGAATCGCAGGCAAAAAAAACCCGGATTCTGGGGGGTGAAGCCGGGTTAAGACCATTAGGAGTAAAACAAAGGTGCGCTGATCCATTGGCACCTCCACTGGCGAGTCATTTGGGGGATATGACGCGTCAGCGCTTATAAGTATTGCTCAGGACGGGCCGCCGTCCAGTGTCTTTTGGTCGTTTTTTAAACAGTTTTGGAATACCAAAGCGCTTCTTGAGTCCTCGAAAAGCACTTGCGCGTCTTCAGAGCGTGCAGCGAAGGGGTCAGTGTGCCAAGGGTTTTCAGCGTTTGCCCGGAGTTGTCAGGTGGAGTTTTCCAACGGTTTTCTGTTGAGTCTGTCGTTATGCCTGGACATAGGTCTGGCCAATATCGCCATGATCACGCTGTCGATGCAGCGCGGTTTTGCCAAGGGCTTATGGCTGGGGCTGGGGACCTGCGTCGGCGATCTGGCGTATGCGATTCTGGCCATGCTCGGCATGGCGGTGCTGCTCCAGTATGAAGCCGTGCGCTATGTGCTCTGGCTCGGCGGAACTGCGGTGCTGGCCTGGTTTTGTTTCAAGATGGTCATGAGCGCTACGACGGTCAGTGCCGGTCTCGATAATCAGGAGGTCCAGTCGGACAAATCCAGCCTGTCGCTTTTCCTGCGCGGGATCTTTCTGGCGATGTCGTCACCTAGCGCCATCCTCTGGTTCGCTGCCGTCGGCGGTGCGCTCATCGCTCGGCAAGGCTCTGATCTGCTCAGCGCCTCGACCTTTCTCGCCGGGTTCGTTGTGGCGGGTGTCGTCTGGTCGATCTCGCTGTGCGCACTGGCTCATCAAGGCGGGCGTTTTATGGGCGAAAAGATGTTGCGCTGGTCCTACATTGCCTCGGCGCTGATCTTTGCCTATTTCACCCTCTACGTCGTGATCAGCGGATACCTGGAATTTGTCGCCGTCTCACCTGCGTTGCCTGCGTCGTAGGATGGCGTCGATTTGCGTCCTGAAGTGTTCGTATAGGTCATAAAGATGGATGATCCGTGCAATTTAGCGCCGATTGGGCATAATACCCGGCTTCGATTTCGATCCTGACAGACCTCCTTATGCAGAAAGAACCTCGTAAGGTCCGTGAATTTCGCCGCCGTGAGCAGGAAATTCTCGACACCGCGCTCAAGCTGTTCCTGGAGCAGGGCGAAGACAGCGTCACTGTCGAAATGATTGCGGACGCCGTCGGCATTGGCAAAGGCACCATCTACAAGCACTTCAAGTCCAAGGCGGAAATCTACCTGCGCCTGATGCTCGACTACGAGCGGGATTTGAATGAGCTGCTGCATTCTGCCGATGTCGACAAGGACAAAGAGGCGCTTTCGCGTGCCTATTTCGAATTCCGCATGCGTGATCCTCAGCGCTACCGCCTGTTTGATCGCCTGGAAGAAAAGGTGGTCAAGGGCAATCAAGTGCCTGAGCTGGTCGAGGAGCTGCACAAGATCCGCGCCTCCAACTTCGAGCACCTGACGCTGCTGATCAAAGGTCGCATCACCGAAGGCAAACTCGAAGACGTCCCGCCTTACTACCACTACTGTGCCGCTTGGGCGCTGGTGCACGGCGCGGTTGCGCTGTACCACTCGCCGTTCTGGAGCAACGTGCTGGAAGATCAGGAAGGCTTCTTCAATTTCCTCATGGACATCGGCGTACGCATGGGCAACAAGCGCAAGCGCGACACCGACGTCCCTGCAGAGCCCAAGCCTGACCCTGACGTCTGATAAGGCGTCAGTCCGGTCCGGAACACCTGCTCAATACTTTGCTGCTGGCTGCGTCAGAGATGGCGCGGAAGCTGCATCCGACGACCATTCGCCGGTTTTCCGTCACCGGCATCTGGGAGGGGATGATGCGTAGCCTGATTCTGCTGCTCACGCTTTTGGCGTTGAGCGGCTGCATGAAAGTCAGTGACATGGGTGAAGGTGTTCGCGAGCAATTCAGCGATGCAGGCCTGCTCGACCACAGCAGTACCCGCCGCACTGCCAACTGGCGCGTGCAGCCTGACTCGTTCATTTACATCGCCCAGGGTGCATTCGTGCCGCCAGGCAGGGCTTACCCGCGCCCTAACGTGGTGGCTGAAGAAGCGTTCAAAGGCTTTATCGAATACTTCCCGATGGTCCGTCGTGCCCGTGCGCCGCTGGGGCTGGATGAGGCCATGGTCGAGGCGCGCAGTGCCGGCGCGCATTATTTGCTCTACACCCGTTTCGCCAAGGCTGACGATCGCATCGGCAACGGGGATCAGTGGTCCGACCAGGAAGCGGTGGATCGCCTGGGCGTCGACAGCGGCGTCATCCAACTGATGCTGATCGAGACCAGCACCCGCTACCTCATTGACAGCGCGCGTATTCGCAGCCGTGGCGGATTGCTGACGCTTTACGACACAAACCCCGAAGATTTGCTCGGCCCGCCACTTGAGGACTACGCTCGTACCTTGTTAGGCGTCGAACGCTAAACCCCGTCAAGGAGTAAGAATGACCGAATCAGGCAAGGCAGGTGATCTGTTTGCGCAGATCCCCAAAACCAAGGGGTTGCCGCCTGTGCATCTGTGGAACCCGGATTTCTGTGGCGATATCGACATGCGTATCGCCCGCGACGGCACCTGGTACTACCAGGGCACGCCGATCGGTCGCAAGCCGATGGTCAGGCTGTTCTCCACCATCATGCGCCGCGACGGCGATGACTATTTCCTGATTACCCCGGTAGAAAAGGTTGGCATCAAGGTCGATGACGCGCCGTTTGTCGCGATCAGCCTTGAGGTGCAAGGCGAGGGGGAAGGGCAGGTGTTGCGTTTTTCGACCAATGTCGAGGATCAGGCCGAGGCCGGGCCGGATCATCTGTTGCGGGTGTTTATCGACCCCGACACTCAGGAGCCGGCACCTTATATTCATGTGCGCAACAACCTTGAAGCGCTGATTCATCGCAACGTTTTCTATCAGATGGTCGAGCTGGCCGTCTCCCGTGAACTCGACGGGCAGCAGTGGCTGGGCGTCTGGAGTCACGGTGTATTCTTTCCAATAGGTCTTGAGCCTTGAAATACATGGCTTTTTATTCCCTTGAATTGCCTGTTGGCGGTGCGACAGTTAAAGTGCCGCTCCCTGATTTTCCTGAGGTTTTTGCATGAGCCAGTCCTTTGATATCGCCGTAGTCGGCGCGACCGGCACTGTCGGCGAAACCGTTGTTCAGGTTCTGGAGGAACGTCATTTTCCGGTGGGCAATCTGCACTTGCTGGCCAGTATCGAATCAGCCGGCCATTCAGTGCCGTTTCGCGGCAAGAACGTGCGTGTGCGTGAAGTCGATGCGTTCGATTTCAGCCAGGTCCGGCTGGCATTTTTTGCCGCAGGCCCGGCCATCAGCCGCAGCTACGCTGAAAAGGCGATCGCGGCAGGCTGCTCGGTGATAGACCTCTCGGGCGCATTCCCGTCCGCACAGGCTCCCAATGTCGTGCCGGAAATCAATGCTACGCTTTTGAACACTTGCGGCGTCGCGCCCCACCTGGTTGCCAGCCCGAGTGCGTCTGCCACGGCGGTTGCGTTGGCGCTGGCCCCGTTGCGCGCGCTGCTCGATATTCAGTCTGTAGCGGTAACGGCCTGCCTGGCAGTGTCTGCGTTGGGACGTGAAGGTGTCAGTGAGCTGGCGCGCCAGACCACTGAACTGCTGAACGTGCGCCCGCTGGAAACACGCTTTTTTGATCGCCAGATGGCCTTCAACGTACTTGCCCAAGTGGGCAAGCCGGATGAGTCGGGTCATTTGTCGCTGGAAAAACGCCTGGTTGACGAGTTGCGCGAACTGTTGGCGCTGCCTTCGCTCAAAGTATCGGCCACCTGCATTCAGGTGCCGGTGTTCTTTGGTGACAGTTTCACGGTAGCGCTGCGCACTGGCGGGCCGGTTGATGTGGTGGCAGTCAACGCCGCGCTTGAGTCCGCTGCCGGGATCGAGCTGGTCGATGCGGGTGATTACCCGACGCCGGTTGGCGATGCAGTCGGTCAGGATGTGGTCTACGTCGGGCGGGTCCGGGCCGGAACAGATGATCCTGAGCAACTCAATCTGTGGCTGACCTGCGACAACGTGCGCAAAGGCGCGGCGCTCAATGCTGTGCAGGTTGGCGAATTGTTGATAAAAGACTATGTGTAAAAGATACTTGGCAACAATTTGAATGATTGTTTAAGTGGCGACACGCCTTACACCCAAATGCAGGACTACCTCTCCGGATGTCGGGGAATCTTTAAACAAGGGATGGGCTATGGTTCAGGTTCGTAAACTGGTATTAGCAATCGCTGCGGCTTCAGCGCTGTCATCGGGTATGGCGCAGGCGCTGGGGCTCGGGGAATTGTCGGTCAAGTCGACCCTGAATCAGCCATTGGTAGCGGAAATCGAGTTGACCGATGCGCAGGGGCTCAACGCAGCGCAAGTTGTGCCGAGCCTTGCAACCACGGCCGATTTTGCGCAGTTGGGTGTCTCCCGCCAGGAACTGCTTAACGACCTGACGTTCACCCCGGTGATCGACCCCAACGGCAGAAGCGTCTTGCGGATTACCTCCAGCAAGCCTGTGCGCGTCCCATATGTGAAGTTTCTGGTTCAAGTGCTCTGGCCCAATGGCCGGTTGGTGCGTGACTACAGCCTTCTGCTCGACCCGCCGAAGTATTCGCCTGAAGCCGCTGCAGCGGCAGCCGCTCCGGCCCCCGCGCCAGCAGCGGCCCCGGCAGCGCCTGCGCAACTGGCGACAGTGGCACCGTCAACAGAGGCAGCGGCACCCCAGGCCCCGGCTCCAGCCCCCGCACCTGCCGCCACCCCCGCTGCAGTGCCGGCACCTGCCGCTGACAAGCAGGCTCAATACGTCACCGCCAACAACGATACCCTGTGGGAAATTGCCGCGAAGGTGCGTACCGGTGGGACTGTTCAGCAAACCATGCTGGCGATTCAGGCGCTGAATCCGGATGCTTTCATGGGCGGCAACATCAACCGCCTGAAAAAGGGGCAGGTGCTGCGCCTGCCGACCCCGCAGCAGACCACCGCACTGCCACAGCCGCAGGCGATTGCCGAAGTTTCCCGTCAATACAGCGCCTGGCGTGAAGGTCGGCGTTTGCCGACCGGTACGCGTCAGGTCGATGCCACCCGGCGTGATCGGGCCGGTGCGGCGCCTTCAAAGGTTGATACTTCCGATAATCTCAGCCTGGTCTCGGCAGGTGGCAAACCGGCCGCCAAAGGTGGGGCGGGCGACGCTGACCTGGGCAATAAGCTGGCCGTGGCACAGGAAGCGCTCGATACCACGCGCCGTGACAATGCCGAGCTGAAAAGCCGCATGAACGACCTGCAAAGCCAGCTTGACAAGCTACAGCGTCTGATCGAGCTGAAAAACGGTCAACTGGCCAAAATGCAGGCTGCCGGAGCAGCGGTTCCGCCTGTGGCAGCAACCCCTGAAGCTACGACCCCGGCCAATGCGGCAGTGCCTGCTTCGCTGGTCGATGCCAATGGTGCTCCGGTCAAGCCGGCTGGCGAAATCGCCCCGGAAGACGCGTTGCCGGCAGGTGCTGCCCAGGTTGCAACACCTGCGGCGGATCAGCCACTGGCCGTTGAGCGTGTGGCCGCTACCGAAGATGACGACATGCTGCAAAAGGCACTCGACAACCCGATATTGCTTGGGTTGATCGGCGGTGCTGCGTTGTTGATTCTGGCCTTGCTGTTGTTGTTTCTGGCGCGTCGTCGTGCGGCGAAAGCGGAAGCCGAAAAACACAAGCGCATGGCACGAGCGCTGGCTGAAGAATCCGATTTCGTTTCAGACATGGACATGGACGCACCGCAAGCCAGCTTCGACGGGCTTGACGTGCCGCCGCCCAATGTTCGTATGGGCGCAGGTGCTGCTGCCGGAGCCGCCGCTGCTCGCGAGCGTTCGGCTGATCCGCTGGTGCAGGCCGAGATCCATATTGCTTACGGGCGCATGAATCAGGCTGTCGAACTGCTCGAGGAAGCGGTCAAGGACGATCCGGCGCGCGATGATATTCGCCTCAAGCTGATGGAAATCTATGCTGAACAAGGCAATAACAAAGCCTACGCCGCGCATGAGCGCAAGCTGGTGGCTGCGGGAAAGCGTGAAGCTGAGGTCGAGCAGCTGGAAGAACGTCACTCGACCCTGAAGCCTGTTGCACCGGTTGTCTTGCCGGTCGCGCCGCAGGCTTCTGAACCTGCCTCTGCACCTGCGTCGGCTGCCCCTGCAGTTGCCGCCGCGGCAGTAGCAGCCAGTGCGGCTGCATTGGCGGCGGAGCTTGATGCCAAATATGTAGAAGAGTTGCTGGCCGATGACTCGGCTGAACAGCCGCCTGAGCCGGTTGCCGAGCCTGAACCTGTTGTGGTCCCTGAGCCCGAGCCGCTGGCCGCTGCGCCTGTCGAGGAAGAGGACCCGTTCGATCATGACTTTGATCTGAGCCTGGACGAGTTCGATGAAACGACCACGCCGCAAGTCTCCACGGTCGACAATCTTGATGATCTGATGCTGGACGAGCCCGCGCTGTCGGCGGTGCCTGACGATGAGCCGTTGAGCTTCGAGTCGATCATGCAGCAGCAGGAAGAGGCCCGGGCCGCGACGACGCCTGAAGACCTTGCCGATTTTGACCTGGATCTTTCCGAAGAGGATCCTGCGCTCAAGAACGAGGACGACTTCCTGCTGGGCCTTGGCAGTGAGCCGCTTGATCTGGGCGAAACAAAGCCTGTACCGCCGATCAGCGACGATCTGGAGCTTCCCGAAGACTTCGATCTTTCGCTGGCAGACGAGATTGAAACCGATCAGGCCAGCCAGGCGTTCGCCACCGAAATCGACGACGTCAACGCCGAACTGGACCGTCTTGCGCAAAATCTTGAGCATCCGCCACTGGATGAGCCAAGGTTCACCGCCGAAGATGCAGCGGCACTGGATGACGAGCCGGACTTCGACTTCATGGCCGGTACCGACGAAGCGGCAACCAAGCTCGATCTGGCGCGTGCCTACATCGACATGGGTGATGCGGACGGTGCTCGTGACATTCTTGATGAAGTGGTCACCGAGGGCGATGACGGGCAGAAAAGCGAAGCGCGGGAGATGCTTTCGCGGCTGGCGTGATTGCACCGGTTTCAACCTGCAAACGGCCGCCTCTGCGGCCGTTTGCGTTTCAGTCGCCCGGCTTGAGTGGCGTGTTTTTTTTGCGACCGTATAATGGCCGACTTTTCGCGAACCGATAGGCTGTAGCATTTTGGCGAACATAGATAACCCGGTTGCCGAAATGGCTGCCGAGGGCTTTTCCCGAATCGCGTTGGGCGTCGAGTACAAAGGCTCGCGCTATTGCGGCTGGCAGCGCCAGGCCTCCGGTGTGCTGACGGTGCAGGAAACCCTTGAAAATGCGTTGTCCAAGGTTGCGGCCTCGCCCGTCTCGCTGATGTGTGCCGGGCGTACAGACGCGGGCGTGCACGCCTGCGGGCAGGTGGTGCATTTCGATACCCAGGCCGAGCGTTCACTGAAAGCCTGGGTCATGGGCGCCAACATCAACCTGCCTCACGACGTCAGCGTGTCGTGGGCCAGGGTTATGCCTGCCACGTTTCATGCGCGCTTCAAAGCCATCGCCCGTCGTTATCGCTACGTGATCTACAACGATCAGATCCGCCCGGCGCACCTGAATCAGGAAATTACCTGGAACCACCGCCCGCTGGACGTCGAGCGCATGGCGCAGGCGGCGGAGTATCTGGTGGGGACGCATGACTTCAGCGCCTTTCGTGCCGGTCAGTGCCAAGCCAAGTCGCCGATCAAACAGTTGCACCACCTGCGCGTGACCCGGCACGGCAAGATGATCGTGATCGATGTACGCGCCAATGCCTTTTTGCACCACATGGTGCGCAATATCGCCGGCGTACTGATGACTATCGGGGCCGGTGAGCGCCCGGTCGAATGGGCGCGTGATGTGCTTGAAAGCCGCGTTCGGCGTACCGGCGGAGTGACGGCTCATCCGTATGGTCTGTACCTGGTTCAGGTCGAGTACCGTGACGAATTTCCGTTACCCGAGCGCTACATCGGTCCGCACTTTCTTACAGGCTTTACAGAATTGGACGGCTGACGACCCGAGCAGCATTTGCTAACATCCGGGACTTTCCGAAAGGTCTGAGGTTTTCACGATATGTCAGCCGTTCGCAGCAAGATCTGCGGGATTACCCGCATAGAAGATGCGTTGGCTGCGGCCGAGGCGGGGGCCGACGCGATCGGTCTGGTGTTTTACCCCAAAAGCCCGCGCGCAGTGACGGTGCTGCAGGCTCGCGCGATCATCGCCGCGCTGCCGCCGTTCATTACCACTGTCGGCCTGTTCGTCAATGCCAGCCGCTGCGAGCTCAACGAGACGCTGGATGCGGTTGCGCTGGACATGCTGCAGTTTCACGGCGACGAAACACCAGAGGAATGCGACGGTTATCATCGCCCGTACATCAAGGCGCTGCGGGTCAAGGCCGGTGATGACATTGCCCAGGCGTGCCGGACTTACCGCAATGCGCGCGGCGTACTGCTCGACACCTACGTAGAAGGCGTGCCCGGCGGTACGGGCGAAACCTTCGACTGGGCGTTGATTCCGGACGACCTGGACAAGCCGGTCATACTGGCAGGTGGCCTGACCTCGGCCAATGTGGCGCAGGCCATTGCTCAGGTCCGGCCCTACGCTGTGGATGTCAGCGGCGGAGTTGAAAAGAGCAAGGGCATCAAGGATCGGGAAAAGATCCTGGCATTCATGAGTGCGGTGCACGGCACCTGATGTGACGGTTGTTGTTCGGCCGCCGTCCATAAGCCTGTTCCCGCCGCAAGACTCGCGGGTCGAATCAAGTAAGCGGTGGTGCCGATGCGCAACGCCGTCATTGTGAAAAACCGGGGTGAGGGGTGTGCAGGTCTGGCCATGTGCCGATCGCTGCCCTTTCATCATCGTCCACACACGAATTTATCCGAGGGCATGCGGCTGGCGTGTAGTTTGTCAGTCGTTCGAGCCACACCGGTACTGGAGATATAAAGCATGAGCAACTGGTTGGTAGACAAGCTGATCCCATCGATCATGCGTTCCGAGGTCAAGAAGAGCTCGGTACCCGAAGGCCTCTGGCACAAATGCCCGTCCTGTGATGCCGTGCTCTATCGCCCGGAGCTGGAAAAGACCCTGGACGTCTGCCCCAAGTGCAACCACCACATGCGCATCGGCGCACGCGCACGCCTGAACATCTTTCTGGATGTCGACGGCCGTGAAGAACTGGGAGTCGATCTGGAGCCGGTAGACCGTCTGAAATTTCGTGACGGCAAGAAGTACAAGGACCGCCTGACGGCTGCACAGAAGCAGACCGGTGAAAAGGACGCGCTGATTTCCATGAGCGGCACCTTGCTGGGCATGCCGGTCGTCGCTTCGGCATTCGAGTTCTCGTTCATGGGCGGCTCGATGGGCGCCATCGTCGGCGAGCGTTTCGTCCGTGCTGCCAACTATGCACTGGAAAACCGCTGCCCGATGATCTGCTTCGCCGCCTCCGGTGGTGCGCGGATGCAGGAAGCACTGATCTCCTTGATGCAGATGGCCAAGACTTCGGCTGTTCTGGCACGTCTTCGTGAAGAAGGGCTGCCGTTCATCTCGGTGTTGACCGACCCTGTCTACGGCGGCGTTTCTGCCAGTCTGGCCATGCTGGGCGACGTGATCGTTGCCGAGCCCAAAGCACTGATCGGTTTTGCCGGCCCGCGCGTTATCGAACAGACCGTCCGCGAAAAACTGCCCGAAGGCTTCCAGCGCAGCGAGTTCCTGCTGGACCACGGTGCCATCGATATGATTATTGCGCGTAGCGAGCTTCGTCCGCGTCTGGGCAACCTGCTGGCGCAGATGATGAATCTGCCGACGCCACGCTTTGTCGCACCGGTCATCGAACCTATCATCGTTCCGCCGGCACCGACCACGATATGACCCCTACGTCCCTGGGCGACTGGCTCGCCTACCTGGAACAGCTGCATCCGTCAGCCATCGACATGGGCCTGGATCGGTCGCGACAGGTAGCGCTGCAAATGGGCCTGATGCGCCCGTCGCGTCGGGTAATCACTGTAACGGGCACCAACGGCAAGGGCTCTACCTGCGCCTTCGTCGCTGCCTTGTTGCAGGCCCAGGGTCTTAAAGTCGGTGTTTACAGCTCTCCGCACCTGATCCGCTACAACGAGCGGGTAAAAGTGCAGGGCGTCGAGGCCACCGACCTTGAATTGTGCGATGCCTTCGCGGCAGTTGAAGCGGCGCGTGGCGATGTCACCCTGACGTATTTTGAAATGGGCACGCTGGCGGCGTTCTGGCTGTTCGAGCGGGCTCAGCTCGACGCAGTTGTGCTGGAAGTCGGGCTGGGTGGCCGTCTGGATGCAGTAAACCTGATCGATTCGGATCTGGCGCTGGTCACCAGTATCGGCGTCGATCACACCGAGTACCTGGGTGATACTCGTGAGTCAGTCGCGTTCGAGAAGGCCGGCATCTTCCGTGCGGGCTGCCCGGCGTTGTGTGGCGATCCTTCTCCCCCTGAACCGCTGCTGGAGAAAGCCCACGAGCTTGGCTGCCCATTGCTGTTGCGCGGTCGGGACTTCGACCTTTCGATAGGCGACGACAGCTGGGACTGGCGCGGCGTTGCTCATGGTGAGCAGATAGAGCTGCGCGGCCTGCCACTGCTCGACCTCCCCATGCAGAACGCCGCGTTGGCGCTGCAAGCGTTCGCCTTGCTGGGGTATCCACTCCAAACAGATGCAATCGGGCAGGTTCTTGCGCAGACCCGGCTTGCCGGTCGTCTTGATCGCCGAACGGTGCGCTGGCACGGCAAGCAGCTTAATTTGCTCCTCGACGTCGGCCATAACCCGCACGCTGCACACTTTCTGCAGCAACGCCTCGCCCGTCGGCCAGTGTCTGGCAAACGTTTTGCGGTGTTCGGTCTGCTCAACGACAAGGACCTTGATGGCGTGGTCGCGCACCTGGCGCCGGTTATTGCAGACTGGGCCGTTGCGCCGCTGTCCACCTCCCGCAGTCGCCCGGCAGAAGACTTGCATTCGGCATTGCAGAACCTTGGCGCTCGCGTGACGTCCTATCAGAGTGTTGCGCAGGCATTGGACGCTCAGTGTGCGCACGCCACGCCCGATGACGAAATTCTGCTGTTCGGATCTTTTTACTGTGTTGCCGAGGCTCTGGAATGGTTGGCCCGGCACACCGATGAGGAAGCTGCAAATGGCTTTGCTGGATAACGTAGTCAAGCAGCGAATGGTCGGAGCGCTGGTGCTGATCGCTGTTGCGGTCATCTTCCTGCCGATGCTGTTCACGCGTGAAGATGAGACGCGCCAGGTTCAGGTCGAAGCGCCTTCGGCTCCTCACGCACCTGCCGTTTCACAGGTCAAGGTCGATCCTGTGCCGGTTCCGGAGCCTCAGGTCCTGCCTCAGGAGCCCGTGCCGGGCGACGCTGACATGGGTAGCAACAATCAGCCACCCGCCATGCCGATTGCACCGGCCCCGACTGCACCGGCAACGGCTCCTGCATCAAAGCCTGCGGCCAAGCCGGCACCAGCGCCTGCGCCTGCGCCTGCGGCAACTGCGCCGGCACCGGCTCCTGCCAAGCCAGCCGCACCTGCCGGGGTAGATGCCAACGGTCTGTCGATCAGTTGGTCGGTTCAACTGGCGAGCATGTCCAATCGAGCCAATGCCGATAATCTGCAAAAGACGCTGCGCACCCAGGGCTACAACGCCTATATTCGTACTGCTGATGGCGTGAACCGGGTGTTTGTCGGTCCGTTGATAGAGCGCGCCGAAGCCGATCGCCTGCGTGATCAGCTCGACAAACAGCAGAAGCTCAAGGGCATTGTGGTGCGCTTCCAGCCTGAACGGGGCTGACCGTCCGGCACCTGGTGCCGCTGCCGTGAAGGAAAATGCCTCCCGCCGGTAATCGCTGCTTACCGGCAGGCGGGCGCTCTGCTAAAATGCGCCGCCTTATCCGTCTGCAGGCTGCAACGTGCCATTTACTCCGGTTGACTGGGCAATTCTGGGAATTGTCGCCATCTCCGCCCTGATCAGTCTGAAACGCGGCTTCGTAAAAGAAGCACTGTCGTTGACGACGTGGATCATTGCAGGCGTAGTGGCCTGGATGTTTGGTGCAGGGCTGTCGCAGTATCTGGTCAATTACATAGAAACACCCTCGGCGCGCGTCATAGCGAGCTGCACCATCCTTTTCGTCGCCACCCTGTTGGTGGGCGCCATGGTCAATTTTCTGATAGGCGAGCTGATTCGCGTCACTGGGCTTTCCGGGACCGATCGCTTTCTGGGTATGGTCTTCGGCGCAGCGCGCGGAGGCCTGCTGGTCGTTGTAGCGGTAGGGCTATTGAGCCTGGGGCCGGTACAACAGGATCAATGGTGGCAGCAGTCCAGGCTGGTGCCGCAATTTCTCATCGTCGCTGACTGGTCGAAAAACCTGATTCTCGGGATGTCCAGCAAGTGGCTCGCCAGCGGCATCAGCGTACCCGCTGATCTGCCGTTCAAGGAACAGATCCTGCCGCCTACACTGCCGCAGGATGTGCTCGGTAAATCCAGTTCCACTAAGTAGGGGTTGTGTCGCATGTGTGGCATCGTCGGTATCGTCGGCAAGTCGAACGTCAATCAGGCGCTGTATGACGCGCTTA
Organism: Pseudomonas sp. CFBP2511; assembly: GCF_030209255.1. NCBI lineage: Bacteria > Pseudomonadati > Pseudomonadota > Gammaproteobacteria > Pseudomonadales > Pseudomonadaceae > Pseudomonas > Pseudomonas sp. CFBP2511. Next base: position 5,388 of record NZ_JARVSI010000001.1, on the reverse strand, counting down.
CCGTCCTCCAGCACCGCGGCCAGGACGCTGCCGGTATCGTAACCAGCCACGATGGCCGGTTATTCCTGCGCAAGGACAACGGATTGGTGCGTGATGTGTTTCATCAGCGCCATATGCAGCGCCTGGTCGGGCATATGGGCATCGGTCATGTGCGTTATCCAACGGCGGGCAGTTCGACTTCGGCCGAAGCCCAGCCGTTCTACGTCAACTCGCCTTACGGCATCACGTTGGCGCATAACGGCAACCTCACCAACGTTGAGCAACTGGCCAAGGAGATTTACGAATCCGACCTGCGCCATGTGAACACCAATTCCGATTCGGAAGTGCTGCTCAACGTTTTTGCCCATGAACTGGCCGTGCGCGGCAAGTTGCAGCCGACCGAAGAAGATATCTTCGCGGCCGTGACCGACGTGCACCATCGCTGCCGTGGCGGCTATGCGGTCGTGGCAATGATCACCGGCTACGGCATCGTCGGTTTCCGTGACCCGGATGCCATTCGTCCTATCGTGTTCGGCCAGCGTCATACTGACGAAGGTGTCGAGTACATGATCGCGTCGGAAAGCGTCTCGCTGGACGTGCTGGGCTTCACCCTGATTCGCGACCTGGCACCGGGCGAAGCGGTCTACATCACCGAAGACGGCAAGCTGCACACCCGTCAGTGTGCGGCCAACCCCAAGTACGCGCCGTGCATCTTCGAGCACGTCTATCTGGCACGTCCGGACTCGATCATCGATGGCATCTCGGTCTACAAGGCGCGTCTGCGCATGGGCGAGAAGCTGGCTGACAAGATCCTGCGCGAGCGCCCGGATCACGACATCGATGTGGTCATCCCCATTCCAGACACCAGCCGTACCGCTGCGCTGGAACTGGCCAACCACCTGGGCGTCAAGTTCCGCGAAGGTTTCGTCAAGAACCGCTACATCGGTCGGACCTTCATCATGCCGGGTCAGGCAGCGCGCAAAAAGTCTGTTCGCCAGAAGCTCAACGCAATCGAGCTGGAATTTCGCGGCAAGAATGTGATGCTGGTGGATGACTCCATTGTGCGTGGCACGACCTGCAAGCAGATCATCCAGATGGCCCGCGAAGCCGGTGCCAAGAATGTCTACTTCTGTTCGGCTGCCCCGGCAGTGCGTTACCCCAACGTCTACGGCATCGACATGCCGAGTGCTCACGAGCTGATCGCTCACAACCGTTCCACCCAGGACGTGGCCGACCTCATCGGTGCCGACTGGCTGGTCTATCAGGATCTGAATGACCTGATCGAAGCGGTCAGTGGCAGCAAGAAGATCAAGATCGACAACTTCGACTGCTCGGTTTTCGACGGCAAGTACGTGACCGGTGACATCGACGAGCACTACCTGAACAGGATCGAGAGCGCGCGCAACGACGCCTCCAAGATCAAGACCCAGGCAGTGAGTGCGATCATCGATCTGTACAACAACTAATTGAACAAGGAGTGGGCGGCATGACTCAGGAATGGGATGCAGGTCGGCTGGACAGCGACCTTGAAGGCGTGGGTTTCGATACCCTCGCCGTACGTGCCGGGCAACACCGCACCCCGGAAGGTGAGCATGGCGACCCCATGTTCTTTACCTCCAGCTACGTATTTCGCACGGCCGCGGATGCTGCCGCGCGTTTTGCAGGCGAGGTGCCGGGTAACGTCTATTCGCGTTACACCAACCCGACCGTACGCTCCTTTGAAGAGCGTATTGCCGCACTGGAAGGCGCAGAGCAGGCCGTTGCCACCGCTACAGGTATGGCGGCAACTCTGGCGGTGGTGATGAGTTTGTGCAGCGCCGGTGATCATGTGCTGGTGTCGCGCAGCGTATTCGGCTCGACCATCAGCCTGTTCGACAAATATTTCAAGCGTTTCGGCATTGAGGTGGATTACGTTCCGCTGGCAGAGTTGAGCGGTTGGAATGCGGCGATCAAGGCCAACACCAAAATGTTGTTCGTCGAATCGCCTTCCAACCCGTTGGCCGAGCTGGTGGACATCGCTGCGCTGGCCGAGATTGCCCACGCCAAGGGCGCGATGCTGATCGTCGACAACTGTTTCTGCACGCCAGCCTTGCAGCAGCCGCTGCTGCTGGGTGCCGACATTGTCGTGCACTCGGCCACCAAGTTCATCGACGGCCAGGGTCGTTGCATGGGCGGTGTGGTTGCCGGTCGCAGCGAGCAGATGAAAGAAGTGGTGGGCTTTCTACGTACCGCCGGGCCGACGCTTAGCCCCTTCAATGCGTGGATCTTCCTCAAGGGCCTCGAAACCCTGAACCTGCGGATGCGCGCGCACTGCGCCAATGCCCAGGCGCTGGCCGAGTGGCTCGAGCAGCAGGACGGCATCGAAAAGGTCCACTACGCAGGGCTCGAGAGCCATCCGCAGCATGAGCTGGCTAAACGTCAGCAAAAGGGTTTTGGCGCTGTGGTGAGCTTTGAGGTCAAGGGTGGCAAGGACGGCGCATGGCGCTTCATCGATGCTACGCGGCTGATCTCCATTACTGCCAATCTGGGTGACACCAAGACCACGATTACGCACCCGAGCACCACGTCCCACGGCCGTCTGGCGCCTCAAGAACGTGAGGCGGCAGGTATTCGCGACAGCCTGATTCGGGTTGCTGTAGGTCTTGAAGACGTGGCTGACCTGCAGGCTGACCTGGCCCGTGGTCTGGCGGCGCTGTGAGTGACACGGCCAGTCACACGACCGGTGGCGAGAAAGGCGAGGAGTGGGCGCTGAAATTTGCCAGCACCCACAATGGGCGTGTCGCGCTGGTGACCGGGGCCGCTCGCGGCATCGGGCTGGGTATTGCGGCGTGGCTGATTGCCGAGGGCTGGCAAGTTGTTTTGACTGATCTGGACCATGCGCGTGGCTCGAAAGTGGCCAGTGTACTGGGTGAAAACGCCCTGTTCATTGGCATGGACGTCGCCAGTGAAGAGCAGGTCGCAGCCGGCGTGGCCGAAGTGCTCAGGCAGTTCGGTCGTCTGGACGCGCTGGTGTGCAATGCGGCGGTCGCCGATCCACACAACACCACGCTGGAAAGCCTTGAGCTATCGCACTGGAATCGGGTGCTGGCGGTCAATCTTGGCGGCCCCATGTTGTTGGCCAAGCATTGCGCGCCTTACCTGCGTGCGCACTGCGGCAGCATAGTAAACCTGACGTCCACTCGCTCCCGTCAGTCCGAGGCCGACACCGAGGCCTACGCGGCCAGCAAGGGCGGTCTGATGGCCCTGACGCATGCGCTGGCGATCAGTCTGGGGCCGGAGATCCGTGTCAATGCCGTCAGCCCGGGCTGGATCGACGCGCGCGACCCGTCGTTGCGAAGGGCCGAGCCGCTGTCCGAGACCGATCACGCCCAGCATCCTGCTGGCAGGGTAGGGACGGTGGAAGATGTTGCGGCGATGGTCGCCTGGCTGCTGTCCCGAAATGCAGGTTTCGTTACCGGGCAGGAATTTGTGGTCGACGGCGGCATGACCCGCAAGATGGTCTACGCCCAATAGTGTGCCGAGGCGTTTCGCACCGTCTGCCGGGATTGGCTCCTTGTTGTGCTTTTGATGTGTGGTAGCGGTTTAGCGATTGAGGCGATTTTTTAAAAAACTTCAATCAGGCTATTGACTTAGGTTCGTTAGGTGCGTAAATTTCGCGGCCTCAACGAAGCAAAGGGTGATTAGCTCAGCTGGGAGAGCAGCTGCCTTACAAGCAGCGGGTCGGCGGTTCGATCCCGTCATCACCCACCATCGTTGAGTTTGAAAGCTGAAGTATGAGGGCTTTCAAATGCAGTACACAGGACGCAAGTCCACAATGCGCAGCGGTAGTTCAGTCGGTTAGAATACCGGCCTGTCACGCCGGGGGTCGCGGGTTCGAGTCCCGTCCGCTGCGCCATATTTGTACAGATCGGGTTAGCCGGATCTGCGATTGAAAAGCACAAGGCTCTTTCAATCACGAGTACAGAAGCAAGCTACACAAGGTTTGTTTCAAACAGGTTTACAGCGATACGCAGCGGTAGTTCAGTCGGTTAGAATACCGGCCTGTCACGCCGGGGGTCGCGGGTTCGAGTCCCGTCCGCTGCGCCATACACCGCTTCAAGGCCCTTGAACTCCTTGAAGCAAACAAAAAAGCGACCTCAGGGTCGCTTTTTTGTTGTCTGCGTTTTGGTCGGTTACGCATCCGGCCTGTCCTCTGGATCAGGTAGGATGTCCAAATCCTTTTGCGCTGTACGTTGATACAACGTCTGCCTTGTTGCAGACTTACCGCCATTTCCCAGTTCGCAGTCTTGCTGGCAGTCTTTTCCTTCCTCAGGATTTTCGATGTTTAAGCTATTGACCCTTCGTACCGCATTCTGGACTTCGGTCCTGCTGATGGCAGCAGGCTGTTCATCGCCCAAACAGGCGATTTATGACCATGAGCACTTCGATGACGCCGGGACTTTCTCGCGCAGTTATCCTGCGACTGATCTGGCGTATTGCGAGGCGGGGCGGCGTGCTCTGCTGAGTCAGGGCTACATCATCACCAGCAACGATCCGAAAATGGTCGCAGGCCGCAAGAGTTTTCAACAGACCGGTGATACCCATATTGAGATCAGCTTCAATCTGGTGTGCGCGGCCGACATGAAAGATGGCAGCGCCACCATGTTCGCCAACGCTTTGCAGGACCGTTATGCACTGAAGAAGACCAACAACTCGGCAAGCCTCGGGGTGGGCGTGCTGGGCTCTGTATCGATGCCGATAGGCTCTACCGATGACTCGATGGTCAAGGTCGCCAGCGAAACGGTTTCTTCGGCGAAGTTTTATGAGCGTTTTTTCGGTCTGGTGGAAAACTTCCTGCCACCGGAAGTGAAAAAGGCAGCGCATATCGTCGAGAAGCCCAAGGCTGATCTGGGCGTGCCTGATGCAGCACCTGCTGCTGTGGCGCCGGTCAAAGCGGCCGAGCCCGCCAAACGGGTACCAGAAGCCAAGGAGTCATCACCCAAGACCGAGCCCGCCGCAGAGCCTGCCACGCCGCCTTCAGCAAGTGAGCCCATGCCCGCGCCAACCGAGCCTGCGTCGTTCAAGGCCGAAACCATCGACACCCCAGCGGCGGAGCCTGCAGAAAGCACCACGCCAGCGCCAGTCGAGCCCACACCTGCGCAATAAGGTGCGTACACATAATGTGTGCGGACCGGGCGACGCTTCGCTCGTCCGCGAACTGCCGGGAACCGGCAGCAAAGCCGGTACACACGGTACATCAGACGCAACCGAGGTGGCCTGTTTTGGGGCCGCTTCGCAGCCCTTCGCGAACAAGCGAAGCGTCGCCCGGTCCGCTCCCACGCCCTTCGGATAGAAGCCCGCTCTGCGTCCAGGCGTCAGCCCAAAAACAGCCGATACGCCGGGTTCTCGCTCTCGTCCCAATACCGATAA